>CAJIYX010000110.1 GCA_905181725.1 Alphaproteobacteria bacterium UBA830
AACGTTAATATGATTGCCGGCGGGCTGGACGATCACGGGCCGTAGGCGCATTAGTCTCTGATGAGACAATCGGGACACACAAAGACCTATCAAGGAGACAAACGATGAAACTCTATTACACCAAGGGCACCTGCTCTTTCGCCCCGCATATCGCCATGCGCGAGCTTGGCATTGAGCCGGAACTGATTGCCGTCAACCTGATGGAAAAGAAACTTTCCGATGGGGCCGATTACAAGGCACATAACCCGAAGGGCTACGTGCCCTATGTGGAAATGGAAGACGGCACCGGGCTCAGCGAGTGCGGCGTAATCATTCAGTACCTCGCCGATCAGCACCCCGAAAAAGGCCTGATCCCAGCGGCCGGCACGGCCGAACGCTACAAGGCAATGGACTGGCTGAGCTTTGTTGGCTCCGAGCTGCACAAGAACCTGCCGCCGATCTTCCTGCCGGGCATCCCCGACGATTACCGCGACATTGCCCGCAACAAGCTCGCGGTGCGCCTGAGCTATATGAACGACGAGCTCGAAGGCAAGCAGTACCTGATGGGCGACACTTTCTCGGCCGCCGACTGCTACGCCGCAGCGATTCTGAACTGGACCAAACCGGCCAAGGTAGACCTGTCGGCCTACCCGAACGTCGCCGCCTATTACGACCGCTGCTGCGCGCGCGACAGCGTCAAAGCGGCCCACGCAGCGGAGGAAGCTGCTGCTGCGTGATCGACATAAGATATCGCTAAATGAAGGGGGTCAGCCGGGAAACGGGCTGGCCCTTCTTCTTTGGCTGCACGACCAACCAAAGAACCGGTATTCCGAGATGGTACGAGCGGGGAGACTCGAACTCCCAAGGTGTTGCCACCGGGGGATTTTGAATCCCCTGCGTCTACCAGTTCCGCCACGCTCGCGACCGTTGTGAATTACATCGGCGGACCTAGCGGGGTCAACCGCCTATCACGTATTCTTCCTCTGGCGGGACCCATTCTCCCTCTGGCGGGACCGGCGTCGTCTGATAAACTGGGCTATGCTCTCTACCCTGCCCCCATATGTCAGCCGCCTGATCTATATCACCGCGGGCTTCATCCTGATCGTCGGCGGACTGATTGTCGCTAGCGAACAGGCAAGCGGCTGGGACGGGCTGACGTATATTATCATTGCCATGGGCGCGATGGCGCTTTGGGCGCTGGTCTGTGTGATCTACGCAATATGGGTATTTATCCGCGACGGTCGCCAGAAATCGAGCATCCCGGCACTGGTCATCGTGTTGGTCGCGCTCGCGCTCGGCGCAATCTGGTTGCTGGGCGGTTTCCACTGACGGCGCGAAAGCGGATGAAAAATTATCGGCTCAGCAGCGTCCGGTTCTGACCCATAGGCGACTAACGCGTGCAACAGCGGCCGTATGCCCCCACCGCGTGATCTTTCCTTACCTTCCCCACCCACATCATGAACACCCGGCACCTTTGATGAAGGTGAAGGATTCACTCAGCTACTCACTGAGATGGTCACGAAGCATTTTACCCGTATAATTTTTCCTGAAACGACCGCGTTTTTGCAATTCGGGGACGACGAGATCTACAAATTCGTCAATTGAGCCCGGGTTGTAGAGAGGCGAAAGTATGAAGCCATCACCGCCAATATAGTCAGCAAATTCAAGCAGGCGGTCGGTAACCGATTCCGGTGTGCCGGTGAATTGGGGAACGCCCACGCTCTGCCCGTGTTTCTTGGCAACCTCGGCGACGGTGAGTGGCTTGCCTTTATCATCACGGTAGCGGGTCTTCATTCGTTGCAGGGGAGGGTGGTCGTGGCTTTCCATTATTGAATCGGATGGCAATGTCGATAAATCGAAATCGAGATGAGCCGACATTACCGTCATGCCCGCTTCGGGTTCCACAAGAGCGTTATGTTCGCCAAGTTTGTCTACGGCTTCCTGCTCGGATGAACCGACGACGACCTGGGCGCCAAACAGGACCTTGCAGGCATCCGGGTTACGGCCCAGTTCAGCCGCACGTTTTCGGATGTCGTCCCGGTATTTTTTCGCTTCGGCCCGTTGTGGCTGTATGGCAAAGACGGCTTCGGCATATTGCGCGGCGAAGTCCCGCCCTTTTGGTGAGGTGCCCGCCTGCATGATGACCGGACCATTTTGAGGCGAGCGTGTCACGTTCAGGGGCCCGCGGGAGCGATAAAATTCACCCTCAAAATCAATCCGGTGCACCTTGTCGGGATCAGCGAATTGCGGAATTTCCGGGTCCATAACCAACGCGTCTTCGTCCCAGCTGTTCCAGAGCTGCCGACAGACCTCAAAATATTCGTGGGCTTTTTCATACCGCCGTTCTGTTTCCTCATGGTCAACGCCGTAATTTGCCGACTGGTTGTGATTAACAGAGGTGACAACATTCCAGCCTGCCCTCCCTGAAGTGAGGTGATCGATCGTCGCCCACGTTCGGGCAACATGGAATGGATGGACATGGCTGGTTGAGAAAGTTGAAGCGAGGCCGATACGCGTGGTAACCGCTCCCAGCCAGGTCAGCAAAGGCATCGGGTCGTGCGACGGTACCTGAGAGCCGTGCTTTAACGCAGGTGCGATTGTGCCGCGGAATGAATCGGAGATGTAATTCAAGTCAGCGAAGAACAGCATATCGAACTTACCTCGTTCGCAGGTCCGTGCGATATGCTCGTAAAGCTCGGGACGCTGCCAATCATACCCTGCCTTTACTGTCTCGGGGTGTCTCCACATGGCATGACTTTGATAGGTCGGGCCATGCACCATGAACTGAGCAAGATGAAGTTTTTTCGGGGTGTCGGGCATTATGTGCGCTTTTTGATATTGTTCCTGGTGGGATTCGCCATTTGGATCCCTGCAACTGAGTTGATCGTGTCTCAAAGACCCTTTTCTGGCAAGCAGACTGGCAGTGTCAGATTAAACTGGGTTGATGCGGGTTTGGCCGTTCCACGATCTCCCGCGATACAAAATTCGCTCTGTTATTTCGACAGTTTGCATAACGCACGCCGTTTAGAATGCGTTGGCTGACGTCCGCTGAGAGAAAGTTGAAACGCGCTAAAGAATATCCGACCCCGGGTCTAGACCCAACAGGGTGCGGCCATAAATCTCTGCGTTGGTCGTGAGTTGCAGCAGGGCGTGTTGGTTGATGGCATGCAGGTCGCGCCAGGCGCGCTGGACCGGGTGCTTTTCGGCAAGGCCCGAACCGCCGCAGGCCAGGAAAATCGATTCCACCGCATCCATGCAGAGCCGCACGGCATAGGCGCTGTCCATCCGGATACGGGCACGGCCTTCGATGTTCATCTGCCCGCCGTTTGCGGCGGCCGCGTGAATATCATCCGCCGCCCGGTGCAGCAGAACGCGGGCCATATCGACCTGCACCTGCGCCTCGGCGACCGTCTGGTGGGTCAGGGGCGAGTCAATCTGGGCTACGCCGCGCAGATGCGGGTTGGTGCGGCCCGGCACGTACGCGATAAAATCACGGATCGCGCCGGCGGCTATGCCGACCGCCGGACCGCACAATGCGATCGCCAGCGACGGAGCGAGCGGTGCGTCGAACAGCGTACCGTCATGCAGATGCGCGCCGGGGGTCTTGCCGCCGCGGCCTTCGGTAAAGGAAATAAACCGGTGAGCCGGCACGTCGGCGCCTTTGACGACCAGGCTGCAACTGCCGGTGCCACGCAGACCGGCCACGCGCCAGTCATCATTGATTTCGACATCCGCAGCCGGGATCAGAAAACAGCCTTCATCCAACACCGCGTCATCGTCGCCCAGCACCTGCGCGCCGAGGATCATCCAGCTTGAATGCTCGCTGCCGGAGCCGAACGGCCAGAACCCCTCGACGACGTAGCCTTCAGTGGTTTTGCGGGCTTTGCCGCGCGCGTTCAGAACCGCGGCGATCAGGGCGTCGGGATCGGCGTCATAGATGTCATTCTGCGCCCGTTCGGTGAGCAGTCCCGCGACCCAGGAATGAATCTGCAGCACGCCGAGGCACCAGCCGGACGAGCCGCATCCCGCCGCAATTTCCTCGACGACGTCAAGATGGGCGTGAAAATCCATCTGCCAGCCGCCGGAGCGTTCGGGCTGTATCACCCGGAACAGCCCGGCCTGTTTCATCTCCACGACGTTTTCGTCGGGCAGACGGCGCAGCGCGTCGGTCTCGGCGGCACGGGCGCGCAGGCCCGGCGCAAGCGCGCGGGCGGCGGCGATGAGGGACGCGGTATCGGGCGCGTCGAGCGCGGCAGTTTGTGTGTCCATGCGTCAATATTAGGGCAAGTTCGTCGCCGGGGAAATGCGTATAAGGATACCGCAGACGCAGTGTTGTCTTGCCCGTCAGCAGACCCGCTGGTAAACCGCGATTGACCGCCTGAAGGAATGACGATGCTGCGCCGCCTGTACGACTGGACCATGGACCTCGCCTCCCGCAAGAACGCTGTGTGGGCGCTGTGTGCCGTCGCCTTCATCGAAAGTTCGATTTTCCCGATCCCGCCAGACATCCTGCTGATTCCCATGGTGCTCGCGGCACGCGACAAGGCCTGGCGCTACGCGGCCATGTGCACCATCGCATCCGTCCTGGGCGGCATGCTGGGATATGCCATCGGCGCGGGGCTGTATGACAGCGTCGGCCAGCCTGTGCTGGAATTCTACGGGTATGCGGCCAAGTTCTCGGACTTCATGGCCCGCTACAACGAATATGGCGGCTGGATCGTCTTTATCGCCGGGGTCACGCCCTTCCCCTACAAGGTGATTACTATCGCCAGCGGCGTCACCGAGCTGGATCTGACGACCTTTACCGGTGCGTCCATTCTGGCACGCGGATTGCGGTTCTTCGTGGTTGCCGCCCTGCTGTACTGGATGGGCCCGCCGATCCGCGACTTCATCGAAAAACGTCTCGGGCTGATGTTCGCGATTTTCTGTGTGCTCCTGATCGGCGGCTTCGTCCTCCTCAAGTTAATTGCATGAGAATGCATCCATGAGATTGAGTGCCGGAGAATGAACCCGTGAAGATTTTGGGTCGCCGCATCGACGACAGAACCCCCGTCATCTGGGCGATGTGGGCGTCGGCGATGACGCTGACCGTCGCGTTGGCGTCGCAATATCTCGGGGGGCTGGCGCCCTGCAAGCTGTGTATCTGGCAGCGTATTCCCCACGGGATTGCGATCGTCATCGGCCTTGGCGCGCTGTTGTGGTTCCGCGGCCCGCGCGAACGCATCGTCCTGACCTGGCTTGCCTGTCTTACCTTCGCGGTCGGTGCGGGCATTGCGTTGTACCATACAGGCGTCGAACAGCACTGGATCGCGGGGCCAAGCTCGTGCACCGGGCTCGGCTCGCTCAATCAGGCAACTACGATCGAAGACCTTCGCCAGCAGTTGCTTGCCGCCCCGGTCGTCCGGTGTGACGAAATCCCGTGGTCGTTGATCGGCGTATCAATTGCAGGCTGGAACGCCGTCGCATCGATTGCATTGATGATTTTCTGCGGTGTCGGAGCCTGGAAACAAACCCGGAGACGGTATTCATGACCGTGCGCAAACGACTGACGGAACACGGCATTATGCCGGGTGATCTCCCGGCCGACGAAATGGTAAAACGCATCGTGCGGGTCGATCATGCGGGTGAATACGGCGCCGTGCGGATTTATCAGGGCCAGCTCTCGGTGCTGGGTGATTCCCCCGCCGGCGATGCGATCCGCCACATGGCCGAACAGGAACGCGAGCACCTTGAAACTTTTGACGGCCTGATCGCCGAGCGCCGGGTGCGCCCGACGGCATTGATGCCGGTCTGGCATGTTGCCGGATATGCACTGGGTGCCGCGACCGCGATGATGGGCGAACGCGCCGCAATGGCCTGCACCGCCGCCGTCGAGGAAGTAATCGACAAGCACTATGCCGAGCAGGCCGCTCTCCTCGGCGATGACGAGGCAGATCTCCGCGCCACGATCGAGAAATTCCGCGAGGACGAGCTCGAACACCGCGACACCGCGCTGGAACACGACGCAGAACTGGCCCCCGGCTACGAAGTTCTGTCGACGGCAATTAAAAAAGGATCGCGCCTCGCGATCTGGCTGAGCCAACGGGTCTGAGAACGGCTTTGTTCCGCGCCTCTTCCTCGACGAATTCGGCTATACTCCGCCCATGACCGAGGCACCATCTCCCGACCTGACTCCCGACGGTACGCCCGCCGCCACACCAACAGCCAACCCGCGGCCGCTCGACATGCCCGCCCTCGCGGTAGGCCACCGGGGCGCTGTCCTGCGGCAGCCGGACGGGACAGCCGAACAGCTTGCCCCGGTTGCTGTGATCAAACGCCTTTCCGGTGGTCTGGTGCCTATGGTCTGTCACGCGCTGGCAACGGCACGCCGGCTGAACACATCGCCATTCCCGGCGCTCGACCTGCTGGAAATTTTCGCCTTTGTCCGCCCCGCGACATTCTGCCGGCCGACACCCTCGGGCCTGGCAGACGCGCTTGGGCTCGAAGTGCCGGGCGATCTCGACGACGAGGCGCGTATCCTGCAGCTGGCGGGCGGCGCATTGCTGACCGATCTGATCCGGATAGAACCCGGCCGCGACCGCGATCTGGCGGCGGAAACCGCCCGCATGATGGAAGCGGCCAACTGGGGCTGGACGCCGCTGGTGCTGCGCGCTCTCGCCGCCGAAGTCCCGCCGGCGATGGACGGCCTTGCCAACCGCGCGCTCGAAATCTGGCGGCGGCTGCCCGAATGGTCAGAATTCGCCCCCGACGTACAGCCGGGCAACTTGCCTGTGCCCGAGGACGAAACGCGGGCCCGGCTCGCAGAACTGGTCGGCAAACATGCCGAGGACCGCCCGCAGCAGGGCGACTATGCGGCGGCGGTATCTCACGCGTTCGCGCCGCGCGACGACGAGGACGCGCCCAATACCGTCCTTGCCGAGGCGGGGACCGGCGTCGGCAAGACCCTCGGCTATATCGCGCCCGCCAGCCTGTGGGCCGAGCGCAATGACGGCACGGTCTGGATCAGCACCTATACAAGAAACCTGCAGCGCCAGATCGACAGCGAGCTCGACCGCCTGCACCCAGACCCCAGGGTCAAATCCCGTAAGGTTGTGATCCGCAAGGGCCGCGAAAACTATCTGTGCCTGCTCAATTACGAAGACGCCGTCACCGGGCTGCGCGGGCGCCCACAGGATTCCATCGGTATGGGGCTGATGGCGCGCTGGGCATCCGCGACCCGTGACGGCGATATGGGCGGCGCGGATTTCCCCGCATGGCTGATCGACATAGCGACCCCACGGAACACGGTAGGACTGGCAGACCGACGCGGCGAATGTATCTATTCGGCCTGCGCCCATTATCACCGCTGTTTCGTTGAAAAGACCGTCCGCCGCGCCAAGCGTGCAGACATCGTGGTCGCCAATCACGCGCTGGTCCTGGCCCAGATCGCGACCGGCGGCATGGATGACGGCCAGATTCCGACACGGATGATCTTCGACGAAGGACACCATCTGTTCGACGCTGCCGACAGCGCGTTCGCCGCCCAGCTGAGCGGCCAGGAGGGCGCCGAGCTGCGCCGCTGGCTGCTGGGACCGGAAGAAGGCCGCAAGACCCGTGCCCGCGGCCTGCAGCGCCGGATTGAAGACGTGGCGGCACTGGATGAGCGTATCGGCGAGTTTGTCGACGCCATTGTCGAAGCGGCAGACGCGCTGCCCGGCGACGGCTGGAACCAGCGCATCGCCGGCGGCACCGCGCGCGGAGATGCCGAGCTGTTCCTCGCCGAAATTCGTCAGCAGGTTTACGCCCGCGCCAAGGACGCCCGATCTCCCTATGACCTGGAGATCGAAACCGACAACCCGGTACCCGGCCTCCTTGATGCAGCGCGCGCGTTGCGTGAATCTCTCAACCGACTGATCCAGCCAATGCGCGCCCTCGCAGAGCGGTTGCTGCTGGTGCTGGACGAGAATTCGAGCGATCTCGACACGCCGACACGCAACCGCATCGAAAGCGTCAGCCGGGGCCTGCGCCGCCGCGCGGAGGGCGAGCTTGAAGCGTGGAAATCCATGCTGAATGCGCTGGCGGAAGGCGTGCCGGAAGAATTCGTCGACTGGTTCTCCGTCACCCGGTCGCAGGGGCGCGACAGCGATGTCAGCATGCACCGCCACTGGATCGACCCGATGCTGCCCTTTGCCAAAACCGTCGCCGAACCGGCGCACGGTCTCGTGGTGACATCTGCGACACTCCGCGACGGGACCGGTGATAACGAGGTCGACTGGCAGTCGGCGGAACAGAGGACGGGTGCGGTTCACCTGGAACAGCCGCCCTATCGCGCACAGGTCACGTCGCCGTTCAATTATACGGAACAGACACGAGTCCTGGTCGTCACCGATGTGCGCAAGGACGACATGAGCCAGGTCGCCGCGGCCTATCGTGAATTATTCGTCGCCTCGGGCGGCGGCGCGCTCGGCCTGTTCACGGCGATCAGCCGGTTGCGCAGCGTGCATGAGCGGATCGCGCCGCCACTTGAAGAATTGGGTTACTCGCTGCTTGCCCAGCATGTCGACCGTATGGATACCGGCAGCCTGGTGGAGATCTTCCGGGCCGAGGAAGGGTCCTGCCTGCTCGGCACCGATGCGGTGCGCGACGGTGTCGACGTGCCCGGCCGCAGCCTGCGGCTGATCGTGTTCGACCGCGTGCCGTGGCCGCGACCGTCAATCCTTCACCGGGCACGCCGAAAGGCCTTCACCCGGTCGCGCTATGATGACCTGATCACGCGCCTGCGGCTGAAACAGGCCTATGGGCGATTGATCCGCCGGTCCACTGATTCCGGCGTGTTCGTCATGCTGGATCCGATGATGCCGTCGCGGCTCGCCGGCGCCTTCCCGGACGGGGTGGAGATCCAGCGGGTCGGGCTCGCCGAGGCGGTTGCCGCGACACGAGACTTCCTGTCGCAGGCGGAATAACTTGACGCATCAGCGAGGGAGCCTTACCTGCGGGAGCAACAAGGAGAAGATATCGTTATGAGCAGCCTCAATCCGCACGCCGCCCTGGTACACACGATGGTCATCGCATCTGCGATCGACGCCGAAATGACAGATGTGGAACTCCTGCGTATCGGCCAGCTCGTCGATCGTATGCCGGCATTTGACGATTACGAACCCGACGACCTGACTACGGATGCCGAAGCCTGCGCCGAAGTACTGGCCAGTGACGGCGGTGTCGACGCAGCGATTACCCAGATCAAGGAAGCCTTGCCCGCCCGCCTGCGCGAGACGGCTTACGCGTTTGCCTGCGAGATCGTCGCCGCCGACGGCCATGCCAGCCAGGAAGAGCTGCAGCTTCTCGAAGTCCTGTCCTACGATCTGGAAATCGATCCGCTTGCAGCCGCCGCCATCCAGCGCGGTACAAGGGCTCGTCACACCAGCCTCTAGGCATATTGCTTCCCAGGCGGGCCGATGAGGGGCGAGTGACATAGCGCCGCAGAAGGTTGCCTATGGGGCGTTCGCCGATTATTTAGTTGGGAACTCGACTGAACAACGGGTCCGGACTCTGCTGATCATATGGCGACAACACGCCCCGCTGCGCCGCTGAAGGCGATCGAATACTGGCTGTATGCCTGTTGCGCGCTGGTTTTCGCGATGGTGCTGCTGGGCGGCATCACCCGGCTAACCGAATCCGGCCTGTCGATTGTCTATTGGCGCCCCTTCACTGGCTGGATACCGCCGATGAACGAAGCGGCTTGGACCGCCGTTTTCGATTCCTATCGGGAATCGCCAGAATTCCAGAAACTGAACTTCTGGATGGCGCTTGACGATTTCAAACGGATTTTCTGGCTTGAGTATCTCCACCGGGTTCTCGGCCGCATCATCGGCATCGCCTATTTTCTGCCCTTCGCATGGTTTTTGATCCGCTACCGCCTGCCCGCGGGCCTGACCGGTCGGTTGGCAATCCTGTTCGTCCTTGGTGGTCTTCAGGGCGCGCTAGGCTGGTACATGGTAAAATCCGGCCTGGTCGATCAGCCATCGGTCAGCCAGTACCGACTGGCAGCGCATCTCGGCCTCGCAGTCGTGATTTATGCAGCCATGCTCTACACCGCACTGGGTCTCAGAAAAATTCTGGCAGCTGCCGTGCCCATTTCCCGCGGTACACACAAACCCGTCTCTCGCGGTGCGCGTAATCTGAGTATTCTGATTTTCATCACTATGACCTGGGGTGCCTTCGTCGCCGGCATGGATGGCGGCGCCGTGTTCACAACGTTTCCATTGATGGACGGGGGGATCCTGCCGCCGAATGCCCTGTCGATGTCACCAATCTGGCTGAACCTGTTCGAGAATATCGGTACAGTCCAGTTCATCCACCGGGTACTCGCCATCTGCACGGTCATTGCAGCGCTCTGGTTCTGGTGGGCACACCGGCTAGCGAAATCGCGAGCAACGACGCTGGTCGCCGTGTTTGCCGCGCTGCAGTTCTGCCTCGGTATCGCGACGATCCTGTCCGGTGCGTCGATTTATATCGCCTGGGCCCATCAGGGCGGCGCCATGCTTTTATTCACCACGGCAATCTGGACTTGGCGTCTTGGGGCATCTTGGGGCGACTGAGACGGCCAAGGCAACGCTTGACGGTAATTGCGGAGAAGCGTATCTAGCTGCCTTCTCGTGGAGATTTGAGCCGACCGGCTTGCGGCCACGTAAAAAAAATCGCTAAAAGGTCGGAGGTTCCTGAAACCCCGGCCCATCAGTCGGGGGTTTTTATTTGGGCGAAAGCCCGGGAGCACTAAATGGCAGTCAACAAACCCGTTCAGGATAGCTGGCGCGCGCAAACCCTTGCAGTGCGCGGCGGGACGAAACGCAGCGAATTCGGCGAAACCAGCGAAGCGATCTACGCCACGTCCGGCTATGTCTATGAATATGCCGAGCAGGCCGAAGACGCCTTCAAGGACCGGGTCGACCGGTTTATCTATTCGCGTTTTTCGAACCCGACCGTCGATATGTTCCAGGACCGCATGGCGCTGATGGAAGGTGCCGCCGTCGGCAAAGCGACAGCGACAGGCATGGCGGCCGTGTTTGCGTCCATGGCATCGATGGTGCAGGCGGGCGACCATGTTGTGGGCAGCCGCGCGCTGTTCGGATCCTGCCTGTATATTCTGACCGAGATTTTGCCCAAGTGGGGCGTCGAGACGACCATCGTCGACGGCACCGACCTGAACCAGTGGGAAGACGCGCTCAAACGCCCGACAAAATGCGTCTTTGTCGAAACCCCGTCAAATCCCGGCCTCGACATCGTCGATATCAAGGCAGTCTCGGCGCTTGCCCACAAAGCCGGCGCCAAGGTCATCGTCGACAACGTGTTTGCGACACCGTTGCTGCAGAAACCGCTGGAGCTTGGCGCCGACATTGTCGTGTATTCAGCGACCAAGCACATCGACGGCCAGGGAAGATGTCTCGGCGGCATGGTGCTCGGCGACGCGGATTATTGCGAAAACACGCTAAAACCGTTCCTCCGTCATACCGGCCCGTCGCTCAGTCCGTTCAATGCCTGGGTAATGCTGAAGGGGCTCGAAACCCTCGACCTGCGTATCCGGCGACATTGTGAAAATGCCCGCCAGATAGCCGATTATCTTGAAACCCGCTCGGACCTGGTGAAGGTCCGTTATCCCGGCCTGTCGAGTCACCCGCAGCACGAACTTGCGGCCGCGCAGATGACAGATTTCGGCAGCCTCGTGACGTTTTCGGTCGAAGGCGGCAAGGAGCGCTGCTTCAGATTTATGAACGCGCTGAAACTGATCGACATATCGAACAACCTCGGCGATTCGAAAAGTCTGATGACCCACCCCGCCACCACCACCCATCAGCGGCTCAGCGTGGAAGACCGCGAATCCCTGGGACTGGATGACGGGATGGTACGTCTGTCGATCGGGCTCGAAGACCCGGCGGACGTTCAGGACGACCTCGATCAGGCCTTTGCCGCGGCGGCCAAAGCGTAAAAAGGGCAAATTCCACTTCGCGCCGAAATCCGTTAGGATACGCGCCACCACAAACCGGAAGCGACCCATGTATTCAGCCGTTACCCGAGAAATTCGCGTTCAGGTCGAACCGATTTATCTCGACGACCAGTCCGAACCTGACGACGCCCAGTATGTCTGGGCCTATCGGGTCCAAATCGAGAATGAGGGCACCGAGACGGTCCAGCTTCTCACACGCTACTGGCACATCACCGACGGTATGGGCCGCGTGCAGGAAGTCCGCGGCGCCGGCGTAATCGGTGAACAGCCGGTTCTCAATCCCGGTGAAAGCTACGAATACACCAGCGGCACCCCCCTGCCGACACCGTCTGGCATCATGAAAGGCAGCTATCAGATGAGTACGCCATCGGGCGAGAAATTCGATATAGAGGTACCGGCCTTTTCGCTCGATTGCCCGCACGAGGCGCGGCACCTCAACTGACCTGAGCAAACAGCACAGGACCTGAGCCTTGCTCGATTTCCGTCCCGTTCTCTACATTATCGGCATTCTGCTGACGACGCTGGCAGCGGCCATGTGCGCGCCGCTGGTCGCCGACCTTGTGGTGGGTCATCCCGACTGGCAGGTTTTTGCCGGCTCCGCAGGACTGACGGCGTTTATCGGCATCACCCTGATGCTGACGACGATGGCGCCGCCTGACCGTTTCTCGGTCCGACAGGCATTCGTGCTGACAACACTGAGCTGGGTTGCGATGACATTCTTTGCATCCCTCCCGTTTGTCTTCGCCGATCTCGGCCTCAGTTTCACCGATGCGTTTTTTGAGGCGATGTCGGGGCTGACGACGACCGGGTCGACCGTGATCACATCCCTCGATTCCACGCCAAGCGGCATTCTGCTGTGGCGCGCGATCCTGCAATGGCTGGGCGGCATCGGCATCATCGTAATGTCGATCGCAATCCTGCCAATGCTGAAAATCGGTGGCAATCAGCTGTTTCAGATGGAATCGTCCGACCGGTCGGAAAAAGTCCTGCCGCGTGTCGCCCAGATCGCCAGTGGCGTCGGTTTTGTCTATCTCGCCCTCACCGCCGCCTGCGCAGCGTTCCTATGGCTCGCCGGGCTCAAAGGCTTCGACGCGATCGCCCACGGCATGACGACCATCGCAACCGGTGGGTTTTCGACCCGCGATGGCTCGATCGGTGCGTTTCTCAATCCAACGGTTGAGATCATTATCACGTGTTTCATGGTCCTGGGCGCCTTGCCTTTCGTGCTCTATCTGCAGGCGGTGCGCGGAAAACCCCTGGTCGTTTTCCGCGATAGCCAGGTGCGGTGGTTTTTCTGGGTCGTTACGTTTTTCGTCGTCTCCGTGACCCTCGCGCATCACGTCAGTAACGACATCAACATCTTCCGGGCATTGCGGGAATCCGCGTTCAACGTGGTCTCGATCATTACCGGCACCGGCTTTTCATCTGCGAATTATGCAGGGTGGGGCGCGTTCGCCACCGGCGTGTTCTTTTTCATCATGTTTATCGGCGGCTGCGCCGGGTCGACGACCTGTTCGATCAAGATTTTCCGCTATCAGGTCCTGTACGAGACCGCGAAGATGCAGATGAAGCATCTGATCCGCCCGCACGGTATCTTCATCGCGAAGTTTAACGGTCAGCCGATCAGCGACGAAGTTGAAAACTCGGTCATGAGCTTCTTCTTCCTGTTCATGCTGACATTCGCCGTGCTGGCAGGCCTGTTGCATTTTATCGGGCTTGATTTTCTGACCGCAATTTCCGCCGCGGCATCGGCGATCTGCAACGTCGGCCCGGCACTAGGCGATATCATCGGCCCCACCGGGAATTATTCTTCGCTGCCAGACTCCGCGAAATGGGTGCTGAGCGCCGGCATGCTGCTCGGCCGGCTCGAGCTGTTCACCGTCCTCGTCCTGTTCGCACCCTGGTTCTGGCGTGGCTGAGACACCCCTGCTCGGCGAAACAAAATCGCTGTTGCGCGATCTGGTCGGGTTCGACACCACGTCGCGAAACTCCAACCTGCCGCTGATCGAGCATGTCGCCGACTATCTTTCGGATCATGGCGCTGCAACTCGGCTGATCCCGTCCGCCGACGGCGCCAAGGCCAATCTGTTCGCAACCATCGGCCCCGATATTCCGGGCGGCGTCGTGCTCTCGGGCCATTCCGACGTCGTGCCGGTCGACGGCCAGAACTGGTCCACGGATCCGTTTGCCTTGACCGAGGCCGACGGCAAACTCTATGGCCGCGGCAGCGCCGACATGAAGGGCTTTATCGCCTGCGCACTTGCGATGGCACCCCGCTTTGCGGAGATGGACCTAAACCGGCCGATCCATTTCGCGTTCTCGTATGACGAGGAAGTCGGCTGTCTTGGCGTCGGACGGCTGATCGACGTGGTCCTGTCGGAACTACCGCGCCCCGCCGCCGTGATTGTCGGCGAACCGACGGGGATGCAGATCGCCTCCGCCCATAAGGGCATCTGCGCGATGACCACGACAGTCCGCGGCCGTGAGGCACATTCAAGCCGCCCGCAGGACGGAGTCAACGCCATCAGTGCTGCCGCATCGCTGGTCTCTTACCTGTATCGGCTGTGCGACGAGCTTGCCGAGACCGACCGCGACGACCGGTTCGAGCCGCCCTTTACGACATTTAATGTGGGCCAGGTCGGCGGCGGCGACGCCATCAATATCATCGCGCGCGAATGCCTGCTGAACTGGGAGTTTCGCCCGATTCCCGGCGCCGACCCCGCCGACATCATCGCCCGCGTCGAGGCATGGGTAAAAGACGAACTGTTGCCCCGCATGCTGGCGACCGACCCGTCCTGTGCCGTTGAGAGTATCTGCGAATTTGTCGTCCCGCCGCTCGACGCGCCGGAAGGTTCCGTCGCGGAAGCCATCGCGCGCAAGGCGACCGGTCTGAACAGCACCGGCACCGTTGCCTTTGTGACGGAAGCCAGCCTGTTCGCGGATGCCGGCGTGCCCGCCATTGTCTGCGGTCCGGGCGATATCGCCCAGGCGCACCAGCCGGACGAGTTTATCGAGATCACGCAGCTCGATTCCTGCCTCGGATTTCTGGAACGGATTGCGCTGCCGTCGTAACGGGCGCGCTCTCGGTCAGTAAACCATCCGGTCGCCTTCAACGCGGCAGAAAGCCGGGCACTGTCCGGCACAACCAGCCGAGAATATGCGCCGCCACCCGTAATCCGCTGTCTTCGAGCAGCACGTCGTGGCTGGTCCCCGGGACGGTCATATGCTCGGCGTCGAAAAACGATGCCAGTTTTTCGGCGGGATGCAGGCCGACGCCGTCATGCGCCGTTCCGAGAAATATCATGGGCGCGGTAATTTTCGCCGGATCGACATCGACCCCGGCCAGCCCCGACTGGTTCAGGGCCCGGGTCGATTCCGGCACCAGGCGGCTGTAGATCGCCTCGAACGTAGCATCGTCAATTTCTTCGAACATGGCGCCGCGCATGCGCGCGCGGTCGAACATCAGCGGTTCGTCCTCGTCCCAGGTAAAATCGCGGGTCGGACCGACACCGGCGGGACTGGCAGAGCCTATGCAGGCAACGGCGACAACATCCCGGTCCTCGGCGGCTTTCTGGACCATCAGCCCGCCCAGACTATGACCGATCAGGACAGCAGGTTCGCCGATCCAATCGAGCACCGTAGCGATGTCATCGACATAGTGCTCGATACCGGTCTGGCGGTATTCATCGGCGCTGAGCACGCGCGAGCCTTCATGATTACGGACCGACAACGCATAGGCAGGCACGCCCAGCGTCGCAAACCAGGTCAGCCACCTTGCATAGGCCCACCAGCCGTGAAACGCGCCATGGACCATCAGCACGGGGTGACGGAATGCACCGGCATCCAGTGGGACGGCCTGTTCTACATGCAGGCCGGATACCTGGTGGCTGCGCTGTTCGGGCCGCGGCAGTGTAAAGGGGTCTGTATTCATCAGATAAGAAAACCGCGGCGCGCCCCTGGGGCCGGCCGCGGTTCCTTGTTCATCATCGTACTATCAGGCGAATATCAGCGTGCGCCGATTTCCTTGTAGAACTTCATCGCGCCGGGGTGGATCGCGAAACCCTGATCCTTCGACATCCGCTTGGACGAATGCGACCGCCAGAGCGGGCTCGATGACTTCAGATCTTTCTCGTTCTCATGCATCGTTTTCACCACGTTGTAGACGACCTCGTTCGTAGCGCCCTTGTGGGTCCAGAGAAGATAATCGAAATGCATCACATTGACGGGCGCCAGAACGCCGGTAAACGGCTTGGCGGGATTGACGACCTTCAGATAGGACCCCGGATATACCGCCAGCGTGCGCTTCACGGCCGCGTCCGACGGATCAAGCGACAGATATTTGATCCCGCCTTTTACCGCGACATTGATTTCCTTCAGCACACCGGTGCCGACTGCGCCGATCATGACGTCGATCTTGCCCTGTTTAAAAGCATTCCAGTGCTGACGTAGCGCAACCACCGGCACTTTTTTCATGTCGTCGATGCTGAGCCCGCCATTGGCCAGAAACGAACCGAGGATGAAATTGAACAGCGGCGACGCCTTGAAACCGGCGGGTCCCCGCTTGCCGCGTAGCTCGGACAGCTTGTTGATGCCGGAACTCCGCGCGACGATCGGGCCGACCCGGAAGACCATCATCGTCGCCGCGATCCGCAGATTGTCGTATTTCGTGCCGGCGGACAGGCCGGTGCCGGTCTTGGCCATCGTGTATTGCGGCAGATTGGATAGCCCGAAATCAACCTCGCCCGCGTTGACGACCGGAATGTATTGCTGGGTACCGCCCATGACCTGGGTTCGTACTTCGAAGTCGCTTTTGAGCGAAACAACCTTCGCGATTGCATTGGAAACCTGGGCGGTCGCGCCGCCCTTAGTGGTAGCGACGCCTATGATCTGCGCCGATGCGGTGCCTGCGAGAGAGAGCGCGGCCGTTGCGGCAATCGCCGCCAGAGAAAGCTTTTTCATTGTCATGTCCCTTCCAGAAGACTCGATATTGTCAGCTTCGATATCGCCTCACGTAGACGTGAGCATATCCAGACGACTGGGCCGGGACAATACGGCGGCTAGCGAATCCATTCTTTCATGTGAATCCGTATCTGGTTCTCAAGCGCGGTGTTGAGATCCGCCATCATGGATTCTGTCATCTCGAACCATATTTTTTCGCGGTCATTGAGCGAGATGTTTTCCGATACCGAGCGCGACCGCTTCGCTGTTGATTCCGCCGTCACGCGTACATTGCCGGTCGCGTCGCGCAATTCCACCATCATGTCGATCACCGCCTCATAGCGTTCGGACTGATCGCGGGTAAAGGCGCCGGTCACGCCTGTGGTGCGTTTCAACGGCACTTCAATGACGCTGGCGCGCCGCACGATGACCCGGGCAACGCCCGAAGCACCGACCGCGCGCAGACGGTCACGCCCCCAGTTCGATGCCACCGCCGCCGGGCTTACCGGAAATTCATGTTCGACATTGGGGCGGGTGGCAGGCGAAACATACCGGTTCTCCACCTCGATCCGCGCAACGTTCAGGTTGATCGGCTGCAAATGGGCGAAAGAAATCTGAGAAAATCCGGGCTTCTGCACCTCTGTTGCACATCCTGCCAACAGAAATGCAACAGCAAAAAGACTGGCGAAAACGGGTGAGCGGCTCATATGCGTTCTCCAGGGGGGTTGCCTAACCTTCACTCTATATGCGCTCTACCCTGCCCGACATCAACCGCCGTAAAGCCGGTCGATATCGTCGTCGGAATAGACATAGTCATGACCGCAAAATTCGCAGGTCACGACAACATCGTCGCCAACTTTGAGGGTTTCGATCTCAGTGCGCGGAAATGACTGGAGCATGGCCTCGACGCGCTCCGAAGAGCAGCGGCAGCGCATTTCCAGCGGTGCCGGGTCGAACACCCGCACGCCGTCCTCGTGGAACAGGCGGAATAACAGGTCATGCGGATGCAGCGCCGGGTCAAGAAGCTCACCGTCGCGGCTGCTGCTCATGAGGACAACTGCACGCCGCCAGGCTTCCTCAAAATCTTCATCCGCCGCATCGCCAGATTGCAGGGTGATGCCCTCGGGCGGCATTTTCTGTACCAGCAGACCGCCGGCACGCCAGTTCCCGCCGTCATCCATACGGGAGGTCAGTTTGACCACGCCCTCGAACTGGTCGGACTGGCGGAAATAATTGTGGGCACAATCCGCAAGCGTCGCCCCCGTCAGGTCGACAATGCCCTGATAACTCTCGGTGTCCTGGCCCTGGTCGACGGTGAAGGCGAGATACCCGCCGCCAAGAAGATGCGGAACCGGGCCATCGCGCCAACTATCATCGAGCGCAGCAAGCGCTTCCTTGTCGTATTGCGCAAAACCACGCAGCGCGCCGTCACTGGTGAGATCGGCGACCAGCATACTGACCGGTCCGTCGCCTTTTGCCTGAAGCGAAAACACACCGTCGAACTTGAAAATTCCGGCGACCAGCGCCGACAACGCAATCGCCTGCGTCAGCAGCGCCGCGACGGGCTCAGGGTACTGGTGCCCTGCGATAACTGTCTGCACGGCCGGGCCCAAACGGACCAGCCGGCCACGGGCAGCACCATTTTCAACCTGAAAAGGCTGAACGAGATCGTCGGAAATCTCGGGACTCTGCGGAGGAGCGGGAGAAACTGCGTCGTCATCCATTTCAAAATCAGACCTTCACGCGTCAGGACAGACACCAGGCAAGAATACCTTTTTGTGCATGCAGCCGGTTTTCCGCTTCATCCCAGATCACCGATTGCGGTCCGTCCAATACATCTGCCGTAACCTCTTCATCCCGGTGGGCCGGCAGGCAATGCATGAAGATCGCATCGTTTGCCGCCCGGTCCATCAGACGTTGGTCGACACGGTAAGGCGACAGCAGGTTGTGGCGTTTATCGGCTTCAGTATCGCCCATCGACACCCAGGTATCCGTCACCACACAATCGACACCGTCGACGGCTTCGTCCGGATCAGTAGTCGACACAATCGTCGCGCCCTGATCCGTCGCCCAGTCGATGGCATCCTGCGGCGGTGCCAGCTCCGCCGGGCAGGCGAGGCGCATCTCGAAACCGAAACGGGCAGCCGCTTCTATCCAGCTGCGTGTCATGTTGTTGCCGTCACCGCACCAGGCAATGCGCTTGCCGCCGATATCGCCGCGATGTTCCTCAAACGTCATAATATCGGCCATCAGCTGGCACGGATGCGAATGATCGGTGAGCCCATTGATCACCGGCACCTCGGCAAAGGATGCCAGTTCGACCAGTTTGTCCTTTTCGGTGGTCCGCATCATGATCGCGTCGACATAGCGCGACAGGACCCGCGCGGTATCCGCAATGGTTTCGCCGCGGCCGATCTGCATTTCGTTGGGTGTAAGCACGACGACCGAGCCGCCGAGCTGCTTCATCGCTACTTCAAACGACACGCGCGTCCGCGTCGACGGCTTTTCGAAAATCATCGCCAGCGCGCGGCCGGCCAGCGGCTGCGCAGCGCCGTTCAGTTTCTCGCCCCGTTTGAACAGGGCGCCCATATCAATGATCCGCCGCAATTCGGACGACGCGACGTCTTTAAGCTCGAGAAAATGACGGAGTGGCTGTTGGGACGCCGGGGTCATCCGTCAAGCTCACTGCAGCAATCTTCAAGGATCGCAATTGCTTCTTTGACATGCGCTTCTTCGATGATCAGCGGCGGCAGGAATCGCATGACGTTTTCACCGGCGAGAACCGTCAGCAGGCCGTGTTCGAATGCCTTCGCTGCAAGGTCCGCATTGGGAACAACGCATTTCATGCCAAGGAGCAGGCCTGTACCGCGCACCTCTTCAATTACCTTCGGATGCCGTTCGGCAACGGCTTTCATCTCTGCGTTCAGCAGTTTGCTCATCTCGACTACGTGGGGCATGAAACCGGGCTCGAGCATGACGTCGAGCACTGCATTCGCCACCGCCGTCGCCAGCGGGTTGCCGCCGAACGTGCTGCCATGGGTGCCGGCCGTGATCCCTTTCGCGGCCTCCGCCGTGGCAAGGCACGCCCCGATGGGGAAACCGCCACCAAGACCCTTGGCCGATGACATGACATCCGGCGCGACGCCCGACCATTCATAGCCCCACAGCTTGCCGGTGCGGCCCATGCCGGTCTGGACTTCGTCGAACATCAGAAGCAGGCCTTCTTCGTCGCACAGCGCGCGAAGGTCCTTCAGGAACCGCGGATCGGCGGGGCGGATACCGCCTTCGCCCTGCACCGGCTCGATCATGATCCCGGCAGTCTCAGCCGTTACGGCAGCCCGCACCTCGTTCATATTGCCAAACGCGACATGATCGAAGCCATCGACCGCGGGACCGAAACCGGCCCGGTGCGCATCGCTCGCCCCGGCTGAAATCGTCGCCAGCGTCCGGCCATGGAAACTGCCGGCAAAGCTGATCATCCGGTAACGTTCGGGATTGCCGTTGGCGCTGTGATACTTGCGCACCAGTTTAATCGATGCCTCGACCGATTCTGCGCCCGAATTGCAGAAGAACACGGTTTCAGCGAAGGAATTGGCGACCAGGCGATCCGCCAGGCGCTGCTGTTCCGGAATATTATACAGGTTGGACGTGTGCCAGACCTTACCGGCCTGCGCAACCAGCGCTTCGACCAGATGGGGATGGCTATGACCGAGCGACAGCACGGCAACGCCGGAGCCGAAATCGAGGAATTTCCGGCCATCGCTGGCATACAGATAGGGCCCATCGCCTTTCTCAAAGGCAATGTCCGCGCGCCCGTAGGACGGCATTACAGACTGGCTCACCGGTCTTCTCCTGACATTCGGTCCCCGATTCTTTTCGGAGAATCCAATCGGCCCGTCACCGGGCCGCAAAAAGAGGCGGAGTATGTTGAGGTCGACCCGCGCTGTCAATCGGCGGTTTTCAGCGGATTCCGCTTTCCGAAATCTGCGCTTGCCCGGGCTTCCTACCTGCTTTCTCGCAACTGCGAACGAAACCGCTTGATACGCCGCAACCGCTCCTCAATACTTGTCCTGAATACTTGTGGGGCACCGTAGCGGTGCAGGAGAGTAAAATGGACGTCAATAGCAGCATGCGGAGCACAGGCGGTCAGGGCCCGCATGTCTGGCCGGATGACAAGACGCTCATCCCCGACTGGATTTATACCGATCCGGACATTTACGACCGCGAACTCGAAAAAATCTTCCTCGGCCGCCACTGGAACTATGTCGGCCTGGACTGCGAAGTGTCCGAGCCCGGGGATTATTTTCGGTCCTATGTCGGCCCGCTGCCGGTCGTCGTTACCCGCGATATGGACGGCGAGGTCCATGTGTTCGAGAACCGCTGCGCGCATCGCGGCGTCGAATTCTGCCGCGAATACCGCGGATCCGCCGACAGTTTCATCTGCCCCTATCATAACTGGACCTATAATCTGCAAGGCGACCTGACAGCCGTGCCTTTCCGGCGCGGGGTCAAGGGCCAGGGCGGCATGCCGAAAGATTTCGACATGGCGAAGCGGGGCCTGCGCAAGTTTCATGTTGCGACCCGCGGCGGCGTTATCTTCGCGACCGCCTGCGACGATATGGAATCGATCGAGGATTACCTCGGCCCCGTGATCTGCCCGGAATTCGACGCGACGTTCGACGGCAGTGAGATGAAGTTGCTCGGCGTTCACCGCAACATCCTGCCGGCCAACTGGAAACTCTATCAGGAAAACCTCAAAGACCCCTATCACGCGACACTGCTGCATACCTATCTGACGACGTTCGGCCTGTTCGTGTCATCGAATGAAAGCAATATCCCGACCGACAAGTACGGCCGCCATGGCGGGTTGCTGTCGCGCCGGTCCGAAGGACGCCCCGATGTATCGACCGAAGATGCGGCGAACATGCAGGCCTTCAAGAAGGCGATGGAACTGAACGACCCGCGCGTACTCGACTTCGTCCGCGAGTTCGATTCCAAATGGTCGGGTTCGGTGCTGACGATCTTTCCGACGCTGACGGCGCTGCGCCAGACCAATATCCTGAACACACGCCTTCTGGTGCCGCGCGGACCGAACGAATTCATGATGATCTGGACCGTGTTCGGCCGTGCCGACGACGATGAAGAAATGGTACGCCACCGGCTGCGTCAGAACAATATCTTCGGGCCGGCGGGTTTCCTCGGCATCGAGGATAACGAGGTACTCAAGTTCCTACAGGACGGTCTGCGCAAGTCCCTGCCGCGCGACGGCCTCGCTCTTTTGGGCGAGGATGACGAACCCACCGACACCATCATCACTGAACGCGCGATCCGCGGCATGTACCGCTATTATCGCGATGTAATGGAGCTATAGAGATGGCCACCGTGATGGATAAAGGCGCGGCCCTGCGCGAGGCCCGGTTCGAGGTCGAGGAATTCAACTACGCTTATGCCGACACCCTCGACCGGTTCGACGTCGACGGCTGGGTCGAATATTTCACCGAAGATGCGCTGTATCACGTCATCGCCCGCGACAACGCGGAATCGGGTCTGCCGCTCGGCCTGATCTATTGCGAAGGCAAGGCGATGATGAAGGATCGCGCTTATGCCCTTCTCAACACCGAGATGTTCGCGCCGCGCTATCTGCACCTGTCGATCACCAATACCCGCGCGCTGAAGATAGAGAGCGATCTGATCCACGCAGTTGCCAATTACACGCTGATCGAAACGCTGGTCGAAGAGCAGAGCCGCGTACAGCAGGTCGGCAAATACCGCGATATCTTTGAACGCACCCCGAACGGTCTGCTGTTGCAGGAACGCAAATGCGTTTTCGACAGTGTGATGATCGATAACTGTCTCGTATTTCCGGTCTAGGGAGGACCACATCCATGAGCTTGATTCCGCTCGCCAGCAAAGGCAATTTTTTCCACATCTATGATTTCCGAGTAAAGCCGGGCAGCGGTGACGACTTCGTCAAACTGTTCGAGGAGTTCGATTATTCCGACGACAACCCGATGCACAAATCGGACGCCCAGGTCAAAGACGGCGTGATGCTGCAAGATACCGAGGACGAAGATCATTTCTACCTGATCGGCGAATGGTCCAGCGTCGAGGAACACAGGCGCATCCTGGTCGAAATGAAGGAGCTCGCGCCCGAGTTCGTGAAATATATCGAAGACCTGGACAAGGGCGCCTTCATGCCCAAATACGCGGAGATCGTTTCTTCAACGCCGCAGCACATCCTCGACGCCGCAAAATAGCCCTGCCTACCCGGCAACCAGCGCGACCGCCTGGCGGATCGCATCGAGCCGGTTGGGGATAACATGAGCTTCGGGCGGACCGTCGAGCGCACCCAATGACCGCAATGGCGCCGTTCAGGCCGGCAACCGGGCCCACGCCGGATGCCACGCCGAAAGCCAATGCCAGCGGCAATGCAACAACAGCGGCGGTTAGCCCGCCATAAACATCGCCCAGTAAGGATTTTGCTTAAGGGATCATTTAGGGCACGGGACCGAAAGAGCGTTCGAAGAAGGCCAGCCAGTTCCCGCCCATCACTTTTTTCATATCGCCTTCCGAAAAACCGTGCTCGCGGAGCCCCTGGGCGAGATTTCCGAAATCGCGATTGCCGCCGAACCAGGACGGCATGGGCGGAAACCCTGCATCGCTGGCCGAGCCTTCGCCATAATCGATCTTCTTGGTCCAGCGCCCGACCCGCATCCATTCGACCACACTATCCGGCTGGTCCTGACACAAATCGCTGCCAATGCCGATATGATCGATACCCATCAGATCGACGGTGCGGCCGATCATGTCGCAGAAGCTCTCGACAGTGCAGTCTGACTTGTCTTTAAGGTGATGCGGGTACATCGAGAAACCCAGCATGCCGCCCGATTGTCCCAGCGCTTTGAGCACCTCGTCCGATTTGTTGCGCAGCGCCGGGTGCCAGAATGAGGGGTTCGCATGGGTAATCGTGATCGGCCGGTCTGAAATCTCTATCGCCTCGAGCGTCGAGCGTTCCGCCGAGTGGCTCATATCGACGACCAGCCCGACCCGGTTCATCTCGGCGATGACCCGGCGTCCCATCCGGGTAATGCCGGGATCGTTCTCCTCATAGCATCCGGTCGCGAGCAGGCTCTGGTTGTTATAGGAAAGCTGCATGAAGCGTGCGCCGAGCTGGTGGCAGATTTCGACCAGCCCGATATCGTCTTCAATCGGTGAGCAGTTCTGAAAACCGAATATAATCGCGGTCTTCCCATCCGCATGCGCGCGGCGCACATCTTCTGCGGTGTGACCCGGCACAATCAGGTCTGGAAACCGTTCGAACAGGCGGTTCCAATCGGCGATGTTTTCGACCGTTTCACGAAAATCCTCATGATAGGTCACAGTCACATGGACCGCGCTGACGCCGCCTTCGTTCATTTCACGGAATATTTTCTCGGACCAGTTTGCGTACTGGCAACCATCGACGACGATCATGTTTTTTACTCGCGGTTTTTTTACTGACGGGATTGCCGATCATTTCCTGGCGATATAGGGAATGAGAACATCATTCTGCCCCGCCGCATCCTCCCAAGCAAAGAGAAGAGATCTTCATGACAACAAACACCACACCGGAAGACAGGCTCCGCGCCGCCGGCCTGGCACTGCCACCGCGCGAAGACCCAGCCTATGACTACTTGCCGGTCCGTCGCGACGGGAATACCGTCTATCTCGCCGGCACACTGGGCAAGGAGAACGGCGCCGTCCAGAACCTCGGTAAGGTCGGTGCGGAGATCGCAGAGGCAGAGGCCGCCCGCCAGATGAAAATCTGCGCGCTGCAGGCACTGAACTGGCTGAAGGAGGCCGCCGGCGGCGATCTCGGCCGCATCACGAGCATTTTACAGCTCAAATGCTACATCGCCTGCACGGCGGAATTCGACGGCATATCGCGGATTGCCGACAGCGCCACTGGTGTGTTCGTGACCGCCTTCGGCGAGGCCGGAAAACATCCACGCAGCGTGCTCGGCATGATGCGCCTGCCGCAGGACGCTCCGGTGATGATCGATCTGATTGCGGGGGTGCGGGACTGATATCCCGGCACCGTCTGAGCGGATCGCCCATTCTGGCGTGATTAACGAAACCACAACCATAAATTTGTATATTTCCGCTTCTCATTAAGGTGATAGCGGCAATGGCAGACGACACGGAAAACCTTGAAGAAGAAGCTCGCTTCGAAATCGAGCCTTCAGAACTGGACGGCGCCACCCATGCGGAATCGTTGATTCTGTATCGGGATTCCCAGGACAACATCCGCTTTGCGAAAAGCCTTCAGTGGAAGACTATGGGCGGCGCACTGGCGATCTTTGCCCTGCTCGGTTTTGCCGGATTAAATGGTGCCACCCAGGAAGGCCTTCTGAAGACACTCATCGTCATTTCCTGGGCAATATCTGCAGGCGTAATCTATGCAATCTGTATCCTGCAGTCCTGGCAGAACACAGAGCGCGAAAAGCTGAGAAGAATCGTCGGTGAGTTCTCCAACATGTTTCGCGCGGTCTATCGCTTCAAGTCGCGGACGGAAACGAATATCCACCGCTACATCCCGCTTTCGTTGATAGCAATCACGATGCTGCTCGGCAATTACGTGCTTGCGAAGCTGCTGACGCCACTCTTCGACAAGTAACGACGAGCGCCGTTAGACGGCGGAGCGCTGGTTCACCCGCTTCGACAGTTCCCCGGCGCTTTCCTTGCGCTGGCTGTAGCGGTCGACCAGATAGTCGGCGCGATCGCGGGTCAGCAGGGTGAATTTCACGAGCTCTTCCATCACGCCGACAATCCGGTCGTAATAGGGTGACGGCTTTATCCGGTCGTCATCGTCGAATTCAACAAACGCTTTCGCCACCGATGACTGGTTCGGGATGGTAATCAGCCGCATCCAGCGCCCCAGAATACGCAGGTGGTTCACGGCGTTGAATCTTTGCGATCCGCCGCTGACCTGCATGACGGCGAGGGTCTTTCCCTGGGGCGAACGGACGGCGCCGGGCGCCAGCGGGATCCAGTCAATCTGCACTTTCATGATGCCGATCATCGATCCGTGACGTTCGGGCGAACACCAGACCATACCCTCGCTCCAGATGACGAGGTCGCGCAGTTCCTGCACCTTGGGATGCGTTTCATCGGCGGGATGCGTTTCATCGGCGGGATGCGTTTCATCGGCATCATCCGGCAGCGGCAGGCCCGACGGGTCGAAAACGCGGGTCTCGGCACCAAAGCGCTCCAGTATCAGGGCAGCCTCGGCGTTCACCAGCCGGCTGAACGACTGGTCGCCGAGTGAGCCATGCAGTAACAGGATTTTCGGGCGGTGCGCACTGCGCGGCGGATCGAAGAGCTGGCCATCGTCTATCGGCTCGAAGCTGACGTCGTCCAGCTGCGGTGTCGAATCGTCGGAAGTTGCCAATGTTGAATACCTGTCGCTTTGGCTGTGGAACCGCGCGTCAGCTTTTAAGCTTGTAGCCGCGCCTGAACATCTCATAGCATACGGTCCACAAGATGACGTTCAACGACGTGATCACGATAATCCCGGTCAGTATCGGCGCATCCGATGTGCCGATAAAACCCGAACGAAACCCGTCGATCATGTAGAAAAACGGATTGAACTCCGCCAGGCTGTGCCAGAAACCCGGCAGTCGGTCGATCGAGTAGAACGTACCCGACATAAATGACAACGGTGTGATAACAAAATTGGTGATGGAGGCGATGTTGTCGTACTTCTCCGCCCAGATCGCCGTAATCAGGCCGAGTAGCGACAGCATGACCGATGCCGATACGCCGTGGAAAATGATGATCCATGGATTGACGATCGTCAGCCCGGTAAACAGATACATCGCCAGTCCGACCAGAAACCCGACGATCACGCCGCGCGTCACGCCGCCTGCAATGAAACCGAAAGCGATTTCGCCGGCCGTCAGCGGCGGCATCAGCAGATCGACGATGCTGCCCTGGATTTTCAGGATCAGCATGGACGACGATGTATTCGCATAAGAATTCTGAATGATCGCGAACACGACCAGGCCTGGTGCCAAAAAAACCTCGAACGGTACGTCTTTGACGGTTTCCACCGCGCGGCCCAGCGCCAGCGTAAAGACGGCGAGAAACAGCAGCGTGGTCACGACGGGTGCGACAAGGGTCTGAAAGCCAACCTTCCAGAACCGGTGTACTTCCTTGCAGTAATGGGTCCACAGGCCAAGCCAGTTGAAGCGGCCCATGTGGCGAGCGGAGACGGTCATCCGGCGTTACTCGCCGCCATCGTCGGAAACAATGTCGACCCTGTCGGTCCGGGCAGGACGGTCTGGCGACGTTGCCGGAGCAGGATCCGGCTGGGCGCGTTTCTGCCCCGTTTCGATATAGGCAGGCGGTGCACCGCCACCTTTTTCCTCGCCGAAATAAATAGTCTGATGGGGGAACGGAATCTCGATACCCAGCTCGTCGAAACGGCGTTTCATGCGCCGGTTGAATTCGCGGCCGACTTCCCATTGCTTGATCGGTTTGGTAGTCAGCCGCGCCCGGACGATCACCGCGGAATCGGCAAACTTGTCGAGCCCCATGATCTCTATCGGTTTGTTGATCAACTTGCCGTAATAATCGTCCGCCTCCATCTCGGCGCCGAGTTCCCGCAACACATCGATCACGTCATCAACGCTTTCACGATACGCGATGCCGACATCGAAGACATAGCGCGAGAAGTCCTTGGTCATGTTCTCGACCATGCCGACCGAGCTGAACGGGATCATATGCACATTGCCGCCAAGATCGCGAATTCGGATGGTACGGATGGTTATTTCCTCAACCGAGCCGGCCTTATCGTTTACGCGCACCACATCACCGACCGCGAACTGGTCTTCAGCCAGGATGAACACGCCTGTAATTACATCCTTCACCAGGGTCTGTGCGCCGAAGCCTATAGCGAGGCCAAGGACGCCGGCGCCGGCCAGCAGCGGGCCGATATTCACGCCAATCTCGGACAGGATGATGAGGACGACAATGGTCGAGACGACAATAAGAAGCACTTTGCGCAGCAGCGGCAACAGGGTCTTTGCCCTGGCGCTCAGTTTAACCTCGCCGTCGGCGCTGCGGGCAAGGTAACGCTCGATGGCCGAACTCACCATTTCCCAGAAAATAACGGCGATGGCGATGACGAACGCGCTAGATACGATACTGCCGATGATGCGCCGGCCTGTATCGGTGCCGATCCATCCGAAGGAATCGACGCCCCAGGCTTCAAGGGTGGCAAACACGGCAACGAACAAGATCGCCATAGTAATCACGATATGCAGAATCGCGAAGTAGCGGTTGGACCGTGCGGCAAGACCGGGATATTTCTGCATCACCTCGGGGGGCAGGCCAAAGCCCTTATTCAAGGCATGGCGTGAGCCGATGATGGCAAGCTTCGCCACGAACAGAATAATAATGCTGAGGATGGTCGCACGGAAGACGAACTCAAACCCGCCGCTGACTTCAAGTGTCCAGACCAGGTACACCGCCGCGACATAGATTGTGGCGAGAACATGCCAGATATCGCTCACCCGGCGGCGCAGGACCTTCAGTCCGGCAATCCCGCCTTCTTCGGGGCCCCGGATAAAGCGGGCGACCGCAGACCGGTTCTGCAGGATTAGAATCACCATCAGCAGTGCCAGCAGCAATCCGATAATCTTGATCAGCGCCAGGTAACCGCCTTTGGGCATACCTAGCAGCAGCCCGGCCTCGGCAAAGAAATACCCGTAAATGCCAACATTGGTGAACCGGCGGATCCACAGAACGATGTAATTCGCGGTCTCGTCGCCGATGTTGACGATCCGAAGGTTGGTGGCGCGCGGCACAAAGAACATACGCGCCGCCGCCAGCACCGCCCGCGCAATCACGTTCGCATTCACAAGTGAGATCGCGACCAGCCGTGTCAGCTCGGATGGCTCGAGCAGGGACATAATCACATAGGCGGCAGCGGCGAATGCCACGATCGGCACGATGTCGATAAACGTGCGCGCAATCAGAAACGGCAGGCGCAACCAGACGGAGCCCCGCTCCTGGCCTTCGATTGTGGACCTGGTGCGTGCCAGCAGCCGGCGCACGATCCATTCGGCGATAAACCCGGCGAACAGGATAGCGATCACCCGCCACAGAACCTCCAGCCAGCGGTTCCGGTTTTCAGGAACGCTTACCTGGCCTTCAAGCCAGACCGCAATGCGTGGCGCATCAAGCAACAGTTCCGCACCGTCGACGAGCTCCCCGCTCAACGCATCTATTTTCTCCGACAGCGTTTCGACGATCCGTCCACCAAAACGGCTTACGGGCTTTCCGGGCTCTGCGGCATCGACCGCGCCGACTGCCTTTAGCGCCTTGAGCTGCTGTACGAGCTTCTCGCGCGCGGCAGGATCCTCAAGCGTGGTGATCAGGTCGTCTACTTCCGCACCCTTGATACCTGCGGCCTCAAGGGCCGCAGGCTGTTCCCCGGCCTCTTTTCCGGCGGATGCCTGTTTCTGCGATTCGCCCTGTGCCTGTGCTGCTTTAAGCATGGCCGGCGACTGCGCGTATGACGGTGCTGCGACCGCCCCAATCGAGAGCAGAACAAGGATAGAAGCTAATAACCGGACGGGAGCGCGCATGATGATCCGTATTTGTGGAAAGACGCGCAGAACCTATCTTCTTGCGCTGTCGATGTCACATGATTTGGCCGAAATCCGTGGCACAGCTATGCTCTGAGAAAAACAGGGAGAAAGCCGGTGGCAAAGGACACAAAATACGTATGCGACGTGCTGGTGATCGGCGGTGGCGGGGCCGGCCTGGCCGCCGCGATAGAGGCACGCTCGACCGGCGCGGCCACGATATTGATCGAAAAAAACCCTGAACTGGGCGGCACCACTGCATGGTCCATCGGATCCTTTACCGCCACCGGCACCCCGCAGCAGAAAAAGGCCGGCATCGACGACAGCGCGGATTCACATTTCGCCGATATGCCTAAATTCGCCGGCCTGGACGCGGATCGCGATAACCCGGGCCTGCGTCGCCTGTTTGTCGACAATGCGAACGAAACCCTGCGCTGGCTGATGACGATGGGGGTCGAATTCTTCGGCCCCATGCCGGAACCACCCCATACAAAACCACGGATGCATAACGTGCTGCCCAATTCGCGTGCATACATCCAGCTGCTGGGCGCGCATGCAAAACGCATCGATGTCGATATCCGCTGCGGCATCCGCGCGCGGCGCTTCCTGCTCGACGGCGATCGGGTAACCGGGATTGCCGGCGACGGACCCGACGGCCTGGTGGAAATTTCAGCCCGAACGGTCGTTCTTGCCAGCGGCGACTATGCCGCCAACGCAGACCTGAAAGCGAAATACATCTCGGATGCGGTCTCGCGCGTAGATGCCATGAACCCGACGGCCACCGGCGACGGACATGAGATGGCGTTTCCGCTCGGCGCGCGCGTGCTCAACGGCGATATGCTGTCGGGTCCCAATCTGCGGTTTATCCCGCCACCGCGCGAAACCATCGACCGCCGCCTGCCGCCGTCCCGGCTGATCACCAAGATAATGAAATTGGCGCTGACCTATCTGCCGGCGAAACTGCTGAACCCGTTCGTCCTGCGCTTCACCACGACATCGATGGCGCCCGAGCTGGACCTGTTCCGGAGTGGTGCATTGCTGGTCAACAAGCTCGGCGCGCGTATCGATGCCCCGCCGCAACAGCTCGGTCTTCGCATCGCCGAGCAGCCCGACAAGATGGGCTATGTGATTATGGATTCAGCGCTTGCCCGAAAATACTCGGCCTGGCCGGACTTCATCGCCACGGCGCCGGGCGTCGCCTACGCCTATTTCGATGACTTTCGCCGCACCCGGCCGGATATTTTTCATAAAGCGGACAGCGTTACCAAGCTGGCGGCAGGTCTCGGCATTGATCCCGGCGCGCTGGAAGAAGCGATCTCCACACACAACAACGGCGACGCCCCTAACAAACTCACGACCGCGCCGTACTACGCACTGGGCCCCGCAAAGAGCTACATTGTGCTTACCGACGGAGGCCTTGCCGTGAACGAGAGCCTTCAACTGCTGGGCCACGGCGACAAACCCGTCCCGGGGTTATGGGCCGCCGGTAGTGCCGGCCAGGGCGGGCTGATCCTGAAAGGACACGGCCACCACATCGGCTGGGCGTTTACATCTGGCCGTATCGCGGGCCGAAACGCGGCAGCTGCCGCAAAAGGCAACGGCTAGGCGCCTATTTGTGCATTCTGGTCAAAACTGACATCCGGCCACCTTCGTTGAACCCCGGCCGTCGACGCCTATTTATAGGCCAACGGTGCCGCATCCCCTGCGGCGCATTCTTTTTGTATAAGGAAACCCGCCATGATTAACGTGCGTCATGCAGAACAGCGCGGCTCGGTAAATATGGGCTGGCTGGAGTCGAAGCATACATTTTCCTTCGGACACTTCGTCGACCCCGACTGCATGAGTTTCGGACCGCTGCGGGTGATCAACGAAGATCGCGTCCAGCCGGGCGAAGGATTCCCGACCCACGGCCATGAGAACATGGAAATCATCTCCTACGTTCTCGAAGGTGCGCTGGAGCACAAAGATTCCATCGGCACGGGGGCACAGATCAAACCGGGAGAAGTCCAGCGCATGAGCGCGGGCACCGGCATTCGTCACAGCGAGTACAACCCGCTCTCGGACGAGGTCGCGCATTTTCTGCAGATCTGGATCATTCCGGATACGCAGGATATCGAGCCGGGCTACGAGCAGAAAATGTTCGAGCGCGCGGACCGCCAGGGCGTGCTGAAGCTCGTCGGCGCGAAGGATGCTCGCGACGGCGCCCTGAAAATCCATCAGGACGTCGACCTGTATTCGACCATCCTGTCCGACGGCGACGAGGTTTCGTTGCCGCTGCGCGACGGACGCCGTGCCTGGGTACAGGTCGCGCAGGGTTCGGTGCTGATGAACGGATCACAGCTGAATCCGGGTGATGGTGCCGCCGTTACCGACGAAGACGCGGTCAGCCTGAGCGCAACATCGGCGGCTGAAGTCCTGATCTTCGACATGGCATAAAATACTTTCATGGCCGGGTAAATTCATGCCCGGCCATGATATCTGCCGCTACCCGGTTGATGATTCCGCTTTTACACGCATAACTTCGGTCTTGTTCCCTCTGTAGCGGATACCCGACATGGCCGATCAAGGCACCGATATTGAAATCGCGCGCGCCGCAAAGCTTCTCCCCATTTCCGATATCGGCGCGAAGCTCGATATTCCGGCCGACGCCCTGCATCAGTACGGATCGAACAAGGCCAAGATCGATTACGGTTTTCTGAACAACCTCGCCGACCGGCCCCGCGGCAAGCTGATCCTGGTGACCGCGATCACCCCGACCCCCGCCGGCGAAGGCAAGACGACCACGACCGTGGGTCTGGGCGACGGGCTCAACCGGATCGGCAAGAAAGCGATGATCTGCGTCCGCGAGCCATCCCTCGGCCCGTGCTTCGGCATGAAGGGCGGGGCGGCCGGCGGCGGCCATGCTCAGGTCGTGCCGATGGAAGACATCAACTTGCATTTCACCGGTGACATGCACGCCATCGGCGCCGCGCATAATCTGCTCTCGGCAATGATCGACAACCACCTGTACTGGGATAACGACCTGCGGATGGATTCACGGCGCGTATCATGGCGGCGTGTGGTCGATATCAACGACCGGGCGCTGCGCGATGTCACGGTGGGCCTCGGCGGTATCGCCAACGGCTTTGCCCGCGAATCCGGATACGACATCACGGTGGCATCCGAAATCATGGCGATCTTCTGCCTCGCCACGTCGCTCGAAGACCTCGAACGGCGGCTCGGCAATATCGTCGTCGGACAGACTCGCAAGCGCGAACCTATCACCACGAAGCAATTGCAGGCCGACGGCGCGATGGCGGTTCTGCTTAAAGATGCGCTGATGCCCAATCTTGTCCAGACGCTGGAAAACAACCCCGCCTTTGTTCATGGCGGGCCGTTCGCCAATATTGCCCATGGCTGCAATACCGTGATGGCAACCGAAGCGGCGCTGCGGCTGTCGGATTATGTGGTCACCGAGGCCGGGTTCGGCGCAGACCTCGGGGCCGAGAAATTTTTCGATATCAAATGCCGCAAGGCGGGACTGTCGCCCGATGCGGCGGTCATCGTTGCCACTGTGCGCGCGCTCAAGATGCATGGCGGAGTGGCGCGCGGCGATCTCGGTGCCGAAAATGTCGGCGCGGTGAATGATGGTATTTCGAACCTCCGCTGCCATATCGAGAACATTCAGAAATTCGGCGTAACGCCGGTGGTCGCGATTAACCGGTTCGTGACCGACACGGACGCGGAGATCGCCGCAATCGTTGACGCCGTCGCCGATCTGGGCACGGAAGTCGTTGAATGCACCCACTGGTCGGACGGTGGCGCAGGCACGGAAGCGCTGGCGCAAAAGGTCGTCGAGATCGCCGATAGCGGCTCGTCGTCCTTCAAGCCGCTCTATCCTGACGAGATGGGCCTGTTCGACAAGATCAACACCGTCGCACGCGAGGTCTATCGCGCGTCGGAGGCGGTCGCCACCAAGAGCATTCAGGACCAGCTCACCCGCTGGGAAGATGACGGCTATGGCCATCTGCCGGTCTGCATGGCGAAAACCCAGTACAGCTTTTCCACCGACCCCGACCGCAAGGGCGCACCGTCGGATCATATCGTGCCGGTGCGCGAAGTCAGGTTGTCGGCCGGGGCCGAGTTCGTCGTCGCGATCTGCGGCGATGTCATGACCATGCCGGGCTTGCCCCGTGTCCCCGCCGCCAATTCGATCCGCCTCGGCGAGGGCGGCGTGATTGAGGGGCTTTTCTAGGGCCCCCTGCTGCGGGCCGGAACCTTCAGACGTTATCGATGCTCCGACCGCTAATCCTGTTTCCCAATCAAGCAAAACCCCCTAAAGGGTAACAGATGGCCATCGCCCCGACCCTTTCAGATACAGCCGATACAGGCGAGCCGCCGCACCCCTATCGTTGGGCGATGCTGACCGGCGTTTGGCTGCTTTATTTCGCCTTCGCAGCGTCGATTGCGTCGATCGCGCCGCTGGTCTACCAGGTTATGCTCGATCTCGGCATGAACCGGGCCGAAATGGGCACCGTTCTGGCTGCGTGGCAGCTCACCTATATTTTCTGTTCCGTGCCCTGCGGCAGCCTGCTCGACAAATTCGGCCCGCGCCGAACGATGTTTGCCGCCGTGCTGGTGATCGCCGTATCGGTGGCGCTCCGCGGTTTTGCCAGCGACTACGTCACGCTGCTGCTGGCCGTGATGGTTTTCGGGATCGGCGGGCCGCTGATCTCGTCGGGCGCGCCGAAGGTGGTGGCCGTCTGGTTCACCGGCAAGGAACGCGGTTTCGCGATGGGGATTTATTTCACCGGGAACGCAACCGGCGGAATCGTCACGGTCGCACTCACCAACAGCGTGTTTCTGCCCGCTATTGGCGGCGACTGGCGCGATCTCATGTTCTATTACGCCGTGTTCATCGTTGCCGCCGGGATCGCCTGGCTGTTGATCAGTGCCCATCCGGCCAGCCGCGCCATGGAAGAAAAGCTCAAGGCGGAACCGAAAAAACGGTCACGTGACGTCTTCATGGAACTGCTCAGAGACCCCATCGTCCGGCTTGTCTTGCTGATGGGGCTTTTTATCCTGTTCTACAATCACGGCATGAATCACTGGCTGCCCGACCTGCTGCGGTCTTACGGGATGACACCGGTCGAGGCCGGTTACTGGGCCGCGATCCCGACCCTGTTCGGCATGATCGCGTCCCTGTCACTGCCGCGTATGGCGACGCCGGAATGGCGGTTCAGGATACTGTTCGGCCTGTTTGTCGGTGCCGCGATTGCCGCCGTGATGATATGGGCGGCGAGCGGGCCGCTGCTGGCCGCCGGTCTGGTGCTGCAGGGCATGTGCCGCGGCGCGATGACATCGATCTCGATCCTGCTGCTGATCGAAAGCGGCGACGGCAACACGAACCGCGTGGGGGCTGCCAGCGGGCTGTATTTCTCGGTCGGCGAGATCGGCGGCGTACTCGGGCCGATGTCGATGGGCGCGCTGGCCCACGCAACCGGCAATTTCGACGCATCCCTGTTCATGATGTTCGGTATTGCCTGCCTGCTGGTCCTGATCCTGCTGCGGCTGCGTTCCGTGCAGCACGGGATCTGGCGCGCCAAATCCTGAGGCGCCACTTTCTGAAGCCACATTTTCTGACACCTCAATTTGGCAGGCAGTCTTCAAGGCCGGCGACTTGCATGTTAGCTTGGGTCCAAAGCTCAACCAAGGACACTTCAAAATGACGAATACCGATCTTTCCGGCACCACCAGCATTGTCACCGGCGGCGGACGCGGCCTTGGCCGGTCCATGGTTCTGGCGCTTGCGGGCGCGGGCGCAAATGTGACCGCCGCGATGCATATCGCCGACAATATCGAAAGTGATGCGGCGGGTCTGCCCGGCAAGGTCAAGGCGATCGTCGCCGACATCCGCGACCCGGCGCAATGCTCAAAAATCGTATCCGACACAGTCGCCACGTTCGGCGGGGTCGACATGCTGGTCAATAATGCCGGCGTCGGCATGCTGCTGGTGTCGGAGACCTTCAACCGGACCCCGACCAAGTTCTGGGATGTGAAGGCGGAGACCTGGGCGCAGATCATCGAGACCAACGTCAGTGGCGGCTTCCAGATGGCGCGCGAAGCCGTGCCGCACATGCTGAAAAACGGCTGGGGCCGCGTCGTCAACGTCACAACGTCGATCCACACCATGCAGCGCGCCGGGTTTTCGCCCTATGGCCCGTCAAAGGCGGCGATGGAAGCATCGACAAGCTGCTGGTCCGAAGATCTCGACGGCACCGGCGTGACCTGCAACATCCTGATCCCCGGCGGGGCTGCCGATACCAACCTGCTGCCCGGCAACCCCGGCGATGACGGCCGGTCAGGCGCGGACGGTATGCTGGTCTCCCCTGAGGTCATGCAGACACCGATCAAATGGCTGGCTTCCAAGGAATCCGACGGCTGGAACGGTAAACGGTTTATCGGCCGCCTGTGGGATGACAGCCTGTCCGCGGAAGACGCGGCGAAAGGCTGCTCCGCGCCTGCCGGGTTCGGCGACCGGGCTTAAGCCTCTTAATTTCTGACGATTGTCATCCCGGCCTTGTGCCGGGATGACAACGGTCTGGTTGTCGGGCCGCGCGTCCAAGTTGCGCCCTCCGCGAATTAGGGTCATGTAAACCCGATGGAAACTTGGGTTGTCATAACCGTTGCGGCAGCGTTCCTGCAGAACATCCGCTCGACGCTGCAGAAATATCTGAAGAGCCATATCGGCACGACGGGCGCCACCTTCGTGCGGTTCGGTTACGGGCTGCCCTTTGCCTTTGGCTTTCTCGCCATTCTGCATTACGGCCTCGGCTATTCACTGCCCGCGTTCCACTGGACGTTCGCCGGCTGGATCGTGCTGGCGGCACTGGCGCAGATTTTTGCACAGGCCCTGCTGATCCACCTGTTCAGCTACCGCAATTTCGCCGTCGGCACCGCCTATTCACGGACCGAACCGGCTCAGGCCGCCCTTTTCGGGCTGATCTTTCTGTCGGAAACGGTGCCCTGGGTGGTGCTGATGGCCATCGCGATCTCGGTTGCCGGCGTCATGCTGATCTCGGTCGCGCGGACAGAACTGAACCGGACGGCGCTGGTCTCCTCACTTGCCAGCCGCACGGTCGCCATCGGGCTATGTGCGGGCACGTTTTTCGGCATCGCCGCCGTGGGCTATCGCGGGGCGTCGCTGTCGCTCGGCGGGCCGAACTTTCTGATGCAGGGCGGTGTGACGCTGTGTGCCGCCATCACGTTTCAGACCATCGTGATGCTGGTCTTTATTGCGCTCCGCGAGCCGGGCGAGTTCCGCCGCATCGCGGCGGCGTGGAAACCGGCCCTCGCTGTCGGGTTTGTCGGCGCATCCGCTTCGTTCGGGTGGTTTACCGCGATGACGCTGGAGAAAGCAGCCGTCGTCAAAGCCGTCGCCCAGATCGAAATGCTGTTCACCTTCGCGTCGACGGTTTTTATTTTTAAGGAACGGATCAACCGGTTGGAAGTAGCCGGCTGCCTCGCGATCGTCGCCGGTATTCTGCTGTTGCTGGTTTTCTGACATCCAGCACCTGATGAACCGGCACCTGAACTTGCGCGCACGCGCTGTGAACGGTACACAAATCATAGACAAACACCCTCCGCACACAGGAAAACGGAATGACCAAATTTGGAATCGGCCAGGGCGTGCCCCGCTGGGAAGATCCACGCCTGCTGCGCGGCGGCGGACGCTATTCAGATGACCTGAACCGGCCCAATCAGGCCTATGGCTACGTGCTGCGCTCACCACATGCCAACGCGAAAATTCTGTCGGTCGACACGGCGGCGGCGAAGGATGCCCCGGGCGTTCTCGGCGTCTGGACCGGCGACGATTACGCCGCTTCCGGCCTTGGCAATATCCCGTGTGCGGTGCCGCGCCAGAAGGCCGACGGCACGCCGATGTTTACCCCGCCGAACGGTGGCCTGCGCAAAGGATCGGTGAAGATGGTCGGAGATCCCGTGTGCTGGGTCGTGGCCGAGACCGCAAAGCAGGCTCAGGATGCGGCCGAAATGATCATGGTGGATTACGCGGAAACCAAACCAATCACCAACACGGCGCATGCGCTGGACACAGATGCCGGCAAGGTCTGGGACGAAGCGGCCGATAACGTGTGTTTCGTCTTCGAACTGGGCGACAAGGACAAGACCGATGCCGCCTTTGCGTCGGCCCACCACATCACGAAGCTCGACATCAACATCACCCGTGTTTCAGTCGCGCCAATGGAGCCGCGCGCCTGTATCGGCGATTACGATAAATATGATGAACGCTACACGCTGATCACCGGCACGCAGGGACCGCACGGCGTGCGCGCCGCGATCGCGGAGCCGATCCTCAAAGTACCGGCGCACAAGCTTCGCGTAATTTCCGAAGACATGGGCGGCGCATTCGGCATGCGGTCGGGTCCGTATCCGGAAAATATTCTGGTGCTATGGACAGCGAAGGAACTGGGCCGCCCGGTCAAATGGACAGGCGACCGCACGGACGCATTTCAGGCCGACGATCAGGCCCGCGACAACGTGGTGACCGCCGAACTGGCGCTGGACGAAAACGGCATTTTCCTCGGCCTGCGCGTCTCCACGGTCGCCAATCTCGGCGCTTATCTGACGATGCTCGGCCCGCATTCATCGACCAACAATCTGGGCTCTCTGTCGAACGTCTACAAGACGCCGTCGATCTATACCCATGTGACAGGCGTGTTCACCAATACCAATTCGACCGGGCCCTATCGCGGCGCCGGTCGCCCCGAAGCGGTCTATACGGTTGAGCGGGTGATCGACACGGCCGCGCGCGAAATGGGCATCGATGCCGCGGAAGTCCGCCGGCGCAACATGATCCCCCAGATCGCAGAGCCGTTCAGCACCGGGTTCCTGTTCACGTACGATTCCGGCGAGTTTGAAAAGAACATGGACGGCGCGCTGGACATGATCGAATACGGTAGCTTCGCCGCCCGCCGGGCCGAGGCGCAAGCGCGCGGCAAGCTGCGCGGCATCGGGATCGCAAACTGCATCGAACAATCAGCCGGCGGGCCGCCCGAATGGGCGCAGATCCGGTTCGATCCGTCAGGCACGGTCACGCTGATCATGGGCACGCATAATCATGGCCAGGGGCATGAGACGATTTTCCGCCAGATGCTGTCCGACATGCTGGGGCTCGAGTTCGAACAGGTCCGCATGCTGCAAGGCGATACAGATGTCGTCATGGCCGGGACCGGCACGTTCGGGTCGCGCTCTTCCGGTGTCGGCGGCGCATCCATCCAGGCCGCGTCGAAAAAAATCATCGAGAAGTGCAAGCTCGTCGTGTCGCATTATCTGGAGGCTGCGGTCGAGGATATCGAATTCGATGACGGCACCTTCACCGTCGCCGGAACCGACAAGAACATGAGCCTGATGGACGCGGCCAAAAACGCGCAAAGCTTCATGACCGCCCCGCCCGGCTTCGAGGTCGGGCTGGACGAATGGGCCGCCTGGTCGCCGCCCGCGCCGACCTTCCCCAATGGCTGTCATGTCGCCGAGGTCGAGATCGACCCCGATACCGGCACGACCGAAATCGTCCGCTACTGCATGGTCGACGATGTCGGCACGGTCATCAATCCGCTGCTGCTGGCGGGCCAGGTTCATGGCGGCGCTGTGCAGGGGATCGGCCAGATCATGTGCGAAAACATGGTCTGGGACGATGAATCCGGCCAGATGATTTCGGGCTCGTTCATGGATTACTGCATGCCGCGCGCCGATGACTGCCCGAACTTTGAGATGGCCGAAAACGAAGTGCCGAGCCCGACCAATCCGATGGGCATCAAGGGCGCGGGCGAAGCCGGCTGTGTCGGCGCGATGCCGGCCGTGATGAACGCGGTCTGCGATGCGCTGGCGACACGCGGTGTGCGCACGCTCGATATGCCCGCCTCACCCAACCGTATCTGGCAGGCGCTCCAGACCCCCCAGGCCCAGCAGGCCGCCGAGTAAATCAGGAGATTATCTGACATGGATTTCGATAACAGCTTTGACGTTCCGCTGCCACCCGATCAGGCTTGGGCCACGCTGATGGATATAGAACGCATCGCGCCCTGCATGCCGGGCGCTGAACTGGCCGAGATGGTCGACGACAAGAAGTTCAAGGGCAAAGTCTCAGTGCGTCTTGGACCGGTAGCGCTAACGTTTCAGGGCACCGCCTCGTTCGAGGACGTCGATAACGAGGCCCATAAGGCGAACGTGAAAGCACAAGGTGCCGATGCCAAGGGCCGCGGTGGCGCCAATGCTACTGTCGCGTTTCATCTGGAACCGTCGGATACGGGATCGACCGTGAAAATCCACACCGACCTGCAGCTTTCGGGCTCGGTCGCCCAGTACGGCCGCGGTGCCGGCATGATCCAGGATCTTGCCAGCCAGATTATCGGCCAGTTCGCCAAAAATCTCGCCGCACAGATCGAGGCCGACCAACCGACTGCCACGGCGACGGGAAACGGCGCCAACGCCGATATAGCCGCCACCGATGCAGCCCAAGCGGCTAAACCCGCAGCCCCGAACCCGCAAGCAGCTGCCCCCGCGCAGGTTGGCGGCATGGCGTTCAAAGTAATGTGGAACCAGATCGTCCGGTCGATTAAATCGCTGTTCGGGGAGAAGAGCTAAGGCTTTTGTCTCCTCTAAACTAAAAAAATCTATTCCCCCTGTCTTGTACAGGGGGAATAACCGAGAGGTTCGCAAACTCCCCGGCATCGCCGAAACACTTAGAAAGCCGCGCCTAATTCACCGACGCTGCCGGCCCGTCCTGCTGCGTTTCCGGCTGCGCGGATGTCGGCCCAGCCTGGTGATGGACCATCTTCCAGACCCGCCCCTCGCGGACCAACACGTTAGTCGCCACCAGAAAGCTGTCTAGGATCTCCTCGAAGCAGATCACGTAAGCGGTGTCGCCATATACATGCGCGCGCGGATCGTGACACAGGATTTCAGGCGAATCTTCATTGCGGATAATCGCCTTCCAACTTTCCACCACGACGTCGCGGCCGAACAATGGGCCCCAACCGGGATGTAGACAGGCTACCTGGTCGGTATCAGACCACAGGGCGTCCATTGCACTTTCATCCCGGTCGGCGAAAGCGCGGTAGAAGGCCTCGTTGGCGAAGAGAACGGCATCAGTATCTGACATGGCGGGGATGTTATCCCGGACTCCGGGGCAATAGCTACGCTTATCGCAAGAACGGACGTCACAATACGAAACGCAAAGCCATGCCTCAAAGTTTCTTAGAAGGTTGACCCTCTGAAGTTAGCTCAATAACATCGATTTCAATTAATATTTTGCCGGTGCTCAATCGGTTTGGCTTCATCACAGGAGATACCACTTATGAAAATTCATAACGTTGCCCTTACAGCCGCCGCGCTGGCCCTTGCCCTGCCCACCGCGGCATCGGCAAAGAATATAACGCTGAAATATCTAACTGCTTGGGACAAGCGCTACATCGGCACACCCTTAATAGCCTATGACTATGGCAAGATGGTCGAGAAAGCTTCCAACGGCCGGATCAAGTTTAAATTCTCTGGGCCGGAAGTCATTAAGTCGAAGCAACAATTCCAGCCGACCGCATCGGGTGTGTTCGACCTAAACCTATCGGTTGCCCCCTACTATTTTGGCACGACGGGTGTCCCGATGGCGTTTTTCGCAATGCCGCCATCGACAGAAATTTGGCGCGAAAAGGGTTACTGGCAGTTCTCCGATAAAGAAATGCAGCGTTTTGGCTTGAAGATGATTTCGCATGTCCTTGGCGGTACCACCAGTATGTTCCATGTGATGCTCAAAGAACCTCTAGCCAACACCATCAAGCCGCTTGCCGGGAAGAAAATCCGTGCAAACGCGTTTTACGGCCCGATCGTCAAGCCGCTCGGCGGGTCGATGGTTAACCTCAACGGTGGCCAGATCTATTCGGCGCTCCAGCGCGGTGTTGTTGACGGTGCGGCTTGGCCGGTCGTAGGTGCGATCAACTTCAAATGGTACGAAGTTGCTAAGTACATGATGCGCCCACGCTTCAGTGTGTCGCCTTATACGGTGACGATGAACCTGAATAAATTCAATAAGATGAGCAAGGAAGACCAAAAACTATTGCTCGATGCGGGTCGTAAGCTTGAACAGAAAGTTCCGGCCCTCTTCGACGCAGCCACCGATGAAGAAATCGCCAAGCTCAAGAAACTGGGCGTCAAGGAAACCACTTTGGCACCCGCTGTCGGTAAAGACATGATCGACGGATTTGTTAAGGGTATCTGGAACCTTGCCATGGCCGGCAACAAGAAAACAGCCGGTCGAGTTATGGAGCTCTATGAGCTTGCCAAATCCCAGGGTGACGCACCTGATAGCCTAAAATAGGCGAAGGCTAAGAAAAGAATAACGAGCGCCCCGGCAATGTTTGTTGTGCGTGGAATATGCCGTCTTCATGACGCATTAACCGATGCCGGCTATGCCGCCGGGGCGCTTGCGCTTTTCTCAATGGCCGCGATCTACTGCTACGAGGTCGTGACGCGATACTTCCTCGGCATCGCCACCGATTGGGCCAACGACACTTTTTCGAACCTTCTCGTTATTACAATTTTTGCGATGGTGCCACATGCCACGCGGGCCGGACAACACATCGCTATCAGCCTGTTATGGGAGCTCGTTCCGAGCTGGCGCAGAGGCCTTAAACTTATCACCGGCATCACCGGTCTCGCAGTCTGTATTTTTGCAGCGTGGATGAGTTTTGGTGAAAACCTCCGCCATATCGAGTTGGAACTGGTGACTGAACAGAATCATCCGCTGCCAAAAATCTGGATGTCCGCCTGGATATCCTATGGATTTATTGGCGCGGCATTATATTTCCTGCGGGGACTAATCCCGGCGGAAGCGGTCAAGCCAAAGAGCTGGATTACGCCGAAGCGCGCTGAAGCCGTGGTCGAACCCTGATGGAGTGGTACTGGACGCTCACGATAGGAATTATAATTCTAGTCGCGCTATTCATGACAGGTGCGCCTATCTTCCTCGCCTTCCTGATCATTATTGTCTCCGGCGTCGTGATACTGCTAGGCAATTCCGCCTTCGGGATGGTTGTTAATTCGATTTACGAAACGGGAACCACCGCATCGCTTGGCACGGTACCGTTATTCATCCTTTTGGGTGAAATCTTATTCCGTTCAGGCTGCATGGAAGTACTGCTCGATTCCATCGACAAGCTGGTTGGCAGGGTGCGTGGCCGCCAATATATCCTGTCTATCTCGCTGTCGACTGTGCTGGGTGCGCTGTCGGGCTCGGCAATTGCCGTTGGTGCGATGCTTGGCCGGTCTCTGCTGCCGATCATGCGGGGACGCGGCTACGACACAAAACTTTCAATTGGCACCATCCTTGCCGGCGCCTGTCTCGCGCCGATTATACCGCCGTCAATTCTTGCAATCATCGTCGGTACGCTTGCAGACGTTTCCATCGCGTCGCTTCTTATCGCAGGCGTGATTCCTGGCATCTTCCTCGCAGGGCTTTTCATTTCCGCTTGTCTGATCAAGGTCCGGATGAACCCGTCGCTAGCGCCCGCTGAAGAAGAAGGCGAAAAAATTGACCTGAAAGGGAAGCTCCGCGCCGCCGCCGGCCTTCTGCCCTTCACCTTTATCATCTTTATGGTAATGGGGCTTATTATGCTGGGCGTTGCGACACCTTCCGAATCCGCAGCCACAGGTGTTTTCGGCGCCATCATTACCGCCGCCTATTACAAGCGTCTCAGCTTTCGTATGCTCTACGAATCGGTGGGCGAAGCAGCGCTTCTAGCCTCCGTCATCATGCTGATCCTTTGCAGCGCAGTAATGTTTACACAGCTTCTCGCCTTTACCGGCGCAACCACCGCACTGACCGAAGTTGTCACAACGATGGATGTGAACCGCTGGCTCATGTTCTTCATGATGATGCTGCTGCCTTTCATTCTGTGTATGTTCATCGACCAACTGGGACTGATGCTGATCGTCATCCCGATTTATCTGCCTATCTTGGAAGCGCTTCAGTTCGATCCGGTCTGGTTTTGGCTTCTTTTCCTGCTCAACATCACTCTCGGGGCGATCACGCCGCCTTTCGGTTATGTGATGTTCGCCGTCAAGGCGGCCGCGCCGGATGTCAGCATGGGAGAAATTTTCAACGCGTCTTGGCTTTTCGTCGGGCTCACATTGTTCGGCATGCTGATCATGGCGGCGTTCCCCGACATCGTGACCTTCCTGCCCGAACTGGTGCAGTAGAAAATCAGCGAAGAACGCCCTTGGCGAATGGCTACTTTTTTGTGACGACGTGGGATTGCTGACTATTTCAGCTGCACACCCTTGTTATCGCCGTCGAGAAAGATGTTTGGCTTGAGAAACATCGACAGGATGAGCGCGCCATCTGGCGCCCAGGCATCGTGCTTGCTTCCCGGCGGCCGCCAAACATAGTTACCGGCGGCAATAGTGCCTTCATCATCGACTAACGAGCCTTCGAGCACGAAGGTCTGTTCTAGCTCGACATGCTCATGAAAGGTTAGTTTGGAGCCGGGCGCCCATTTGAACAACGCCGTCATCATGCCTGTCTCCTCATCCTGCATCAGTACCTTCATTTCAATGCCTTCGCAGGGGGTAGGTTTCCAGGGAATGTCGCCAACCTGCACAAAACGTGAGGCAAGATCGGGCAATTTATCGTGATCTTTGAAAAGCGGGGTGACGACAGCCATGGGAAGACCTCCTGATTTATCCGTTGAATGCCCCTGCGGCATCTTTACTTAATGTTTTCCTACGCCCAGCCTACTTCCGTCAAGCAGCTGGCTTAAGCACGCAACTGATCTGCACGATTTAGCATCGATCGACATAGCAGAATCCGACGAAAACCCTTAGGCTGCAGACGGCATAACCCCGCTCGGCGCCTTGCCAGAGACCGTGGTCCGGCGCAGCACCCGCGATTGTGACGGGTCAAACCAAGTTCGCGCGTGCAGCGTGCAGAGGTTATCCCACATCACAAGATCGCCCGGCGTCCAGACATGTTCATAGCAATGGGCGGAATCTTCGAGTACTTGAAAGAGGTCTTCGAGCAAAGCATCGCTCTCAGCACGGTCCATGCCGACGATATGGTCTGTCATCAGGCGGTTGACATAGAGTACATCGCAGCCAGTTTCCGGATGGCGAATGACGACAGGGTGCGCATAGCGCGGCGCATCAGGGGAATTTTTATAGCGCTTTATTGTGCTATTAGCGTCGTAATCGTAAACGTTCAGCGCTTTTAGTTCCCGAAGTCGAACCTTCATCACCTCATCCAGCGATTCATAGGCGCGGTAGGCATTGGCAAATTTGGTATTGCCACCCTCGGCCGGGATCTCGATCGCGAATAGGATAGTCGCCCGTGACGGCGTTTCGTAATAGCACTGGTCGGTATGGAACTGCATTTCACCTTCGGGCAGCACGCTTTCCATGCCGTCGAATTTCTTATTCGCAACATACATGAAATTTTGCGGCCCCTCGTCGACCACTTTGACGGTGCGCACTTCCTGGCGTGGGCCGAACCATTCGGTAAAGGCGACCTGGTCATCACCAGACAGGTCCTGGCCTGGAATAACAATCACGAAATTCTCCAACCACGCCTGATGAATTTCTTTCATCACGGCATCGTCGATACCGCTACGTAGGTCTATACCGGTCAGCCGTGCACCAATAGCCGCCGACATCCGCTGAACTGGAATGGACATATTTTCCTCCGCACCAACTATTGTTTCAATATCTTAGTATTGGCGTATTGCTGGCGTCTATCCCGGTCAATCTCGCTGATAGGCGGCAAAATACCCTGGCAGGCATTTCATCCACCGTCTGCAAATGGACATACCGAAACAATGAACCCACGCCCTTCAAATGGAAATGTGCGCTTTCGCGAACATCCCTCTTATCTTATAAATATGAGTATGCGAGAAAGCGAAAATAATGATAGCTGAATCGTTCTCCCGCCCTCCTCTCGCAGGCCCCGCCTCGGCCAGTGGCGCGGCGGGCTCGCCTGCGCCACGATTGCCCTATTCCAGCCCAATACGATGATCGGCTGACGCAGTTCTGACTCGCGACATGCTTTTGCGCTATCCTTTTCAGAGACCAAAAAATCGGGATTGCGAACAATGCGCCTCGGCTATTTCACGATGCCCATGCATCCGCTCGACACGGATTACACGACAACCCTGAAACAAGACCGGGAAGCTATCATCCTGTGCGACAAGCTCGGCTATTACGATGCCTTTGTCGGCGAACACCTATCGGACGATGCGGAAAACATCACCAATTCAATGCTGTTCCTAAGCACACTGATACATTCGACCGAGAAGATTATGCTCGGCACCGGCACAACGAACCTGACCCACACTCACCCGGTGCTGGTCGCGAGCCACGCCGCCATGTTCGACCACCTGGCAGAAGGCCGTTTTATCCTAGGCATCAGCCCCGGTACACTGCGGTCGGACCGAGAGGTGCTAGGCATCGCCAATGAAGACATTAACAAGATGTTCGCCGAATCCATCGACGTCATCCTGGCAATATGGGAGGGCGAAGCACCCTACGGGATCAAGTTCCCCGATAATCGCTGGCAGGTGACGACCGAGAACACGCTGGATGCACCTTATGGCACTGGCATTTTGCAGAAACCCTATCAGGACCCGCGCCCCGAGATTATCGGCACCGTGGTCGCGCCTTTTTCCAAGGGCGTCACGGAAATGGGCAAGAAAGATTTCCACCCGATCTCAGCCAATTTCCTGTTCGACAAATGGGCGGCCACCCACTGGGCCAATTACGCAGAAGGCTGCGTGGCGGCGGAGCGGGCCGCCGACCCGGGCGACTGGCGCATCGCGCGGACAATCTTCGTCGCCGATGACGAGACCGTGGCGGAGGCTTACGGAAAGACCGATGCCAATAGTCCCTACCGGTTCTATTACAGCCAGCTTCTCTACAAGCTGACCAAGGGCGGCCGCCAAGCGGTGTTCAAGCATCACAAAGACGAGCCCGACGACGCCATCACGCTGGACCGGGTGATGGACGACCTGGTGATCTGCGGCGGCGTCGACAGTGTGGTCGACCAGGTCCTGGCCCTGCGCGAAGTCACCGGCCCGTTCGGCGAACTGGTCGTCGCCGGGATGGACTGGGTCGACGAAAACCTCACCAAGCGCTCTCTGCAGCTGATGGCCGAAGAGGTCATGCCGCGGGTCAACGCAGCACTCGGCGAAACGGCTGCCGGTCCGGGTGCCAAGAAGGCGGCACAACGATGACGGACGGATTTGTAAAAAACTGCTGGTACGTGGCAGCAACGGCGCAGGAACTGGGTCGCGAACTGCTGGGCCGCACCTACCTGAATGAACCGGTCGTTCTCTACCGTCAGGAAGACGGCACACCCGTCGCGATGGAAGACCGCTGCGCCCACAGGTTTCTGCCGCTGTCAAAGGGGCGCCTGGTGGGCGACCGGGTGCAGTGCGGCTATCATGGGCTTGAATTCGACGGCAGCGGCGCCTGTGTTCACGCGCCAGGCCAGAAATCACCGCCCGAAAGCGCGACGCTTCGCACGTTTCCACTGGCCGAAAAATGGCATCTTGTGTGGATCTGGATGGGCGACCCGGCGCTGGCCGACGAGACCCTGATTCACGATATATGGCGCTGCGATCATCCCGACTGGACCTGCATCGTTGGTGAGCCGTTCCACATCAACGGCGATTACCGATTGTTTACCGACAACCTGCTCGACCCTAGCCATGTATCTTTTGTCCACCAATCGACGCTCGGCACCGGTGATGTTGCCGAAATCCCGCAGGTTGCCTCGCAGGACGGCACCACCGTGTGCGTCACCCGGTGGATCCTCGACCGCCCTGCGGCCCCGATCTATGCAAAGCTCGGCAGCTTTACCGGTAATGTCGATCGCTGGCAGATCATGACATTTACGCCACCATCAATGATCGAGGCCGACATGGGCAGCGCCGTCGTCGATACCGGCGCGCCGGACGGCGACCGCAGCCAGGGGATCGAGCTTCGCTCCTACAATATTGCGACCCCTGAAAAGGAACAGTCCTGCCATTATTTCTGGACCCACGTCCGCAACTTCGCTCTCGCCGATGCCGCCATGAGCGCACAGATCGAAGCGGGCTTCATCGAAGCGTTCAGCGAAGACGTCGACATCATCGAATCCGTCCAGGCCGGTCTCAACCGCTATCCCCACCTCACCCCGGTCAACCTCGCCATCGATGGCGGCCCGGTCCGCGCGCGCCGGGTTATAGAAGAACTGGTCGCCACGGAAACGGACGGAAAACAGGTGCGGGCGGCGGAATAAGCATTACTCGGCGGCTTCGCCCTTCGCCGGACGCCCCGAGCCCATATTGCCGGGTGCCAGATCCTGCCAGTTTTCGGTCTGTGGAATGACCGAATCCGGGATCGCGGCAACCGACGAATAATCCTCAATCTCCAACCCCAGCGGGTCCTCGCCCGCTTCGTTCAGCGCGACTGAATCCAGCAGGCGGCGGCGCAGGCGGATGACCGCTTCGTCGCTCGGCACCAGGTATTCCTGCGTCCGGTCGACGATCGGCATCATCGACATGGCAATCACCGAGTCTTCCTGTTCGATCCCGGCAAACCCCGACCAGTTCTTGCCTTTCATATGGGCGCGGTTTTGGCCGAGCCGATCGTCCCAGCTGGCGGTAAAATTGCAGTCATTGTCATTCCAGAAGCGCGGATCGGCGAGGCCCATGGTATCGATGATCAGCTGGCGATCCTGTTCATGCGGCCCGTGAAACACCAGATATGTCGCCGTCAGTTCGTCATGCATCGGAATTTCGAAGACATAGAACTGGAACGCGTTCGCGGGAATGATGCGCCCGGTCGGCAGCATCACCGGCGTGATCCGCACGCTCCAGGTCGCCGCGCCGTCCGGTCCCGGCCCGCCATCGCGCAACGCGGCGTACTGAAAGCCGTAAGGCGTATCCTCAATACCAAGATCTGGCGTCTCATCGAACACGGTGGACGACATGTACATACCAGCCTTGCTCGACTCGGCTTTTCTCAAAGAAGCATCCTGCTCACCGGCATCAACGCCCCAGCCCTTGCCGCCATCCTGATCAGTCTTACCGTCGACAAACGCCGAATCCTTCCAGCCCGGGTTCATCATGTTCATGTGCAGAATGCCGACATGCGCCGAATCCGTGCCGCCCTCGTAAAGCTGCAGATAGTTCACCGGCGTGTTGATGCGGAGCACGACGTAGTTTTCTGCGGGCGCATCGAACCAGCCGTATTTCTGAAATGGCGGCTGTTTTTCGGCATCGCCGATATAGGTCCAGACCATGCCGCCGGCCTCGATGACCGGATATGCTGGCTGTTTGACCTTGTTGCGCACGTTGGACGACGCGTGGTTCGGGGTCTCGGTGATCGTGCCGTCCGTGCAGAACTTCCAGCCATGCAGCAGACAGCGCAGCCCACCTTCCTCGTTACGCCCCAGCGCTAGCGAGGCGCGGCGGTGGATGCAGAATTCATCCAGCACGCCGAGCTTGCCGTCGGTATCGCGGAAAACCACAAGATACTCGCCCAGCAACTGCGTACGCAGCGGATCTCCATCCGGTTCCGCCACCTGATGGGACGAACAGACCGGCAGCCAGAACCGCCGCATCATGCGTCCCATCGGCATGTCCGGCCCAGTACGGGTAAGGGTTTCGTTTTCAGCGGCGCTAAGCATGGGCGCGTTTCTCCCCTGTTCAGGATGTTATGAGGTATTTCGGAGAATTCTGGCGGAAGGCGGCACTGACGGCAAGATATACGGAGGGGTGCGTCGCAAAACGAGAAGAAACGCGTCGGTAATTTTTATATGTTCGTATAATAATAATGCGCCGTTCAATCTATCCCATTGAAACATAAAGATTGTTGATTACGGCACGAATCTTGCACTCTACTCCTCGAAACCGATTTGTCAGCATTGTCTGTAGAGTGAGTAGTGATATGAAAAGACCGTCCTTGCCGTCATGACCGGAGCCGTACACCTCACTACTCCGCCACAATCGCCGGCGTGTCATACGCCGTCACGCGGGGCGCTTCCCCGGCATAACGCTCAATCTCGATCAACGCCGACTGCGCGATGCAGCTTTGCGCCAGCTTCGATGAACCCTTGTCAACCGTCAGCACATTGGGATTACCGTGCTTTTCCAGGCTGCCGATATCGCCCGCGTCCAGCGGGTCGAGCCAGGCACCGGTCGACAGGCGCACCACGCCGGACCGTATCCGGTCGGTCACCACCGCCCCTGCGAGGCACGCGCCGCGGTCATTGAACAGACGCACCACGTCGCCGTCGCCGACGCCCCGCGATGTCGCGTCATCCGGATGCAGCCAGACCGGTTCGCGGCCCGCCACCTTGGTATCCTGGCTCGGGCCGCCGAAATCGAGCTGACTGTGCATGCGGCGCAACGGCTGGTTTGATATCAGGTGCAGCGGATGACGCGCGGCCTTGCCGGAGCCCAGCCATTCCACCGGTTCCAGCCAGGTCGGATGACCGGGGCAGTCGTCATAGCCGAAGCCGTCGATAGTTTCCGAAAAGATTTCGATCCTACCGGACGGCGTTTTGAGGGCCGCTTTTTCGGGATCGTTGCGGAATGCCTCGAACAGGATCTGCGAGTCCTCCTGCGCCTCAAACTCGAAAAAGCCCTTTCCCCAGAATGCGTCGAAGCCGGGCATCTCTATCTCAAACCGCGCCGCGTTCTGGCGCGCCACATCATACATATGGCGCAGCCAGTCCATTTCGCCGCGCCCCTCGGTATAGGCCTCGGCGACACCGAGCCGTGTCGCCAAACCGGCAAAAATGTCGTAATCGCTGCGCGCCTCGCCGACCGGCGGCACGGCCTGCTGCATGGCGATGAAAAACCGGTCACGCAGACCGCAGCCTATATCGTTGCGTTCCAGCGTCGTCGTTACCGGCAGGACGATATCGGCGCGCCGTGCCGCGGGCGTCCACCAGGGCTCGTGCACGATGATGGTTTCAGGCTTCTGCCACGCGGCGAGGAACCGGTTGAGATCCTGCTGCTTGTGAAACGGGTTACCGCCCGCCCAGTAGACCAGCCGGATATTAGGATAGGTCAGCGTGTTGCCATTAAATTCGAATTCGGCGCCGGGGTTCAACAGCATGTCGACCACACGGGCGACCGGCACATAGTCTTTGACCTCGTTGGCCCCCTTCGCGAGACCGATGCCCGGCATTTTCGATGTCGGCGCGCCTGTGGTGCCGATCGAGCCATAGCCGATACCGACCCCGCCGCCGGGCAGGCCGATCTGGCCGAGCATGGCGGCCAGCGTAATCGCCATCCAGCAGGGCTGTTCACCGTGATCGCTGCGCTGGACCGACCAGCTCATCGAGATCATCGTCCGCGTTGCAGCCATGCGCCGGGCAAGGCTGCGGATCGTGTCGGCATCAAGGCCGGAAATCTCGGCGGCCCAGTCAGCATCCTTCGCGATGCCGTCCGTCTCACCGATCAGATAGGCGTGAAATCGGTTAAAGCCGGTGCAGTATCTGCCGATGAAGTCCGGATCATGTAGGCCTTCGGCAACCAGCGTATAGGCCAGGCCGAGCATGACCGCCGTATCCGTGTTGGGCCGCGCGGCCAGCCAGTCGGCGTCCAATTCATCAAGAAAATCGTCGCGCACCGGGCTGATCTGCACGAATTCCAGACCGGCGGCCTGGGCATCGCGCAGGTAGTTCTGGGTTTCATGCCGCGCTAACCCGTCCTTCGACACCTGGCTGTTTTTGGGCGAGATCCCGCCGAAGGACACCATCAGCTTGGTGTTCGCGACGATACCCGGCCAACTTGTCGGTTTGAGTACCGGCTCCATCGAGCCAGTCACGCGCGGCACAATCACCGACGCCGCACCGAAGGAATAATTCGTCACCTGATCGACGAACCCGCCTATATCGTTGAGGAACCGTTTGAGCTGGGTTTCGGCTGAATGGAAAGACCCAGCACTGCCCCAGCCGGACGAGCCGAAGATCGCTTTGTTGCCGTGTTCGGTGCGCACCCGATCAAGTTCCGCCGCCACCAGGTCCAGCGCCTTTTCCCACGAAACCGGAACAAATGGCTCGGTGCCGCGCCCGGCCCCATCGCTGTTATGGCCATCTTCAAGCCAGCCCTTGCGGACCATCGGCTGGTCGATCCGGCAATCATGATGCACAACGCCCGGCATCGCCTGAATCATCGGCGACGGCTCGGGGTCGTTCTCGAACGCGGTGATGCCGGTGACCTGGTCGCCCTCGGTCTGAACACGATACGCACCCCAATGGGACACGGTTAGGGGATCGTTTGAATTCGGGTCAGTCATGGTATTGGCTCCGGTAGGGCGCAAATGGGCGTGGATAATCTCAGTCTAAAGCACCGTCCGCACTTCCCATAGTTCCGGGAAAAATCGGATATCCAGCGCCTTCTGCAGATAGGCCACGCCCGCCGTACCGCCGGTGCCGCGCTTGTTGCCGATGATGCGTTCCACCGTGGTGACGTGGCGGAAGCGCCATTGCTGGAACCAGTCCTCGAGGTCGACCAGTTCTTCGGCAAGCTCGTATTCCTGCCAGTGCTTGTCGGTGTCGCGGTAAACCCCCAGCCACATTTCGGTCACGCCCGGGTGGCCGGTATAACGCTCTGTTACGTCGCGCCTCAGCACCTCTTCCGGCACCGGCAAGCCTTTTTCCGCCAGTAGTCTGAGCACGACATCATACAGGGTCGGGCTGTTGAGGGTTTTCTCCAGGAGTTTGTAATCTTCCGGCCGGTCGCGGTGCGGCTCCAGCATGGCGCGGTTCTTGTTGCCGAACAGAAACTCGATCTGGCGGTACTGAAGCGACTGGAACCCGGACGAATGGCCGAGCGCGTCGCGGAAGGTCAGATAATCAGCCGGCGTCAGGGTCGACAGCACATCCCATGACTGGATGAGCTGCGACTGGATGCGCCCGATGCGCGCCAGCATCTTGAACGCGGCGCGCAGGTTGCCCTCGATGATCGCGTCGATGGCGGCATGCATCTCGTGCAGCGCCAGCTTCATCCACAGCTCGGTCGTCTGGTGAATGATAATGAACAGCTGTTCGTCGTGCTTGTCCGATACCGGGCGCTGCGCCGACAGGATCGTGTCGAGCTGCAGATAATCGCCATAGGTCATGTCGTCGGTGAAATCGGTATGCGCGCCGTCAGGCAGTTTCGATGGCTTGTCTTTGCCCGGCTTGTCGGGGTGGGGCGTGTCGGCATCGGTCATGTTACGGCGGCTTTCGTCTGAAATTCGGGGCTTTCCCATTCGCGCTTGTCCATCACATGGCGCAGGTGGGTGACCGCGTTCCACATATCCTGATAGCGCAGGTAAAGCGGCGCGAAGCCGAAGCGCAGGATGTCAGGCGTGCGGAAATCGCCGACCACGCCGCGGGCGATCAGCGCCTGGATGATGGCGTAGCCCTGCTCATGACGGAAACAGATCTGACTGCCCCGCATGCCGGCATCCGCCGGGCTCGCCAGTGTGAGCCCGTGATCACCGCATTCCTGCGCGACCAGGGCGGCGAAGCATTCTGTCATCAACATTGATTTACGGCGCAGGTCTTCGGCATCGGCTTCAAGATACAGATCCACGCCTTCCTCGAGGGCGACGAGGGCAAGGATCGCCGGCGTGCCCGCCAGATAGCGCGTAATATCCTCCGCCGGGCGGTAGCGCTGCTCGAAATCGAACGGCGCCGCGTGGCCCATCCAGCCCGAAAGCGGCTGGCGCGCGTCGGCCTGATGCCGTGCAGCCACAAACAGAAACGCCGGCGCACCTGGCCCGCCATTCAGATACTTGTAACCGCAGCCGACCGCGAAATCGGCATGGGCACCATTAAGGTCGACCGGCACCGCGCCCGCAGAATGTGCGAGATCCCACAACATCAGCGCGCCGGCGGCATGGGCCATTGCCGTGACTGGTGCCATATCGAGCATCTCGCCGGTGCTGTAATCGACATGGGTGAGCATGACCACCGCAACCTCGTCGGTGATGGCGGTGGCGATATTTTCCTTGTCGACCGTGCGCACCTCGTAGCCGTCGCCGAGTACCGAGACCAGGCCTTCGGCGATGTAGATGTCGGTCGGGAAGTTTCCGGCCTCGGTCAGTATCACCTTGCGCCCTGGGCGGAGCGCGCAGGCGGCGGCGAGCAGCTTGAACAGATTGACCGACGTTGAATCCGCGGCGATGACCTCGCCCGGGGTGGCGCCGATGACGCGCGCAATCTTGTCGCCGATACGCTGCGGCAGATCGATCCAGCCGTGTTTGTTCCAGCTAGTGATCAGCGACTGGCCCCACTCTTCGCGGGTCACGTCGATCAGCCGGGCGAGGGTTCGACGCGGCAGCGGGCCCAGCGAATTTCCGTCGAGATAGATGATGCCCTCGGGCAGGTCAAACTGGTCGCGGAACGGGGCCAGCGGGTCCTCGCAGTCGAGCGCCGAAAGTGTCTCACTGGTGATCATACTGTCTCAAATTTGAGACAGGGTTTACGCACCGCGCCGGCAAAGATCGAAATCGTTGGGTTCATACAAACGATTAGAGCGCACCTGCCCCGATATTTCCACATTTTCGCCGCTTCCCTGCCCCAATCGCCCCGCTTACTGCACGCCTGAACCAACCAACCCCTTCTTTCCGACAGGTCCGAAGACGAAAGGAACCCACTATGACATTGATAAAGAACGTATTTCTCGCCGGCTGCACTGCCGGGCTGCTCTCCGCCTGCTCCGGCACGCTGATCCAGGCCGAACGCGCCGCCCCTGCCACCGATCCGTTCGCGGCGGCATTGCAGACCGGATATGCCACCCTGGCCCGTGAAGAGCTCGCCGAGAGCGATTTCGGCGATGCCGAAACATTCGCTGCCCGCGCCCTCGCCGCTGCCAGCGGCAAACCGCCCACGCCCGAAAATTTCGATACGCGCAAAATTCCGGCGAAGAAGCTGCCGGCACTTGCCGAGGCACGAACCAAACTGCTCGCCGCCCTCGATAACGGCGCGCGGATATCGACGCCCGGCCAGGCGGCAAATGCGCAACTCGCGTTCGATTGCTGGATGCAGGAACAGGAAGAAAACTTTCAGCCCAGCGATATCGCAGCCTGCCATGACCGCTTCACCGCCGCACTCCGCGTGATCGAAAGCAAACCTCTTGCAAGTGCTGCGCCTGACCGCCCGCGCCCGAAGCAAACTGCGACACTGGCATCATTGAAGACTCCGATGCGGCCAGGACTGCTGGCGACGCGGTTCGTGATCTATTTCGATCTGGACACGGCAAGCCTGGTGCCGGGATCCGAATCGGAGGTCACACGCGCAGCGGCGGCAGCCAGGCGCTCAGGCGCAGCGATGGTATGGGTTACCGGCCATACCGACCGGTCCGGCTCGGAGCGCCATAACATGACGTTGAGCCGCGCACGGGCGCAGGAAGTCGTGCGGGCGCTTCGGCGTCTCGGCCTGCCGGAAATCGGTGTCGCAACCCAGGCCTATGGCGAGGAAAAGCCGCTGGTGCAGACAAAAGACGGCAAGGTCGAAGCCCGTAACCGGCGCGTTGAGATCGAGCTCTCGCACTGACACCGATCCGGTAAAGACACGGGCCGGGCAACAATGCTGATACAGAAAAGCGCGGACCAACCAGTCCGCGCTTTTTCATTTAGTAACAGTCGAGATTAGTCAGGGGCAGGAATATTCGCGACAAGCTGGGCAACCTTGCCTGTCAGCTGATCGCTGATTTCGCCGCCTTTGCCCTGGATGTTTTTCTCGAGCACAAAATCCATTGCCGCAAAATGTGCCGCGATGACCTTGAGCTGCTTTTCGCTCGCTGATGCCGTCTCGACCCGCAGGTAACTGCAGAGCGAGCCACCTATGGATGTCAGCAGATCATACCCGAACGATCCGCCCTGTCCTTTGACGTTGTGGACGACTTCAAATATCGCGCGAATTTCAGCCTGGTTGTCGCTCGGCTTGTCCTTGGCTGTGGCAAGAGCCTGTTTGGCGCGGGCTATATCTTCACCTATCCATTCGAAAAAACTATCTGCCAGGGCGGCGACCGTAGCTTCGGTATCCCGGACAGCATCCGGCACGTCCTCTTCGCTCGAACCCGGCGATGCCGGTTGCGCGATGTTGCCGTCCATGCAGTCTCCCCTCGTATTTGCGCGCGCGTGGAATCAGCACCTGGCACGCCGGAATTTGTATGCAGGCCATTAAACGCCCACCGCGTTAACACACCCTTAACGACAAATACCGGGGATAGCCGCGGTATTTCGCGTATTGAAAATGCTGACATGCCCCCGAGCTAATCCCGCCGTCTTCCCGCTCTGCTCCCGCCGCGTCTTGCAAAACCGCGGGCGGAGTCGTAAACCGCTAAGGACAGTTAATGTCGGAATTCGAACGGTCGCAGGATCGTCGCTAACACACTCTGAGGAGCCACAATGAAAAACAGGCTTGGTATTTTCACAATCACCGCGCTGACAATCACAACAGGCGCAGCCCAGGCACATCCCGGCACGGAAATCGGTGGTGGCTTCATCCATCCGCTGAGCGGGGCCGACCATCTGATGCATCTGCTTGCCAGCGCACCTGCTGGTCTGCTGATCGCCGGCAGTGTCGTGCTTGCAGGCGCCGTCATTGGCGCGGGCCTTCTGGTCCGGCGCAGCCGCCAGAGCTAAAACAGCCTATTCGGGCATTACGCCTGAAAAAAACCGCCGGTAATTGCCGGCGGTTTTTTTATGTCAGATCGGTAAAGTCGCGGCGCTCGGCGATGCGCGACACGGCATATCCGAAGACCAGCCCCCAGAACGCCGCGCCGATGCCGAAGATCGAGACGCCGGCGACCGTAACAAGAAACGTCACAAGCGCGCCGAGCGAAAATTTACCGCCGAACCCGCTGACGAAAGCCGATTGCAGCACCGGGATCATGGCAAGCCCCGCCAGGGTCGCGATAAAGGCCGCCGGCAGGGCAAGACCGACCTGTACCGCGGTCGGCGCAAAAACCCCGAAGACCAGAATAAAAATACCGAACCAGATACCGCCGACATAGCGCCAGTCCGGATCGCCCGACACGTTGAGGATCGCATTGGCCGGTGCCGTGACCACGGTGGGCACACAGCCGAGCGCGCCGTAAACAATTGTGCCGCTGCCGCACAGAAGCGTCGCCATGTTTTCCGGCGGCTGGTAGCCCGCATTACGGGCGATGGCAAAACCCTGGGTGTTGTGAATACCGACCACCGTCACCGTGAGCGGGATCACAAGCTCGATAATCGCCGTCAGATTAAACACCGGCCTGAAGACAATCGGCTCAGCGATCCGCAGTGCCATATCGCCGGTCGGGCCGAAAGATCCGGTGGCGATGATGGCAACCGAGCCTGCCACCAGGGCGGCCAGGACGGGCGGAAAGCGGCGCTGGAGCGTGGGCGTCGCCGATACCGCGAGATAGCCTGCCACCATTGAGCCGGCGATCCAGATACTGCTGTCGAATGCGCCGATCATGCGCATCCCGTAGGGCAGGAAAACGCCCGCGACCATCGCCATGATGATGGGCTCGGGCAGTGCCGCGGTCACCCGCCGGATCAGGCCGGTGAGCGCCAGCACCAGGATCAGCGCGCCGGTCACCAGATAGGCGCCGACAAGCTCCGGCATCGAAAAATGCATCAGCGCCGGGCCGACGATCACCACGCCGGGCATGCTGTACCCGAATGTCAGCGGCTGGCGGTACAGATAACAGACCCCGATCGACAGAACGCCGCTCAAAGCATAGGCGGTAAAAAGCCAGGCGGCGATCACCTCTCCGGGCAACGACGCGGCGGCCCCGACGGCCAGGATCATTGCGCCCGGCCCGGTCGCGGCAAACAGGAACGCGCTGAACCCGTTGACCAGATTGTGCCCGAACGCATGGCGCAGCATGCCCGCTATACCGGGCAATGGCCGCACCACCGGTTCTATCGCTGAATTCCGTTTCGTCATGTGACTACCCGCCCCTCCACCGCCGCTGATAGCAGATTAGATGAATCCGGCAAAGTCACGCGCTGACGCCGGACACCTGAATCGGGCAAGGAACGGTTAACCAAGGATTTTCATTCTTCCTCAAGGCACAAGGCGTAAGAGGGAAGGTCAAGACTACTTTAGCCATGATGGCGCAAAGACATGCAGGAACGCAGACCCACTCGTCGGGCAAGACGCAGAGGACGGAAGCGGATCGCTTTCAGCATCGTCGCGTTGGGCCTTGTCTTTGCCGCCCACCACCAACTTGCATCGCTGGAACGAACGTCGATGGCCGCGCTCGAAGAGGGCAACGCCGCCAAAAAGATCGGCGCGCGCGCAGCGCAATCTGCCGCTCAGGCTGGCGCCTCGGCGCAGAACGCGTCTTCAGTCGGCTTCAGAGAAATCCGGAATGCAGACCGTCTATCACAGCCGGGCGCAGACCGCGTATCACTGCCGGGCGCAGACCGCGTATCACTACCCGGCCCGGTCGCCGCGGGAATCGCCATGCAGCTGAGCGGTGATCCAGCGTTGCAAGCCCGGTTCCGCCGACTTCAGAAAGAGACGGCGAGCGCCATGAACGAAGCATCGAACCAGGGCAAAGATCTGTCGACGCTGCGCACGCCGCTTCCGCCGGTCCCGGGCGGACGTGTGTTGGGCCGCTAAAATGCGGGCAGTTCGCTCCTTACGAGGCGAAATCGCGCAGTGCCGTTTGCGGTGCCGCCAGATGTCCGCGTTTAACCCAGACGGTGGCACCCGTTTCGCCAGCGGTCGCCTCTGACGTGGCACCGCTCGGCAGCCGGAGCCAGGACTGAGATTGAAATTCCTCGCCGCCTTCTCCGAACGCGCCGTCCAGCACGAGGAGCTCCAGACCTCCCGGGGCATCGAGAATGACCGCCTGGCCCGGCAGCCACTTTTCGAGCGACACATGTTCGCGGGAATCCTCAAACAGCGACAATGCCTCAACGCCGACCCGGTCGGGCGCAGCATCGAACGACCTGTCGGCGGTTCGGACCGTCACCGGCGTTCGGTCAGCAAGATCGAACTGCCATAGTTTGACAAAGATTGTGCAGCCCTGCGCCGAGGCGGGTGTATGGCGCGTTTCAGGCGGGTTACGAACATACGTTCCCGCCGCAAAAT
>CAJIYX010000111.1 GCA_905181725.1 Alphaproteobacteria bacterium UBA830
CAGGGATATGTGTCGGCCGAATCCGCAGAGAGCGATTACGGCGTCATCTGTGACACGGCAGGAACGCTTGACGTTGCAGCGACGGAGAAAGCCAGAGGCGACATCCAGTCCAGCAGCGGCTAGTCCAGCAGCAGCTAGTCCAGCAGTGGCTAGTCCAAAGGCAGGGAGATCATCCCGTCGGCGAGCTTCGGTTCGAACCACGTCGATTTCGGCGGCATGATCATATCCGCATCGGCCACCGCCATCAGGTCGGCCAGGCTTGTCGGAAAAAATGTGAATCCGATCGCCATTTCGCCTGAATCGACGCGGCGCGAAATCTCTTCCGGACCGCGTGAGCCGCCAACAAAATCGATGCCCGTATCGGTGCGCTGATCGGTAACCCCAAGCAGCGGCTCCAACACCATCCGCGCCAGTATCTGAACATCCAGCCGCTCGACCGGATCATCGGTCACCGGTGGTGTTTTTGGGGTCAGGAGCGCCCAAGCGCCGTCGATATACATGCCAAACGTACCCCGTGCCGCGGGGCGGATCGGCGCACCTTTCGGCGTAATGTCGAACTGATCGGCCAACGCATTGCGAAAGCCAGCCGCATCGCGCCCGTTCAGGTCGCGAATGACGCGGTTGTAGTCAAGAATGGTGACCTCATCATCCGGAAAGCTGACCGCGAGGAACCCGTTATAGGCCTCGCTGCCGTCATGGTACGGGTTCGCCGCTGCGCGGCTGGCTGCAATTCGCCCCCCCGCTGCCGACCGGTGATGCCCGTCGGCGATGTACAGCGCGTCCATGGCATTCAACAGGGCGCCGATGCTCGCGACTGTCGCCGCTTCGGAGACCACCCATAATTCATGCAGCGCGCCGCCGATCCCGTCGGCATCGGCGTCCGGTGCGCCGGATGTGACAGCGCCAAACAGGGTGGCCAGTTCCGCACTTGCACGATGAACGGTGAACACGGGCCCGGTAATCGAATTGACCGCCTCGATCTGGCGAACCCGGTCATCCTCTTTCGCGGGGCGGGTCAGCTCATGTTTCTTGATGCGGTTCTCAGTATAGGCCTGCACCGATGCCGAAACGGCGACGCCGGTCTGCGACCGGCCACCGGCTGTTATCCGGTAGATATAAAAACAGGGCGCCGAATCCCGGACCAACGCGCCCGACCGTTCAAACGACTGTAGATTCTTCGCTGCCGTCTCATACACCTCGGCGGCATAGGGGTTAGTCTCGGGCGGAAGGTCAATTTCGGCACGGGACACATGAAAGAAACAGAATGGCTTTCCCGTTGCCAATTCCCGCGCTTCATCGGTATTCACGACATCATAGGGCGGGGCGGCGATATCTGCCGCGCGACCCGGCGCCGGGCGAAGCCCGGCAAACGGACGAACAAGGTCGTCAGGTGCAAATTTCATCTTGGTCTGCCATATCCAATTTCGCGCCAGCCCTAGCCGAAATGCCGCGACTCTGCGAGAAAAAGTCTTTTTCCGACGCGCCGGATGTTAGAGCGATTCCGCCCCTGCCCGGCGCTGGAAATATTCCCATGCCCGTTTGACCGAAAAATCACTCAGAAATATTTCAGCGCACTGTTCGATCTCGCCATCGGACAGATATTCGATCTGTTCGCTCATCTGTAACGTGTCCTGCAGCAATTGCGCGTTCACCTGCAGATAGATCGACCTCATCACGGCACCCTGCACCGAAGTACCCGTCACCGCGCAACCATGACCGCGCATCAGGACCACATTATTGCCGCCGAGCCCGTCGGCAAGGTCCCTACCCTGTTCCATGTTCACGACCAGCAGATTGGTATCGCCGAAATTCCGGCGGATATCCCAGACCGGGACTTCCTTGCCGATCGAGGCACCAACATGGGCAACAGGCCTCAGCGGCGTCGTCGTCACCCCGAACGGGATGACAGCGTGGGAATGGTTGTGAACCACCGCATTGATCTCGGGGCGCGCTTCGTAGATTGCGCCGTGGATATGGCGCTCGGCATAGGGTGTGCGGTCGTCATCAATCGCCGTGCCATCGAGTGAGAATTCCATGATATCGCCAAGCGTTACCAGTTCCGGGCTCCGTGAGCGGCTCATCACATATCGTTCGGTATTGTCCGGATGGCGAATACTGACATGGCCATAGGCATCGACGACGTTCTCTCTGGCGAGGATACGGTTGGCGACCACGACCTCGCGTAGTGTCTTTGTCAGATTGTCCATTTTTATGATCCCGTGTTTTTACTGATAGATTATTTCATACCATGCGCGGTCAGCACCGGGGAGTCGCCTGCGCGCAATTTCCGCGATACAATTTCGAAAAACAGACAGGAGAAGTGCCATGGCCCGAGATTTTGAAGACCATTGCTGGAAAGACGTCGTCTCGCCAGAAGAGCTCGAGATTTACAAGCACTACGAGCGGGATGTGTATGTCGGCGAACGCCCCGCATTGCTGATGATTGACCTGTACAACTTCGTCTATCGCGGCGACCCGACCAAGTATCCGCACGAACTTGCTCACGAGTTTCCGAATTCCTGTGGCAAATTCGCCTGGGACGCGGTTGAACCGACGAAGAAGCTGCTCGCCGCCTGCCGCGCCGCCGGGATGCCGATTATCTATCTGTCGGGATCAAAGCGGAAAAATCGCGTCCAATCGACCAATCGCCATATTGAGTCCGGTGTCGGCGACGACATGCTCGATATCCATCCCGCATTTGCCGTGCAGGACGGAGACATCATGATCCGCAAAGAACGCGCCAGCGCATTCCATTCGACACCATTGATCGCCCATCTGACCCGGCTTGGCATCTCCAGCCTGATCGTCTGCGGCGAGAGCACATCGGGATGCGTTCGGGCCTCGGTCGTCGATGCCTATTCATACGGCTATCACGTGACCGTCGCGGAAGAATGTGTGTTCGACCGGTCACAGCTGACCCACAAAATGAATCTGTTCGATATGCATCACAAATACGCCGATGTGATGGTGTTCGAAGACATCGTTCAGCACCTCGAACAGACCCACCCTGCAGCTCAGGCAGCGGAGTAACCGGCCACGTCCACACAACACCGGTAGCACAAGTATTCGCAGCGAACCGGAACCGACGAGGATCGCTTCTTTCGGGTGATGCCGGGAATTCGCGCGCCGAAGCACCCTAAATACAGGGACCGGAATGGCGCCGCCTGCAGGCGGAAGACGGCCTGAACGAGGAAGTGCGTGCGATAGCCTGATACAGCCGCGGCGCCGGTTTATCCTTGGAGGATACTGTCGAAATCGTCGAGAATGTTTCGCGCGTCTGCGGCGATATCGTCCGGTTCGCAGCCGGTGCGACAGCCTGCCTGCTTTGGAAATCCGATGCCATGCCGGTCGCCTTAATCAGCGCCTCTGACAGAAGCGTGGTGTGGATGGGTTTGGCAACATAATCATCCATACCCGCGACGATGTATTTCTCGCGATCGCCTTTCATGGCATTCGCGGTCAACGCGAAGATCGAAATTTGCTAACGGAATCGTCAGGGTCCCGGATCTGCTGCAATGCCTCAAGACCGTCCATCTGAGGCATGTGGATATCCATCAAAACGACATCAAAGGTCTTCGCTCTGACTTCCTTCAGCGCTTCGAGCCCGTTATTAGCAACCGTAACTTCGCGCCCCATCCGCATGAGCATGGCGACGAGGCCGCTTGTCTGTCATTCTCAGGTTATAGGCCTTATGGAAACCGACGCGGGAAAGTCCGTTCCATCGACCCTCAACCGGCGTTGCTCTAGTAACTCGACCTTTGCCTTGTGACCGAAAAACTTGGCAAGACTTCTTGACGTTAAATTACGTTCATCGGGATGAACAAAGTCGAGAACCGACCGTCCGCGGTATCCGTCACTGTCATCTACTAAAAACAGCTTCCGGCACGCAGTATTCATATAGACGATCATCCCATCCATCTGCACATACATTGCATCCGGCGCAGACTCGATCAGATCCCGATGTCGTTCCTCGCTCTCTTTCAGTTCCCGGTCCCCTCGAACACGGCCCGTGACGTCCCACAGGATGACCACATTACAAAGAACGCCACCCCAGTTCACCGGCGCGCACGCGACTTCCGCGTCGATCTTGGCGCCATCAAGCTGTGTATGACGAACGATCGAATAATCGGTTCCGCGGCGTGTTTTAAGGCTCTCACGCCGCATCGCTTGTGTAATTCTCAGAAAACCAGAATCGACAAGAGTGATCGGACGTTTATCCGCGAGGAGATCAAATGTTGCCGCTCCAAACAACTTCAATGCTGCGGGGTTCGCATAGAGCAGCCGGTCATTGACGCTGATCATGACGCCGTCCGGCGATACGTTCAGCATTTCTCTGTATTCGTCGTTCCGCCCGACAAACTCCCTTGAGTCGTCCAGGCGCGAGCGCAGATATCTGTATTGGATCATCAGAACCCAGGCCCAGAGGAAGGCAATCATCAGGGCGCCAGAAAACCAGACAGCCGGCTCAGCCGGCCAATTTCCGGAATTGGCAAATGTATTCTGCGCCCATGCATCCAACGGACGCAACGCCAACATGCCGGCGCCTGACGTCGCATAAAACTTGAACATCCGATATCGCTTCAGGAGCGGCATCATAATCTGCCGAATTGCCAGAGAAATCCTGTTTAAAATACCCCGTTAACTGTTAAGGCTTACTGAAGCGCCGCAAAGAGGTGCAAAATCTGAAAAACAGGAGAATCCGGGCATGTCCGCCAAACTGAAACTAACCCTCGCCTGTGGCGATTATGAAATTATCCGGTCGCTTAAAGACGGCTCTATCGCGCCGGACGGTATCGAGCTTAACGTTCTGACGGACATGGATTCGTCATCTCGACACTGGCGGATGATCCGGAACGAGGAATTCGACGTTTGTGAGCTGTCAGGCTCGTCATATCTGATGGCGAAAGACCGTGGCCAGGAATTCTCGGCGATCCCCGTATTTCTGCACCGCCGCTTTCGGCATGGCTTCATATTCGTCAATACGACCAAGGGCATTTCCAAGCCGACGGATCTGAATGGCAAACGGATCGGGCTGAAAACCTATCAGGCGACTGCAATCCTGTATCTGCGCGGGGTTCTGGCAGACGAATACGGTGTTGATCTGACATCCATCGACTGGGTGACCGAGCTCGAAGAGGAAATTCCCTTCGACACGCCGCCCGGGATCAGACTGACCCAGGCGCCCGCGGGATCGGATATCTCCGAAATGCTCGCTGAGGGCGAAGTCGATGCCGTCATCCACCCCGATATCATCGCGCCCATCCTGCGGGGCGATGACCGCGTGGGACGCCTGTTTTCCGATTACAGGTCTGAAGAAGAGGCCTATTACAAACGCACGGGCATCTTCCCCATCATGCATGCGACGGCGATCAAGAACGAAATACTCGAGGAACACCCCTGGGTCGCCAACAATCTCGCCCAGGCATTCGATCGCGCAAAGTTTGCCGCCTATAAGCGGATGAGCAATCCGCGGATCGTGCCGCTGGCATGGTTTCTGGACGAATGGGACGCGCAGCGCGAACTGCTCGGCGCAGACCCATGGGAGTTTGGCCTCACCCCGTCCAATCGCAAAAATCTTGAATCCCTGATCGGCTATTCGAAGGCCGGAGGGCTGATTTCCAACCTTGAATCAGTCGATGATTTTTATATGGATGTCATGCTCGAATCCCGCGGCCGCGGTGAATGGAAAGCCGATTAGAACTGGGGATCGACCTAGGGATAGACCCGGCCGGCAGATAAACAGGAGCGGATATGGGCGACGGAAAAGTACGGCGCGTTGTCAAAGGCTTCGATAATGAAGGGCGCTCAACGATTGTCAGTGACGGCGCTTCGCCCGCAATAAAATCTATTCCGGGCCGCCCTGACTATTATTCAACCAATGTGCGGCGTACCGGCGCCGCGCCGGTCGACATCACGGAACCCGACCTGATTGAGGGGCATGTGGGCGTATCCCCGCCGGCAAACGGCACGGTTCTGCGGGTTATCGATTTTCCGCCCGAACCGAAAGATCCGGAAGAACGCGCACGCTAGCTTACAGCCTCATTCGGAAAAATCTTCGACGATGCGGATACGTCGCATGGCAGTGATATCCATCCGGGCATGCACCGGACCGGTACCGTCGACTATGCAATCGTTCTGAAGGACGAGATCGTTGCCGTGCTGGAGCAAACGGAAACGGTGCTGAAGACCGGCGACATCCTGATCCAGCGCGGCACTAATCATGCCTGGAGCAACCAGTCCGGCACATCGTGCAAAGTTGCGTTTATTCTGATCGAGGGGCGGCGATCCTAGACGGGCGATCCAGCCTCAGAATTTGTCGCCGCGGATAAAACGCGAAATACCTGCGGCGACGTGGGCTTCCTTCACAAGAAACCCCTATGGTGACCTGAACTTACAGGTTTAAAATCGGCATCTAACAATGCATGCATGACCTGCGTCAGTACGCCCGTATCATCGACAGTATCGCCTTGTGCAACGCGCTGTCCGGATCGCCGAAATGCCCGACGATCGTGTAGTGGTGATAGCCCGGCGCCGGAATTTCCTCGACAGCGAGCCCCTTGGCGCTCCAAGCGGCAAACAGCTCGGTCTGATGTCGCTGGAACTCTGCGGTTTCGAGCTCCCCGACCGACAGGATCAGGGGAATATCGGCCAGAGGGTCGAGATAAAGCGGGCTGCTCTGTTTTGCATCATCCGGGCTCAATCCCAGAACATCATTCAGAAACGTCAGCCGGATTGGCTCTAGGTCGTACAGACCGGACAGCGCACAAGCACCCTTTAGAGGTGCCGCAGGCAGGGCCGGATCGATGCTGGCCCAGTCCGTCGACAGCATCATTGCCGTCAGATGCCCGCCGGCGGAATGTCCGGCAATATAGAGCCGTTCGGGGTCGACGCCGATCTCCGCCGCGTTTTGCCAGGTCCAGGCGATTGCACGGCGGCACTCATCGACCATCACGCCAACCCCGGCGTCCGGCGCCAAGGTATAATTCAGTGGGATAAAGGCGATTCCGGCATCCAGAAATGCGGGTGCGATGTAGGTAGTGTCGTCCTTATCGGACATCTGCCAGTAGCCGCCATGGATATAAATCAGCGCAGGTCCGCCTGCACGGCCATTGGATGGCGGAAAGACGTCCAGCGTCTCCTTGGGTGCCGATCCGTAGGCGATGTTTAGGCGCCCGGGAATCCGGCCACGAACGGCGGCGCTTTCATTCTCGCGATGTGCGACCACGTCCGGCACGTCGGGCCAGAGCGGGCGCAGATTGTATTCGGCATCAAGAGCCTGCTGATCGTAATCGCGATACACTGTCGTCACCGTCACACCCCGCCCATGTTTTGCCCGTATTTTGCCCGTTTTCCCGGTTTACAACCGGTCGCCAGCGCTTATGTTCTCCGCGCCATGACGTTGCACCTTTATAATACGCTGTCCCGCGACAAAGAAGAGTTCGTTCCGGTCGATCCCGACCGGGTGACAATGTATGTGTGTGGACCCACCGTCTATTCCTACGCCCATATCGGCAATGCGCGTCCCGCCGTCGTCTTCGACGTGCTGGTCAGGCTGTTGCGCCACCTTTGGCCGAATGTCGTCTACGCACGCAATATCACCGACATCGACGACAAGATAAACGCGGCGGCACAGGAACAGGGCGTCGAGATCGGCGTCATTACCGAGAAATTCGAAAAGATCTATCTCGCCGACATGGCCGCCATTGGCGTCACCGGGCCGGATATCGATCCGCATGCGACTGATCACATTCCGGAAATGATCGCGATGATGGAAAAGCTGATCGCCGAGGGACATGCCTATGCCGCCGAAGGCCATGTGGTTTTCGATGTGCCTAGTTTTCCCGAATATGGCGGGCTGTCGCGGCGCGATCAGGACGAACTGCTGGCCGGCGCAAGGGTCGACGTTGCCCCTTACAAGAAAAACGCCAGCGATTTCGTGCTGTGGAAACCATCGACGCCCGATCTTCCCGGCTGGGGCAGCCCGTGGGGTCGCGGCCGGCCGGGCTGGCATCTCGAATGCTCCTGCATGATCGAGAAACATCTTGGCCGCACCATCGACATTCATGGCGGCGGCATCGACCTGGTGTTTCCGCACCACGAAAACGAAATCGCGCAATCGACCTGCGCCCATGGCGGCGACACCTTCGTGCGCTACTGGCTGCATAACGGTTTCGTAAATGTCGACAAGGAAAAGATGTCGAAATCGATCGGCAATGTCCTGCTGGTCCACGAACTCCTGAAACAGGCTCCGGGCGAAGCCATACGGCTCGCCCTACTCAGCGCGCACTACCGCCAGCCGCTGGACTGGACCGATGACGGTCTGGCCCAGGCGGTCAAAATGCTCGACCGGCTTTATGGTGCTTTGCGAACGCTTAGCGACGTAGATGCAGACCCGTCAGCCGAGCCGGACGAAGCGTTTCTGCGTGCCCTCGGCGACGATCTGAACACCCCCCAGGCGCTGGCGGCCCTGTTCGAACTCGCGCGCCAGGCTAACACGGCGGAAGACCCAGCTGACAAAGCCCGGGTCAAGAGCGCCCTTCTAAAATCCGCCAACCTGATGGGCCTGCTTACCCAGGACCCCGAAGACTGGTTCGCAGGCGATGACGAGGACGGCGATGGTCCCGATGCTGACGAAATCGAACACCTGATTCAGGCGCGTAAAGACGCTCGCGGGGCAAAGGATTTCGCCGAAGCCGACCGCATTCGCGACGACCTGGCCGCCCAGGGCATCACGCTTGAAGACGGTGCAGACGGCACGAAATGGCGGCGTGGCTGATGGCGGGCCGCCGCTAGATCAAGCAAGGCATCGCCGGTGTCTGCAGCAGGACCGCCCGGTTCCGGATGCTCTCAATGTATAACCTCGACAAGGCATCGCGGGCTGATTGTGACAAATTTATCGCGCGGGTGCGGGGGCATTTCGTCGGGTCATAAGAAGCAATTGCTTCACGCACGTACTTTGCGATAGAGCCGAAGTTCGATGAGCCCCGCGGCAAGAAGCCGCATAGACGGTACCACCGGTGCCTGGGTTGCCCACAAATATTCGAAACTTCTGATCATCTGCATTACCGTCCTCGCGACAGGCTGCACGGCATTCTGAGTCGGCATACTGGCGAGCCGGAAGCGCTGAGGATCAGTCGGCCGGCCGCAGCAGGATAAAGAACGGACCTTCAACCTCCCAAACCGAGTCGCCATCCGAATTGACGCCCCACATGCGGAAACGGACGAGTCCTCGATCGGGCTTCGATTTCGACACGCGCTTTTCGAGAACCTTTGCCCGGGGAATGACCGGGTCGCCCGCCCGGACGGGCTTTGACCACCGGAACACGTCGAACCCCGGAGATGCCAGCCCCGCCGTATCCTTCATGACAGCCTCGAGGAACGGTGCGACGCAGTTAAGTGCCGTCTGCCAACCACTGGCAATGACAACACCATGCGGACCTTCGGCCGCCGCCACCGGGTCGGTATGCATCGGTTGTGGGTCATATTGCTTTGCGAAATCGGTAACCGTTTTTTCATCCAGAGCCCAAGGGTCGTAGGACCATTCCTCACCGACAGTGAAATCCTCAAAATAGCGCGGCGACATGACTTTGACCTCTTCTGAAGGGCTACTATGGCGAATATCGTCCGGGGACGACCGCACTGCAACCCGAATATTGCGGCGCACAACTTCTCTTGACGGGCGCGCCGAAGCCGATAGATTTGCTTTATGGCAGTTTCATAGGAAATCATGACAAATTCATCTGAAATTCAGTTTTCGGTCGACGGTCCCGTTGGCAGGATACACCTCACAAAAGAAAAAAAACTCAACTCCCTGACCCAGGCCATGTGCCTCGGCATGCACGAGCATCTGACGAAGTGGGCGACCGATGACGCCGTTCACGCTGTTGTCGTCACGGCCGAGGGCCAGCGCGCGTTCTGTGCGGGTGGAGACGTTATCCAGGTCAGCACGGCAGGTCAGAAAGACCCCGTTGCGGCCCGTGAATTCTTTCACGTTGAGTACGCGATGGATCTGGCGATTGCGGAATTTCCAAAACCCTATATCTGCCTGATCGACGGGATCGTCATGGGCGGCGGCGTCGGCATTTCGGTCAACGGCCGCTACCGCGTCATGAGCGAGCACATAATGGCCGCCATGCCGGAAACGGGAATCGGGTTACTGCCGGATGTTGGCGCAACGTCCTTCCTGAATAAATGCCCGGGACGTATCGGGCTCTATCTCGGCCTCACCGGTGCCCGTCTCGATGCCGCCGATTCACTCTATGCCCGGTTCGCGACGCATCTGGTCAGCCGCGACAAGCAACCGGCTCTGCTCGAAGCACTGATCGCGGCAGACTACGGAGACGATAAATTCGCCGCGGTCGATGCCCTGCTCGCCGGTTTCAGCGACGCGCCCGGCCCGTCGAAACTCCAAGACCGTCACGCGGAGATCGACCGACTTTTCGCGGATAACGACGTTGAGAAGATCGTTGCCGCTCTCGAAGCAGAAGGCTCCGAGCTTGCGAACGAATCCCTGAAGGCCTTCACACACATGTCGCCGACAAGCCTGAAGCTCGCGGCAAAGCAGATTACGGACAACCCCGGTATTTCGGTGAAGGATGCTCTGATCCTTGAACACCGGCTGATCAGCCAGGTATTGCTGCGCCACGAATTCTACGAGGGCATTCGCGCCGCCCTGATCGACAAGGACCGCAGTCCCAAGTGGCAGCCCGCCACGCTGGCGGAAGTCACACCCGAATACATCGACGCCCATTTTGAAAACCTCGGGGACGGCGAACTCGTCCTCGACTGAATATTCACGCACATCGCCGATAGGAGAATTCCCATGGCCTATGAAAACATACTCGTCGAAACCCGCGGCCACGTCGGCCTGATCACGCTTAACCGCCCGAAGGCGCTCAATGCGCTGTCATCGCCGCTGATGGCGGAGTTGACCGAAGCGCTCGATACATTTGAAGCTGACGGCAACATTCGCGCCATGGTTCTGACCGGCTCCGAGAAAGCCTTCGCTGCCGGTGCCGATATCAAGGAAATGCAGGAAAAGACCTGGTCAGAAGCCTATATGGAAGACTTCATCACCGCAGGCTGGGAACGCCTGACGCGGTGCCGCAAGCCGGTGATCGCGGCGGTCGCAGGCTTCGCCCTTGGGGGCGGCTGCGAAGTTGCGATGATGTGTGATTTCATCATCGCCGCCGATAGCGCCAAGTTCGGCCAGCCAGAAGTCAATCTCGGCATCCCGCCGGGAGCCGGCGGCACCCAGCGACTCACCCGCTTTGTCGGCAAGTCGAAAGCCATGGAAATGTGCCTGACCGGCCGCTTCATGGATGCGGAAGAAGCAGAACGCGCGGGGCTTGTGTCGCGCGTTGTGCCTGCCGGCGAGCTGCTCGACGAGGCTTTCAAGACGGCAGATGCTATCGCCGCAAAATCGATGGCCGCCAACATGATCATCAAGGAATCCGTCAACCGCGCCTACGAGACGACCTTGTCCGAAGGCATTCGATTTGAACGCCGCATGTTCCATTCCTGCTTTGGCTCCCAGCATCAGAAAGAAGGCATGGCTGCGTTCTCCGAGAAGCGGAAACCGGAATTCGATAACGGCTGAGCGAAACAGTCTTCAATTGATCAGGCCCCGGTTTCCGGGGCCTTTTCTTTTGCACCCTAGTTTGGGGTAGAATTGTCGCGAAGAATTGGGACAGCTCCATGGACACAGTCACCTACGCCGCCTCGATCGGCCATTCGGTCTGGTTTTCATACGATACCGGGGAAACCTGGAACCGGGCAAACACCAATACCGGCGGTATCTATAACGAATCCCGGTGCTGGTGCGTGTCGACCCATGCCGACCGTCCCGGCGAAGTTCTATCGGGAACGGATCTCGGCGTCTATCGCTGGGACCCGACGGCAGAACGCTGGAACTATGTTCCATCACCCATGGACGGGATGCATATTCAGCAGATAGGCCAGCACCCGCACGATGCCGACTTCATCGCCGCCGGCACCCGGCCGGCCGCGATCTTCATTTCCGAGGACGCGGGACAATCGTGGTTCAAGGCACCGCTTGGAAACGCATCGGAATGCGAATTCATCAACACGCCGCGGGTCACCTCGATCCAGTTCGATCCGATAGACCGCGACACGTTGTGGGCGACGATCGAAATCGACGCCATCTGGCGGTCGCGCGACCGGGGACGTAACTGGCAGCGGCTTGCCGACGGGCTGCGCACCGATGATACGCATAACCTGATCATCTTTGACGATCTCGGCAAACGGCGCATCCTGTGTTCGACCGAGCTTGGCCTGCACCGGTCGGACGATGACGGCGAGACCTGGAATTTTGTCGACGTACCGCAGGCGCCCTGGCCCTATTTCCGCAGCATGGTGCGCCGCCCGGATTCATCGGGCGTAATGTTCCTGTCGGTCGGCGACCGGCCCTCCGGCGAGACCGGCCTGCTCCTGCGCAGCCGCGACTGGGGAGAAACCTGGGAAGATGCCGGCCTGCCGATGCCGGTCAACTCGACCATCTGGTGGATCGGCACCAACCCTGCCGATCCGATGCTGATTTTCTGCTGTACGATCATGGGCCAGATATTCCGGTCCACCGATGGCGGCGAGACATGGACCAAAATGAAACGGGAACTCGGGGAATTGCGCATGATTACCTGGGCACCTGCCCCCGAATAGACCTCCGGTCATGTGCACAATTGGCAAAATCAGGGGCCATGCAATAGCCTCGACATTTAAATACGGGAGAACATCATGAGCGATTTTCAAATGCCGCAGCACGTAATCGACCGCGTGATGGAAAAGCGCGGACGGCTGAACGTTTTCGAGACGTTCGATCCGACCAAAACAGCATTCCTGATCGTCGACATGCAGAACTTCTTCGTCAACGGTGTCCAGCCCTGCCTCAATATCATGCCCAATATCACCCGACTGGCGGAACACGTACGTGCATCCGGCGGGCTGGTTGTCTGGGTGGTTCTCACGGTGGCGGAAACAGAAGACGGCCCGAGCTTGTGGCCGATTTATCACGACAACTTCTTCACCGAAGCCAAGATGAAGGCGCATAAGGCCGGCCTGACACGCGGGAGCGAAGGCCATGCGATCCACAAGGGTCTCGACGTGCGCGACGAAGACATGATTTCCGAAAAGACCCGGTTCAGCGCCCTTGTCCAGGGTGCGTCCGATCTGCACGAACAGCTGCAGGCGCGCGGCATCGAAAACGTACTGGTCGGCGGGACGCTGACCAATATGTGCTGCGAATCCACAGCCCGCGACGCGATGATGATCGGTTACCGCGCGATCATGGTCGAAGACTGCAATGCATCGCGCACCCCAGAGGACCATGCAGCGGGCCTCACAACGGTGTATCAGAGCTTCTCCGACGTACGCTCGACAGATGACGTTATCGAGAACTTGCTCGGTGTCAAAAGCGCCGCGACGGCGGCGAAATAAAGACCAATGACCAGACAGACCCGCATCCCCTGCGTTATTCAGCGCGGCGGCACCTCCAAGGGCCCCTACTTCCTCGCCTCCGACCTGCCATCCGACCCCGAGCTGCGGGACCGTGTATTGCTGGCGATCATGGGCTCGCCCGATGTCCACCAAATCGACGGGCTTGGCGGCGCCGATCCGTTGACCAGCAAGGTCGCGATCGTCAGCAAATCCACCAGGGATGGTGTCGATCTCGACTACCTGTTTTGTCAGGTCAAAGTCGATCAGCCTTTGGTAGATGTCACGCCGAACTGCGGCAACATGCTGGCCGGGGTCGCACCCTTTGCCCTTGAGCACGGGCTGATCGACGCCAATGACGGCCGCACGACGGTGCGTGTCCACATGGTGAATTCATCGAACCTGTGCGACGTGCATATCCAGACTCCCGGCGGCATCGTCACCTATGACGGCAATGCCCGGATAGACGGCACACCGGGAACGTCGGCACCGGTCTTGATCGATTTTCTCGACACCGCAGGGTCCGCCTGCGGATCGCTTCTGCCGACTGGCAATGTCGTCGATGTCGTCGACGGCATCGAGATCACCTGCATCGATAACGGCATGCCCGTGGTGTTGCTCAAAGCACAAGATGTCGGCACGACCGGATACGAGACGCGAGACGAACTCAATGCCGCCGATTATGTGAAAAAGCGCCTCGAATCCATTCGCCTGCAGATCGGCGAGGCAATGAACCTTGGCGACGTCACAGATAAAGTTGTGCCGAAAATGTGCCTCGTCTCGCCAGCGGCAAAGGGCGGGACGATCAACACGCGGTGTTTTATCCCGCATGTGTGCCACGCCTCGATCGGTGTGCTCGCCGCGGTGACTGTCGGCACGGCCTGCGTGTTACCGGGATCAACGGCTTCCGATATCGCAGAAGTGGCCGAGGGTGAGCCGAAGGTCATTTCCGTCGAACACCCGTCCGGCGAATTCTCGGTCGAGCTTGAAACCGGTGCGCCGGTGAAAGGTACCCCCCAAATAAAGCGCGCGGCGCTGCTCCGCACGACCAGGCGTCTGATGGAAGGAAATGCCCTGGTGCCCGCCGATATCTGGGACGGCAAGTCCGGCCTTCTCGCCGAAGCCGCGGCGTAAACTGACCCATGAACAAAAACAATATTGTTGCACGCCTGAAACAGCTCGATACGCCCGCGGTGTCCGATGCGCTCGACCGGCTGGAACTGCCCGGCCGCGTGACACATCTGCGTCGGTTGACCACCGGTCAGAGCATCGCCGGCCAGGTGCTGACGGTAAAACTCGGCACCGACAAAGCGCTTAGCGGGCCACCACGCCATCTGTGCACCTCGGCGGTCGAGGCCGCCAACCCGGGGGATATCCTGGTGATCGAGCAACGGTCCGGGATTGAAGCTGCCGGCTGGGGCGGCATCCTATCGAATGGTGCCAAGGTCAAAGAGATTGCCGGCATTATCTGCGACGGCCCGGTCAGGGATGTCGACGAAAGCCGCGATCTGGATTTTCCCGCCTTCGCCGAACGCGCGGTACCAACCACGGCGCGCGGCCGGATCGTCGAAGAGGCATTCAACGAACCGGTGGCGGTCGGCGACGCCACCGTCACCCCCGGCGATTACGTGCTGGCTAACGGGTCAGGTGTTTGTTTTCTTGTCGCGGATCGCGCCGGTGAAATTCTCGAAGTCGCCGAAATGATCTAGAAGCGCGAAGCGTTGATGACCGCCGCGGTTCTCGCGGCTGAGCCGATCAGCGAAGTCATGGGCGCGGCTTGTGAGGACATGCTCCGGAAGGATTGACGGGCCGCTACATTACTTCCAGTGCGGCGGATATGCGTTCTGATAGCCGGGCAATTTTTCTATTTCCCGGCGCCAGACATCTATATTCGCGAAATTTTCGCCAAACGGATAGATCGCGAGTTCGAGCTCTGCTTCTTCCTCACGTGCCGCGGCCCGCTCTAACTGCATCATGACCGGATAAACAACGAGGTCAGCGGCACTCAGGTTATCACCCGCGATCCAGGGCGCTTTCGACAGTGACGCTTCTATCAATGCCAGCTCATTGCGCACCTTCGCGGCGGCATCGGTAATCTGATCGGTGAATTCCCTGCCCTTCCCGCGAAACAGCGGCCGGGAAATCTCGCCAACGGTGTCGCGAAGATTTCCGTCACATTCGCAGATTGCCTGCCAGATACGGGCGGTATCACCAGGGTCGGTCCCGAATAGCCGCGGCTCGGGATACGCCGCATCCAGATAAGACAGCACGGCGAGCGTTTCGCAGACAGTCGTGCCGCCATTGATCAGTACCGGCACCTGACCGCGCGGACTGATCTTCAGATAAGCGGGGCTTTTCTGTTCGCGCTTGGCGTTGTCGAGCCGCCGCGGTTCATAGCCCACGCCTTTGAACTCCAGCGCCAGCATCACCGACCAGCACGGCGGTGAACCGGAAATGAAATAGAGTTCAGTCTGTGTCATTGCACCGCGTCTCCAAATTCGTCCTACCGGAACAGTCCGGCCATTATCCCACGCACGCCGCAGGACAGAAAATCGAGCTTGTCCAGCGCCACCCGTCCGGCAATCGGGTCATGTTTACGCAGCAACGCTAGCAGGCGGCCGGCAAGGCGCACGATGACAGCGGTTTCCATCGCAAGGCGTCGGTTCTCGAGCTGACCGGAGAGCGGGCGCGCCTGTTTCATCAATTCTTCGCAGCCATCAAGGCACTGATCGATCACGCGACGAAGACCCGGCGTTGCCGCATCGCGGTCGAGGTCATCGACCGTTACCCCCGCCACGGTCATCCAGTCACCCGGCAGATAGACCCGGTTCAGCGCGTGGTAATCCTCCGTCAGGTCCTGCAAATGGTTCAGCACCTGTAGCACGCTACACAATGCGTCCGATCCGACGAATTTAACCGGCTCCTCTCCATGCAGGTCAAGCACGAAGCGGCCGACCGGGGATGCCGATAGAGCGCAATAGCCCATTAGGTCTTCCCAGCTATCGTAGCGCTGCTTCACCGCGTCCTGTTTGAAGGCATGGATCAGATCTATGGCGTGTTGCAACGGCACGCCCGTTGCATCCGCGCTGCGCCGAACCGCGTAGGATTTCTCCAGCGCCGGATCATTCAGGATCTCTCCGGTCAGCGCCTTTTCGAACCGGTCCAGCCGGGCGAGCTTGTCTTCGGAAGACAGCGTAGCGTTATCGGCGATGTCATCGGTCGCCCGGGCAAAGGCATAATAGATGGCGACATGCGGACGCAGGGCTTTCGGCAGCAGCAAGGACCCAACCGGAAAATTTTCATCGCCGGAGCCCTTGCCTGTCGGCGTTTCTATAGTGTCGGCGGCAGCCTGCGTCACGTCTGTCCTGTGTCCTGTTTAATGAATGAACTGGCCGAGCAATCGCGCCCGGCGCACCGTTACGCCGGGAACTTTGCACGCTAGGCGGGCTGTATCATCATCGCTGCGGTCACCTACCAGAAAAATCCGGACAGTGCCTTCATATCGCTGAGCAGCGATCGACAACAGGGATTCTTCTATTACGTCGGCCTCATTCCGGGCCGGCACCACAACTGCAACGGTAGGCCAGAGACCGGGCTGAAACTCGCCTTCGACCATGCGTTGGTCCGCCCGCCAAAAATCCCCTCTGAGGGCCAGCAGCGCGCCCCAGGCTACCCAAACAAGGATCGCCAAATAGAATAATATGGACCCCGAGAAGGCGGCATCGACCGTCATTTAACGGTCGCACCTTCAGTCAAAAGCGTGTCTGTGGCGGAGACCGGCAAAGTTCATACCATCATTGTTAGCGTCGAATAGACCAGCATTCTACATAAGCGTAATATACACCGAAAGACTATGTCGCCCCCAGTGAAAATGCTCTGAAAGGAGCTAATTTTTGCCGAAATCTGGCGCCCTCAACGGTCAAAATTCGGCTATGTTTGGAGCAAAAATCGGAGCGTATCGTGGGTATTTTGACATGGATTATTCTAGGCCTGGTCGCGGGTCTCATCGCCAAATTCGTGATGCCGGGGAACGACCCGGGCGGCCTGATCGTGACGATTTTGGTCGGTATAGCCGGGGCCATCATTGGCGGGTTTATTGCCAGTGCCTTTGGTTTCGGAGCCGTCAGCGGCTTCAATATCCGGTCGATCGTCATTGCAGCTATCGGCGCGTTTGCGCTTTTGTTCGCGCTCAGGGTGCTGAAGCGCAGCTAAGCACCGCCCGGCGAAACGGCTAATTGTCGCCCGAGACCGATTCGGCTATTGCCCGGTCTCGGGCGGCCTAATTCCGCCCGTGGACGGTAAACATTGCGTGAGCAATGCTGGCAATCCAGATCACGAATGTGACCCCGCTGCCACGCCAAACGAGCCAATGAAGATCAGCAGGCTAAAAATCAGCAGAATTAGACTAAAAATCGCCTGAAAAGGCTTTCCGGACAGCACAATGGCCAGCGGCGGTAAAATTATGGCAACCAGATAAAGCACTTTAAATCCCCTATTCAGACGTTCAGTGCAATATAAAGCATCGGATGAATCGGCGCATGTGTTCGCTAAACCCGAATGGGTGATATATATTTTTTCCAAGGGTTTGGACTGTTGAGCTCTCCGCCCTATATCGAGTGATAATGTTCTTTACCCGGTGTGGCCGGGATTTTTTTTAAAAAGGAAGCTTTGTGGGCGTTCCATTTTCCCAGCAGGCTCGCGTCGGCGCCTACGTCGTCAAACAGCACCTCAAGGGTGTCAAGCGGTACCCGCTCGTTCTTATGCTTGAACCACTGTTTCGCTGCAATCTTGCCTGTGCGGGCTGCGGCAAGATCGACTATCCGAGCAAAATCCTGAACAAGCGCATTTCGGTAGAAGATGCGATCAATGCCGCCGAAGAATGCGGTGCCCCCGTCGTATCGATCGCCGGCGGCGAGCCGTTGATCCACAAAGAGATTGATCAGATCGTCGTCGAACTGATCAAGCGCAAGAAGTACGTTTATCTCTGCACGAATGCGCTGCTGCTCGAAAAACACCTCGACCGGTTCACGCCGTCGAAGTTCCTGACGTTCTCGATCCATCTGGACGGCGAGAAGGCCGAGCACGATGCCGCCGTCTGTCAGGACGGCGTCTACGAAAAAGCTATCGCGGCAATTGCGGCGGCGAAGGCAAAGGGCTTCCGGGTAAACGTCAACTCAACCCTGTTCGATAACGCGACATCCGAAGGGGCTGCCCGCTTCTTTGACACCGCGACTGGGCTTGGTGTCGACGGCATTACCGTCTCACCCGGGTTCTCCTACGAACGCGCGCCGAACCAGGAGCACTTCCTGAACCGTAAACGGACGAAGGAGCTTTTCCGCGGCATCTTTGAGCTCGGCAAGGGCAAGAAATGGCCGCTGTCGCATTCATCAATGTATCTCGATTTCCTCGCCGGCAATCAGGACTACCGGTGCACGCCCTGGGGCAACCCGACGCGCACGGTATTCGGCTGGCAGAAGCCCTGTTACCTACTGGGCGAAGGCTATGTGAATTCGTTCCGCGAACTGATGGAAGATACCGACTGGGATCTTTACGGCACCGGTAATTACGAAAAATGTGCCGACTGCATGGCCCATTGCGGCTATGAGGCAACCGCGGTGGCCGACATGGTCCGCAAACCGTGGAAGGGCCTGAAAGCGGCGATCACCGGCATCAAGACCCAGGGCGATATGGTCCCGGAGATTCCGCTGGAGAACGCGCGCAAGGCTGATTTCGTGTTCGAGAAGGTGGTCGAGGATCAGCTTCGCCGCGCTGAGATGCACGCGACGGGTGCCGAAGGCTGCGACGAAGACTCCCGCGCCGCCTGACGTATATCCAGCTACTGAATTGAAAAAGCCGCCCCGGGTTTTCCCGGGGCGGCTTTTTTAGTCACGCACGGCTCACGTCCCGACTTATTTGCGGTCTTTATGCCAGGTTACCAGGCGCTCGATATTCATCGGCACCCAATCCTTGTAGCCACGCCATTTCGCGTATTTGGCAAACGTCCCGTCGGTTGCGAGGGCTGCCGGTTCCTTGCCCATCGCCAGGGCCATCTTCACGGAAGACGATAGCAGTTCCATATATTCACGCATCTCCGTCACCGCACTCCTGGGCGCTGTTGGCGGCCCATGGCCGGGAATGAAGTGGGCAAAATCCATTGCCTCGATCTGGCGCAGCGTCGCGATCCAGTTATTGGGATTGCTTTCACGCATGGTCTTGAAGGCGACCGAACCCGGCGACACTATATCGACGATAAAGCCCAGATTTTCGCTCGGGATGCGCATCACTGACATGCCGTTGCCGTGGCTAGGCCCGAAATCGAACATCTTGATGGTTTTACCGCCAAGTTTGATCACATGGGCGCCCTTCCAGGTCCTGGTTGCCGCCGTGTGGCGCGATGCCTTCATGTGTTCACACAGGCTTCGTGCGACAGCAGGGTTGCGCCGGCATCCTTCAACATCTGCCCGCCGGATGCATGATCCGCATGTTCATGGCTGTAGAGCAAATATCTGATGGGCTTGTCGGTCACCTTCCGGATCTCGATGAGCATTGCCTTGGCGACGCCCTCGCTGATCGGGTCCGCGACAATCACGCCTTCATCCGTGACCATGAACCACGTCCAGTGAAACATATTCCGGAACGACTAAACCGCGTCCGAAATTTTAGTCAGTTCCTGTTTTTTAAATCCCGGCGGCAGTTGGGCCTGGGCGCTCACGCCGAACATGACCGACAGCCCGATGGCGGCCGTTGCGGCAATTATTTTCCTCATAGCGATTTCTCCCCTCGAATAGGTAATTGATCCAACTACGAACACGAGCGAAACATATTTCATCCGTTGCCTGCGGTGACAATTTGGTGATTTCGCGTTCATTTTTGAACGCTGACACAGCATATCTAATAATAGACATTCATCGAGTGATCCGGGTTATCCAAAAATGAACATAGCTGTCCGCACCGCCCTTATTCTGGCTCATGGCCTTGTACTGTCGGCTTGCACGGTGGAGACAAACTAAAAGTATTTTCAGGATCCATGGCCACAACGCTACTCGTCAGAAACGAGAATCCCAACAGACTGCTCTTCATATACAGAAGCTTCTTCGGCCAGGTTTTTGACCATTTCAAGGGTGCCCAAACAACGGCTGCACCTTCGGTTTCAGTATCACTATAATTCGTAGGCGCCTCATGTAATTCATCAGGAAGCGCGTCAGGTACAGACCCGTACCGGCAGCGCTTTCAGAAAACTGGGCGCGCCCAATGATGGAATCGTTCCAAAATTGTTCCAGAAGAGAATTTTTGTGAACGTCTATTCGAAAAAACTCGATGATATTGAACACACCAAAACTGCAATCGTACGAATAAACAATATTTTTTAGGATGCGACCGACGTTCGGCTCCTGCCTCAAACCCTGGAAAATGACCAGCACACTCCACCCCGGCTTTGGCCAGCCAAAGACGGGATTCATCTGTATTTTGGCTCTGATACATGTCTCTGGAAGGTCCTGGAGGAACAAGTGGATGTCAGCCGGCGCGGCCGAGCCGATGCTGCAACGATTAACCTTAGGGATTTGGGTGGCCTGACATTAACCGAGGCACTTCACATAAATGATGTACCGACAGGACGGCTTCATCGGTCCGTCGTTATAATTCTGAATGTGCTCAACGGCGACGATAAACAGAGCGTGATTGAGCATGAACTGGCACACGCTCTGGGTGTCCAAGGCCACACCAAGTCTATCTTGTGGACGCGCATGTCTCAGGAGGGAGAGAGTATCGCACCACTGGCACGCCATTCAAGTTT
>CAJIYX010000112.1 GCA_905181725.1 Alphaproteobacteria bacterium UBA830
AAAAGAAAACCTCGGCCGCGTCATATTTGGCCAGCATGACGTTATAGAGCAGACACTTATAACACTTCTGGCAGGCGGACATGCGCTTCTTGTCGGCTATCCGGGCCTCGGAAAAACGCGCCTGGTCGATGCCCTTGGTACCGTGCTTGGGCTTGAGGACAAGCGGGTGCAGTTCACCCCCGACCTTATGCCGCCGGATATTCTGGGCTCGGAAGTGCTGGAGGAAGACGATACCGGGCGGCGCTCGTTCCGCTTTATCAAGGGGCCGATCTTCGGCCAGTTGCTGATGGCTGACGAAATCAACCGCGCCAGCCCGCGCACCCAGTCGGCCCTGTTGCAGGCGATGCAGGAATATCAGGTATCGGTTGCGGGCGAGAAATACGACCTGCCGAAGCCGTTCCACGTCCTTGCCACGCAGAACCCGCTCGAGCTCGAAGGCACTTATCCGTTGCCCGAAGCCCAGCTCGACCGCTTCCTGCTGCAGGTCGATGTTGGCTACCCCGACGAGGAATCCGAAAAGAAAATGCTGTTGGCGACCACTGGTGTGGTAGATGCAAAGGCCGAACAGGTTCTGACGGCGGACGACCTTTTGGCCGCGCAGCAGCTCGTGCGGTCGATTCCCGTCGGCGACGCCGTTGCGGACGCTATTCTGAAGCTGGTGCGCGCCGGACGACCCAATGAATTCGGCGATCCGGAAATCCGTAATCACCTGTCCTGGGGACCAGGACCGCGTGCCAGCCAGGCTTTGATGCTCGCCACCCGTGCACGTGCGCTGCTGAACGGCCGGTTTGCGCCATCGATTGATGACGTGATAGCCCTTGCACCGCATGTTTTGCGCCACCGTATGGCACTGACGTTTTCGGCGCGGGCGGACGGCATAACCGTCAACGACATCATCGCGCGACTGTGTGCGCCATTCGGGTGAGAACACCCCGTCCTGCCGTAAAAGACACGCTTGCGCAGACCGAGATCCGGCGCGCTTCGGACGAATCTGCTTCTGCCCTGCCGGCCCTGCTGGTCAAGGCTGAACGGGTCGCGACAATTGTCGCCCAGGGTGAGCACGGACGTCGGCGTGCCGGCACCGGCGATAGTTTCTGGCAGTACCGCCGCTACCAGCCGGGCGACCCGGCGCAGAGCATCGACTGGCGCCAGTCGGGGAAAACCCAGGCTACTTTTGTGCGGGAAAACGAATGGGAAGCTGCCCAGAATATCTATCTGTGGGCAGACCGTTCGCCGTCAATGAACTGGCATTCGGACCCCAAACTGCCGACCAAGGCGGAACGTGCCGCCGTGATTACCCTGGCCCTCGCTTCCCTGCTGGTGCGCGGCGGCGAACGGATTTCGCGCCTCGGCACCGGACAGCGCCCGGCACGTGGCCGCGCCGTCCTGTCGCGCATGGCCGCTGAACTGACACTTGAAGGCGTTACCGGCACCGGCATGCCGCCGGTGGAGCAATTGCGGCGGCACAGCCAGATTGCAATGGTCGGCGATTTTCTAAACCCGATCGACGAGATCGAACCGATCGTCCGGTTCTTCGCCCAGCAGGGCAATTCCGGACACATCGTTCAGGTTTGCGACCCGGCGGAAGAAACACTGCCCTTCATGGGACGCACCCGATTTGAGGGCCTTGAAGGCGAAGGCGCCACGCTGATCGGCCGCGCCGAAGCCGTCCGGGGTGAATATGCGGCATTGATGAATGCACACCGCGATGCGCTCACCGATCTCTGCCGATCCAATGGTTGGACATTCACCGTACACCGGACGGACCGGCCGGTAGAATCGACCCTTTTGACCCTTCACATGCTGCTGTCGGAAATGGAACGCACCTGACATGCTGGAATTCGGCAGCTTTGCCTTCACCTCGCCGTGGCTTTTAACGGCCCTGATCGCATTTCCGGCGTTGTGGTTTTTACTGCGCGTCACACCGCCATCACCGCGCCTGGTGAGCTTCCCGCCGATGCGGCTTCTGTTGTCTCTGCGGCCGAATGAAGAAACACCGTCACGGACCCCCTGGTGGCTGATCCTGCTGCGGATGCTGCTCGCCGCATTGGTAATTTTCGCGCTCTCTCATCCGCTACTAAATCCGGGTGCGGCACTGCGCGGGTCGGGACCGCTGGTGCTGGTGATCGATGATGGCTGGGCATCGGCGGCGAACTGGCCCCTGCGTATCGAAAAAATCAACCAGTTGCTCGACCAGGCCGAGCGGGAGAACCGCCCGGTGCGCATTCTTTCGACCGCGCCCAAGGCCCCCGGCGAACCAGTCCAGATCAGCAACCTTCTGCGCGCCAGTGCGGCCCGCCAGATCACCACCGGGCTTCAGCCGAAACCCTGGCCGGTGGACCGTGTACAGGCGCTCGCCGCAATCCGTCCGATCGAGATCGAGGGATCCGCCCATATCGTCTGGCTCGCGAACGGTATCGGCGATACCGATGCGGCGCCGCTTGGCGAACACCTGCAGACCCGGGGCAGCGTTCAACTGATGGAACAACCGGGCCCGGCGCGCGCGCTGCTCGTTCAGGCGCCGGCATCTAAAAACGACGTCATGAACGTCCCGTTGCTGCGCGTTCCCGGGCGACAGGCACAGTCGACCTGGGTCCGGGCCGTTTCGGATGACGGCCGGCTGCTCGCCCGCAAACAGGCGCGCTTTGAGGCCGGCGATGGGTCGGCATCCGTTCAACTCACCCTGCCAGACGAACTCCGCAACGATGTCGCCCGGATAGAAGTCGAGGAAAGCCGCAATGCGGGGGAGGTCTTCCTTGTTGACGAACGCTGGCGACGGCGATCGGTCGGGATCGTTTCCGGTGACATTGCCGAGGCCGAACAGCCGCTGCTATCGTCGATCTACTACTTGGAGCGCGCGCTGCGCCCGTTCGCGGAAGTCAGGCAGGGAAGCGTTTCCGACCTATTCAAACGCGAGATCGCGGTCCTGGTGCTGGCCGATATCGGCAAACTGATCGACACTGACCGGGAATCACTTAACGCTTGGATGAAGACTGGCGGCGTGACGCTGCGTTTCGCCGGGCCGCGGCTTGCCGCAGGCGGCGACGACATGATTCCGGTTCGCCTGCGGGGTGGCGGCCGTGCTATCGGCGGCGCGATGTCTTGGGCCAAACCGGCGCGCCTTCTGCCGTTCGAAGAGACCAGCCCGTTCGCCGGCATTCAGGCCCCGGCGGATGTCCGCATCAGACGTCAGGTTCTCGCGGAACCGTCGCTCGAACTCAATCAGAAAACCTGGGCGCGGCTGTCCGACGGCACACCTCTGGTCACCGCGGAAAAACGCGGACGCGGCTGGCTTATTCTGGTTCACACCACAGCCAACACCGACTGGTCGAACATTCCGCTGTCAGGCCTGTTTGTCGATCTTCTGCGCCGCATCGTGGCGCTGAGCGCCGGGGTAGTCAGCGACGATCAGACCACCCTGCTGCCGCCGCTGCAGACTTTAGACGGCTTCGGGCGTCTGGGATCGCCGTCCGGCGACGCGGTCAGCATTTCAGCGAAGGACTTCGACGAGACGCGCCCGAGCCCGGCCAACCCGCCCGGGTATTACGGCCTTGATGCCAGCCGCCGCGCGCTGAACCTGTCCGCCGGGATAACATCGCTGCAGCCAATAGACGATCTGCCCTCCGGCATCGAGCGGGCAGGTTTCGTCTCCGCTCCCGCCGTCGATTTCAAACCCTGGTTGTTGCTGGCGGCATTGCTGCTGGCCCTGATCGATCTTCTCGTCAGTTTCTTCCTGCGGGGATTTGTCGATCTTCGCCGGCTCGACCGGTCAGGCGCCGCCGTGATCCTGGCCGGCCTTCTGAGCGTGCCCGCCTTCGACACCGCAAGTGCCCAGAATCTGCCACAGAATCTGTCCCAGACTCCTGCCTCAACGCCTGGTCAATCGACAAGGCAGTTCAAAGGGTCACCCACCGGGCCGGACGCCGCAGCGCTGGCGGCCACTCTCAAGACCCGGCTTGCCTTTGTCGTCACGGGAGATCGCGCGCTGGACAATATGACCGAAGCCGGTTTGAAAGGGCTGAGTGACATTCTCAGGCGGCGAACCGCGATCGAGGCGGCTGAACCGATCGCCGTCAGAATCGAAACCGACGAACTGACGTTCTTCCCGTTGCTCTACTGGGCGGTATCGCCGCGCCAATCGCTACTCTCGAGCGAGGTCCGCGGCAAACTGAACCAATACCTGAAAACCGGCGGCACGATCCTGTTCGACACGCGCGAGCGCGGCGACTTCGCCTCTGACGCAACCGGCGGTGTCGGCGCGGCCGGGCTGCATCTGCGCCGGCTGATGCGCGGCCTAGATATCCCGTCCCTCACCCACGCACCGCAGGACCATGTTCTCACCAAGGCGTTCTACCTGCTGAACGAATTCCCGGGCCGGTGGGCCGGTGGGCCTATATGGGTCGAGCGCCGCGGCGGGCGTCACAATGATGGCGTTTCTTCTGTCATCATCGGCGCGAATGACTGGGCCGGCGCCTGGGCCATCGACAGTCTGGGGCGCCCGATGGCCGCCGTCGTGCCCGGCGGCGAACATCAGCGTGAGATGGCGTACCGGTTCGGCGTTAACTGGGTGATGTACGCGCTGACCGGTAACTACAAAACCGACCAGGTACACGTCCCCACCATTATCGACCGGTTGGGCCAGTAAGATGCTGAGTATTGCTTTCACCCCGATGTTTTCATGGTCCATTCTTGCCGGGCTCGCCGCCATCGCGCTGGTCTTCGCCGGGTTCGGACTATGGCGCAAGGCGCGCGGGACAAGCCTCCGCCTGCTCACCGCCGCCGTACTGCTGGCCGCAATGGCAAACCCGGTCCTGGTTGAGCAGGAACGTATTCTCAACAAGGATGTAGTGGCGATCGTCGTTGACGAATCCGCCTCGCAGAAAATCGGCGACCGGGCGAAGCAGACCGAAGACACCGTTGCGTCGCTGACCGAAAAACTTCAACGCATGCGCGATGTCGATATCCGCATCATCCGCGCCGGAAAACCGGATGAAAAGCGGACGGCCCCGGTGGACGGCACGCGGTTGTTCGAAGACGTGCAGCGCGCGCTGGCCAGTGTGCCGCAAAACCGGATCGGCGGCACATTCCTGATCACCGACGGCCAGGTGCACGATGTACCGGCAGAAGGCGTGAAATCCCTGGTCCCGGGGCCTATCCATACACTGTTGACCGGATCGCCGACGGAACGTGACCGGCGGCTGGTGATCAAAAATGCCCCCCGGTTCGGGCTGGTCGGCAAGACCGTCGAAATCGAAGTGCTGGTGCGGGGTCATAACGGCCTCAGAGACGGTGACACCGCACAGGTGACGATCGTCCAGCACGGCAAAACCGATCGCGCTGTCACAGTGCCGGTCGGCCGGCCCCACAAACTTAGCCTTGAGCTCGATCATGCAGGCGCCAATATACTGCAGCTTGAAGTATCGCCGCTACCGGGAGAGATAACGGCGACGAATAACCGCGCAGTCGTGCAGGTTAACGGTGTCCGCGAAAGACTGCGTGTTTTGCTGGTATCAGGCGAACCGCACCCGGGCGAGCGCGTTTGGCGTAATTTCCTCAAAGCCGATCCGTCGGTCGACCTGGTGCATTTCACGATATTGCGCCCGCCTGAAAAGCAGGACGCGACACCGGTGCGTGAATTGTCCCTGATCGCGTTTCCCATCCACGAACTGTTCGAGATCAAGATCAAGGAATTCGACCTGATCATTTTCGACCGGTATCGCCGGCGCGGCGTTTTGCCGGGCATCTATCTTGAAAACATCGTCCGCTATGTTGAGGAAGGCGGCGCCGTACTGACCGCCGCCGGTCCGGCATTTGCCACCTCGATGAGCCTGTCCAGCACCCCGCTGGGGGACATTCTGCCGGGTGCGCCGACCGGTAACGTGATCGAACGCGGGCTTAAGCCCAGTATCACGGAAACCGGCAACCGGCACCCGGTGACCGCTGAACTGGCCGGGTCGGCGAATGAGACGACGAGCTGGGGCCGCTGGTTCCGTCAGGTCGAGGCGACAAAGACCCGCGGCCAGACGCTGATGAACGGCGTCGACAACAGCCCGCTTCTTATTCTTGACCGGGTCGGCGAAGGCCGGGTCGCACAGCTGCTGAGCGATCATATCTGGCTTTGGGCCCGCGGCTTCGAAAACGGTGGTCCACATTCGGAGATTTTGCGCCGCCTTGCACATTGGCTGATGAAAGAACCGGACCTCGAAGAAGAAAATCTCCGTGCCGTGGTCGAGGGCAAGAACCTTGCCATCATCCGCCGCAGTTTGGCCGATGAACATCCAGAAGTTGAAGTCACCATGCCGTCTGGTGCGACGAAAACGATTGCGCTGAAAGAAGCCACGGGTGGCCGCGCTCGCGGGACCATGCCGGCCGACGAGGTTGGCATTTACCGGCTGAATGACGGCACACGAACTGCCGTTGCTGCCGTCGGCAACGTAAACCCCAAGGAATTCTCCGACATGCACTCAACACCGGCACTGTTGACCGCCGTTACAACCGCATCCGGCGGCGGCATGCACTGGCTGGAAGACGGCGCACCGACGCTGCGCCGGATACGGGCTGACCGAAAGCCGTCGGGCGCTGACTGGATGGGCGTTGTTGCCAACCGCGATTTCCAGGTCGTCAGCGTCCGCGAAACCCCCATGCTTCCAGCACTGCTAGTCCTGTTGCTGGGACTCGGCGCGCTGATGTGGGCTTGGCGCCGCGAAGGGCGCTAGTCCGGGGCGGCGCGAAGGACGCTAATCCTCCGTCTTTAAACCGTTTTTCGCCACTGTCTGGAGAAGTCGCCTGAGATAGGACGTAAGCACCGGGAGCTCTTCCGGCGAGAATTCCTGCTTCGACATTTCCCAAATTTCAGTCATGCGCGGCATCAGAATGTCGATCATTTCCTGTCCGGGCGGCAGGATCGCGACGTTGACCGTTCTGTTATCGGTATCGGAACGGCTACGTGAAACGAGCCCGCGCTGCACCATGCGACCGACAAGGCGGGACAACGTGGACGTCTTGACACTCGTGGCGTCCGAAAGGGCCACGAGATTATAGTGACCGACCTCTGAGAGCACGAAAAGGACACGGCACATCTCAATGCTGAAGTTCTGCTCTTTCAGGTATGGGTCAATCGTCTGATCCATCAGCCTGCCGATGCGATGGGTGAGGTACGGCACGTTATCGCGCAGAATTTCCGGTCCATCAAAGTCGTCTGAATGGGTCATATCGGCTCAGCTGGTTCCATGTGTGTTGCTTCGAACAGGTAAGCAGAAACGGCGTAAACCGGACGGGCGCAGCTTTCAATCGACATCAATTATTTTAAATCAAATTGTTGCATATGCATCAAATTGACTGATACCTTTTCTAATGCTTCTATTGGCTTAAATCCAGAACATCTGAACAGGCTCGACAGATAAACGCGACCGTCGCGCATGGAGCACAACAACAGTTTTATGGGAGAACGTCATGAACACACCCGCTGTCGAAATATCCAACGACCCGGCGCTTAAACTCAATTTCCTGTCACATGGCACGCTCGAATCGAAGAATCTGGATAAGACCCGCGAGTTCTACACTGAATTCCTCGGCCTTGAAGTCATCCGTACCAGCCCGATCTCAATCCTGATTCGTCTTGGCGGCACCAACACCATTGCGGTGGTCGAGCAGAAAAACCGGACCGAAGAAATGGCGATGCTGAACCATAACGGCCTCGACGTGGAAACGCAGGCAGAAGTCGATGCGGCCTATCAGACGATTATGGAACAGAAGGACGAATGGGGGCTGCACAAAATCAGCAAGCCGATGTTGCAGCACGGCACCTATGCTTTCTTCTTCTGGGATATGGACGACAACTGCTGGGAAATCCTGACCAACCCGCAAGATGGCTACAGCTGGCTGTTCGAAAAAGGCGACCTCGACGGCAAGGGCCATATGGACAAGAACTTCGAGCGCCCCGGCTAAAGTTTATACGGGTAGCTCAGCTTTTTGGGGCCGGGTCGGTCAATTTTGACTCACCTGGCCCTCTCTATTTGAGACGCGACTCATTGGGCAGAAAAAGGCCAAGATCGGTGCCGGCGGCAATGTCCAGCGACCTGGTCGTTCCGGGGTCCGTGTCCTGGTCGTCGAAAACAACCGTCGACGCGCCGAGCGCCTGCGTTGCCCTGCTCTGCCGATCGGATACAGGATCAGCAGTCACCGCCCCTCCGTCAAATACACCGAACGAAAACTGGTAGCTGCCGGGATCGCCGACATACGTAAAATCGAGCCGCGTACCCCCGCCGGTCATACCCGGAACGATAAAAGTCTCTGCCGTCGATTCGATGGAAGGATTCGACAGATTGTAGCCAAGCCCGGACAGCGATTGCGACACGCTCCCGAAACCACCATCGGCATATCGTATTGTGTCGGCATATGAAGGCTTCGGCACGGCCGAAAGCTCTGCTGCCAAAACGATTCCAGATGCCGCCACCGCGCCTGAACAACGTATAATCGACCCCTTAATGCGCCTACTTGGCGCCTAACGGATTGGATGACAAAACATGATTAAAGGTTTTTCAACCTTAAAATTCTCACACAGACTGCGCTAATCTATTGAAAACCAAGGCCTGTGCAGATAGAGAGGACAAAAGACTGGACCAGATACACGTCCGCCATGGCGGGCACGGCGACCGCGCCAATCAGCAGAAGAATGCCAATCAGAACATATTCGGGTTTGATGCGCGTCTGGCGTTCTGTCGCCGTTGTGTCCGATCTTTCTTCCATATCTATAATGTAGGGTATAGGCGTTAAAAATTAAAGGAATGGAACATTCAGGCTTTTCCGCGACGGCAATGCTGTCATAGCTGTGTATAATCGTTTGATGCGCGTCCCCTTCAAGACGTTAAGTTAAGTCCTATCAGATGTTGAAATATAAAGCGCAATAAGATACTGTCCGATCAGTATGTAATTTTCGGGGTCCAATGGACACGCACCTGCAAAACACTTTCGACCCGTCGGCCGAGAGCGCTAGTCGTGACCGCCCGACGACCAAGCGGGAACAGCGCGCCGCAAGCATTGAGGCGTTGCTGACCAAAGCGCTGACCTTGTTTATCACGCAGGGTTATCATGCGACGACGGTCGAGGAGATCGCCCAGTCGGCGGACCTAACAAAGGGCGCCGTCTATTTCTATTTCAAAAGTAAAGCCAATGTACTCAAGGCCCTGCTCGACCGCACGGAAGAACTGACGGTCGAACCCACACTTGCGGCAATGAAAAAGGCTGGGGAAGACCCCCGCGACCGCCTGAGTGCCTTCGTACGATCACAATCGGTCATCGGCGCCGAAAAAACAGAATATATGCTGCTGGCGATTCTGATGAGCGCCGAGTTCAACGGGTCCGGCGACGAAATCGAAACACGGCTGACCGATCTGATGGCCCGGATGGAAAATGCACTCCGTGAAACCGTCAAGGTCGGCCAGGAAAGCGGCGCATTCCGCAAGGGTATCGGCCCGGACGAACTAGCCAGTGTCATCATGGCGACCAACAAGGGTTGTTATGTCGAATGGTACATGCGGGGCGGAGATTTGAAGGGACATGACTTTGCCCGGGCATTCCGGGATTTTGTGTTCGACGGCGTTACAGCGCGCGATTGAGATTTTAGAAATATCGATCGGTGTGTTTATGCACCGAGAGACCTAATTCGATTTAAACGACGAAAACTGAACGAAAGGCACCGACACATGGCAACTGCTATCAAAGACATTCAAGAAGATCCGCGCGAACTCGCCCTCCAGGAAAAGGTCGCTACCGGGTACCAGTTGGAAGACGTCGAAGAAATGACGGACCGCTACAGGGATGTGCTGGTCAACACCATCCACATCGCCGCCGACCTCGAAGTCGTCACGTTGCCAACCTATTCACCTGCGATCAAAACGTCGCCAACGCTTGAAGACAAGATTTCCATCGCCGCGGCCTGTCAGGACGAGCTGGGCCATGCCCAGATGATGTACCGGATTCTCGAAGATTTCGGATATGACACGCACAGTTTCCTGTTTGATCGCGACCCGGAAGAATGGCGGACATTCCAGATGCTGGAATTCCCGCACGAAGACTACATCGAGTCCGTTGTTTCCATGTGCTACGGCGACCGCGCCGGCTACATCACGACGGTCGACCTCGAGGAAAACTGCTCCTATGCACCGTTTGCCCGCTCGCTGCGGAAAGTAAACTACGAAGAGACCTTCCACGTCGCCCATGGCGAACGCTGGACAAAATTCTTCTGGAATCAGTCCGAGGGCAGCCGTAAACGTGTCCAGGAAATGGTCGACTTCTATTTCCCACTCTGCGCCGCCTGGTTCGGCATGCCCGACAACCTAAAAACGCGGACTGATCAGCTATCCTATCGCATCCGCGGCGCATCCAACGACGAAATGCGTCAGAAATGGCTGTCGCGGATTGTGCCGTATTCCGAGGGTGTCGGCATCAAGGTGCCCGCGCATTTCGACGAAGAGCAGGGCAAATTCGTTCTCGACTACGAAGCGCCGATCTATCTCGATGAAGAAAAGCGCAAGTGGGATTACGACCGGCAGATTACCTGGAAGGAACAGCTAAAGGTCTGGAAAAAAGGCTCACAGCACAAGGTACCGTCGATCGCCCGCGTGATGTCCGAAGAGTGGGGCAAAGACCTCTGGTAGGTCACGCTTAGCAGCACTGAACCATAGCGAGGATTGACATGACCGCGACAGCCACCCTGCCGTCCAAAGAGGACATCGTCGAAGCATTGGAGGCCGTGCACGATCCGCACGTGCCTGTTAGCCTTCGGAGGATGGGCATGTTGCGTGACATCGAGATCGATGCCCGGGGCGCAGCGAAGATCCAGGTATGTATTCCCTGCATGGGATGCCCGGGCGTCGGTATGCTTCGCGAGAACGTTCGTGAGGCAGTTCTGTCGGTGCCGGGCATAAAAAGCGTTGTCGTCGAAGAAGGATGGCACCTGCCGTGGTCGCGCGACATGATCGAGCCTGACGTACAGGAAATGATGCGCGCAAATGGTATGCAGGTTTGACGGAAAGGAATTGAGGATGGCGACGAAGTTTAAGGGTAAAAAGAAAATCGACCAGAAGCGGGAACGCGGCGGCAAAGAGCCTAAATACTACGAAGTGTTCGCCCGCAAAAATTCTGATTCGGAACTGTCCCATGTGGGATCGGTCGAAGCACCGAACGATGAGCTAGCCCAGGTTCGTGCCTGGTTCATCTACGACCAGCACAAATGGCGCGAAATGTGCGTAATCCCACTGGATTCAATAATCACGGTCACCGAAGAAGGTAAATCAGCCAAAATCAAGATGGGCTGAGGCAGAAAACAAGGAAGACGATTATGGCTTATACACCCGGAAGTACCGGCACCAAGCTGGATAAGAATTTTGAAAACGACCTGCTGGCCATCGCCGACACGCGGCTGGTGCTCGGCAACTGGTACGCGGAATGCGTGATGAACGGTCGTTCATTGCCCGACTTCGCAGCCATCCTCGGCATGTGCACGTCAAATTACGGCCATACGCGCGCGATTTATCAGTACCTCGCAGCGCATGGGCATGACTACGCTCATCTCGAACGCGGTCGCGGAGCGGAAGAAATCCGCTCAATGAACCTGCTCGACGAAGCCCCCACAGGCTGGGAGGACTTCATCGTGGCCACATGGCTCACCGAGCTTTCGACTTGGTTGATGGCGTCGGGCTTCCTAAAGCACGAGGACCGCGCCATTGCGGGAATTGCCAAGAAGATCGGCCAAGAGACGTACTTCCACCTCAAATACTCCCAGGGTTGGTTCCAGGTCATCGGTGAAGGCAAGACACAGGCGAACCTGTTCCAAAAAGCGTTCGCAAAGCGTTATCCGTTGGCGTTGCAGTGGTTTGGCCCAGCGAGCGGAAAAGACCCGGTGCACGCAACAGGCATTCGTGACATACCGCTGAAAAAACTCCGCACCGCTTTTATCAAGGAAGCCGCCGGCGCAGAAAAGCTCCTCAACGCCAAACTGACCCAAGAAAAGTCGGTCAAATTTACCAAGGACTGGCGGAGCGACGCACGCCGCTTCGGTCCAATGCCAGATGGCCTGTTCGAAGTCATCCGCTTCAAGGACGCGGAAATTGCCCACTGACGAACCGATCGA
>CAJIYX010000113.1 GCA_905181725.1 Alphaproteobacteria bacterium UBA830
TTTTCACGCCGAGCAGGTCTGCAGAAATCTTGGCAATACGGGGGCTGAGCACATAACTTCTGATGAGAGCATTCCCCAACCACATCATTTCGAGACTGAGGAAGCGATCATTGCTGGAGCCATCTATACTGACGCCAAACGTTTCGCCAAGAAGCCGCAGCAGTTCCCGGCGTAGGCGCATCACGGTGCCGGGTGACAAGACGTGTGGCAGTTTGACGAACCCGTCCCTGCGAAAAGCCCGGCAGTGGTCTTCTGTCAAATTGTACGGGGCAATGAGCTCCTCTCCGATATCGCCATCGGATGGCATCTCTAAGTGCGGGATAGGTGGCAGCTCGACAAGAGTAGCGTTATCGGGATGATTTTCGTTATCAGCCAGCGTTACGTACCAATCCCACCAGGCCTGATTGTCCTGTTGCCAGGACTGGTCGATGTCGGCATTCAGAGCATTGTCGCCTACGAGCATTTCATTTGACTGGGATTGCATATCGACCACGTGATTCCTTATGGAGTAAAACGCCGATGAATGAAGGTGCCGCCGACAGTTTTACTACATGAAGCTCTCAACACGGAGGTTCCGTTTCCGATCAGATAACGAATCGTGATCGGAGCGTCACAGGTACACGCAGCCGGCAGCTACTAGCAACGTTGCCGTTGAGATACCTAGAGCATCGGACATCCCGTCATGCGGGGCGACGCCGTTTGGTTTGGCCGTTTCGATGAGCGTGTACTGCAGTCCCAGCTTGAGCTTCTATACGCCTCATTCGTCGTCTTAGCGGGACGGCTCATCTTTGTGGCGCGTCCTCCTTTTTACTGGGGACCGCGAACTTCTCTTTCTCGGAAGCGAGACTGAACGTTAATGCAGTGATCGCGATGCCAAGGATAACTAGCACGTGACCGACCACTAGTTCGCCATACCAGAACCAGGCATTCGTCGAGAGACAGAAGATGGTCGACCACATCACGCTTAGTAAAACCATTGCCTGAAGGCGCTGAGCCTGCGGCAGTGATCGCAAGGGGTTGCGGTCGGAGTCCATGATGTTCTGATATATCTGGTACATGCTGATTCTCTCTATTGTAGTACTACCATACGGTGCCGTATGGTGTTTGGATCAGATACAATAAACAGCGCCAGCCTTCAGCGGTTCTAAGCACCTCGCATCGATTGCTTGAATCCTCCCCGTTCACCGTCTCCCTCGATACAGCGCAATCATCTAAATCAGTTTGGGGGCCGTACTTCATTTCGAATGAAGAGAGTCACAATGGACAGCATCTCAATCCGCGTTATTGGCGAAGATACTGTCGTCATCGCAAACGAAAACACGACAATCGGGTATGCCACACTTGACGCTGAAGTCGGTGTGTTGACCTATATTTTCGTAAACCCTGCGTTTCGTCGTCGCGGTTATGGATCAATGCTCGTCGCTGCTGCAGAAAAGGCGGCTGAACGAGCGTTGAAACCGGCTGAGCCCATATCGCCTTTAGGCCGGAGGTTCTTCGGAATTACCGCTGCTGGCTAGAAGGGGCTGTTTCCCCAGCTATCTTGCGATGTCCGCTTATGGCTAGCGGCGGACCCTATGGACGCACTTACCCAGCGTCTGCACTCCTCCCGAAAGCAGACATATCGACCCACTATGAGGAACCTTTTTGGCCGGAGACCCGTATTTACCAACGTTTTTGGAAATCCGGGTGGAAGTGGGTGGGCCTGGCCTAGTTCGAACGCGGCCTAATCCGACGCCACTATCCGCGACAGCATCTCTGCCTTGGCCAGCGCCCGGTCGATTTTTCCGGCCCCGTTGAACGGCATCTGATCGACCACGAACACGCGGCGCGGATGCGCATACGCGGGCCCGTGATCGAGGGTGAACTGCTTGACCGCATCCTCGTCGGGTGCCGGAGTGGTGCGCACCGTGATAAGTGCCGCCGGTGCCAGCCCTTTGATGTCATGCGGGATGGGGGCGACGACCGCATCGACCACGTCGGGGTGCTGGACCAGCAGCAATTCGACCTCTTTCGGGTTGATGTTCTCGCCGCCGCAGGAAAACTGATCGTCGGTCCGGCCCATAAAAAAGAAATGCCCGTCTTCGTCGCAGCGGAAAATATCACCGGTGCGCAGATAGCCGTCGACGATACGCTCGGCGGTCAGCTCGGGGCGATTGTTATATCCCGTCAGCACTGCGGGCGAGCGCACCCATAATTCGCCTTCCGATGGGTTCTCCGTACCCGCCGTGTCGATCATCTTGACCTCCACCTCGGGTGCGATGATGCCGCAACTGCCGCGCGGCACTGGGCCGTGGCTGGTCTCAGGATCATTCTCCGGCGGCTCGCGCAGCGGTCCACCCCCTTCGGTCAGGCCGTATGCCTCAATCACCGGGGTGTCGAACGCGGTCTCCACGGCGGCGATCAGGTCGGCGCCGACCACGGCGGAGCCCATTTCCAGGCATTTGAGCCTGGGGAAGGCCAGCGTCGCCAGCAGGTCTTTCTCGGCCAGTGCCATGCGGTACATGGCCGGCACGCCGCCCGAATGGGTGCAGTCATATTCGGCAAGCGCGTTCAGAAACATTTTCGGTTCGAACAGCGGTAGGATCACGACCGACGCACCGACCCGCAGCATCGGTTTGACCGAGACCCGCATGGCGTTCTTGTGAAACAGCGGCCCGGCGATCAGCGCGCGGTCATCCGCCTCGAGCGGCCAGTAATGCTGCGCCGCGCGGATTGCCCATAACATGCCGTCATGCGGCAGCAATACGCCCTTTGGCACCCCGGTCGAGCCCGACGTGTAGGGCAGGAACGCGGTTTCGCGCGCGCCGATCCCAGGCGACGCGACCTGAGCTGCATCGGCAGCGGCGAGCACATTTTCATAGGCTTCCCAGCCGGGCGTCTGCGTGCCGGTCGAGATTTTCGGCGACAGCCCGGCTTCGTCGACCAGTGCCTCGATCTCCGGATGGCATTCGGGGGAGATAACGGCGGCGCGGGCATCGGCGTCCGATATCACGAAGCGGATCGTATCGGCGCCGAGCTTGTGGTTGAGCGGGATCGGCACGATCCCCGCCCGCATCGCGCCGAAGAACACCTCGATAAATTCAAACCGGTTGCCGGTCGCCAGCAGTAGCCGGTCGCCACGAGACATTCCCCGCACCTGCAGAGCGGCGGCTATTCGGTTCATCCTGTCGTTGAGATCGGCATGGGTGAGGTGGAACGGCGCGGGGCGCGACAGATCGATGATGGCGGTGCGCGTGCCATGATCGGCGGCCGCCTGGCGGTTGAAGTAGCCGAGATTTTTTTCGGGATCAGTGTTGGGCCGGTCCATGTGTGCTCCGCGCTTTGCCAAAAGGGATGCGCGAAAGTTTATCCCATGCGGTCGGGCGAGTCTTGGTCGGGAGAGTTTGAGCCAGAGGAGCCTGGGCCGGGGAGTTTGAACCGGCGAGCTTGAACCGGGAGTTCGGCACTACCGGGCCTGTTCCGACATCAGGCGCAGCTCTTCGGCGCGGGTCAGCATGTCGCGGCTTTCTGGAAATATCAGGGCGGCCAGCGCGTCATCCAGGGGCAGCCAGCGCAGGGTGCGGTTTTCGGAAGCGCCGTCCGCATCGCCACGATATTCCATCAGGTAGAATATTGCGGTGACCACTTCGGGCACGCCATCGCGAACGGTGGCGAAGGTGACCCGGCCGGGGATCGATCCGATCGTGCGCGCCATGATCCCGGCTTCCTCCGCTACTTCGCGCGAAGCGGCGGCGCCGGGGTCTTCGCCCGCAGCTACATGGCCCTTCGGCAGGACCCATTCATCCGGCGCGTTTTTCGCCGCGACCAGCAGATATTCGATGGTGTCGTCGTGCCGCCGGAAAACGGCGCCGCCCGCATGAGTGATGGTGTCTGGCATGGAACTACTCGGTGCAATTCGGTGTTTCCGCTGGTCTCGGGATTAAGATGGCCTTCGTTCGCCAGCACGATCATGTAGCGATAGGCCTGTTCGGTGCTTTTGTAACGGCGCTGCGGCTGCTGTTTAGCGATGCCACGCGCGGCTATGGCTGGATCAAACGCCCGAACGAGGCATTCAGCGGTGCCACAGCGCTCGACTTGATGCTCGGCGGCCAGCTCACCGACCTGATGCGGGTGCGGCGCTATGTGGATTCCCAACGCAGCCCGTGGTGACGGCTCCTGCCAGCCATATCACCTGGCAGGCCTGTCATCATTTCACCGATTTCCGGTTTCCGCCGGTCGACCTGTTCGAGGATATCGCCGACCCGGCGGACTGGGCTCTGCTCGCCGCCGCTGAGGCCAAAACAAATCCGCGCCTTTGCAGACACCATCGGCGCGCTCGACCTGGTGTCGCGCGCCCGCCGGGTGAACAGGGCGGTGGCTTCATACGTGATGGCGCCGTTCGTCCATGCCAGCACCGACCGGCCGGGACGTTTTCACGACGGCACGTTCTGCGCGTATTACGCCGCCAACGGGTATGAGGCTGCGCTGTTCGAAACCGTTCATCACAAGCAAAATTTCTGCGCCGCCACGGCGGAAGCCCCCGGCTGGATCGCCGAGATGCGTGAGCTGGTCGGCCGGATCGATGCCGTGCTGGATGATCTGCGGGGCGGGGATTTTAGCGCCCTGTTACGTCGCGACGATTACACCGCCTCCCAAGCCTTCGCTCGCGAGGTCCGCGCCGCGGAGCGTGACGGCATCGTGTATCCCAGCGAGCGCCACGCCGGCGGCGAATGCTTCGCCGCATTCTATCCGAACGTGATGGAGGTGCCGGTGCAGGGGCGGCACATAGCGTATCACTGGGACGGCGCGCGGATCGATCGGATACGGGATCTGACCGATGACAAACGGATTTTTGAGATTACGGGGTAGGGGAGACGCCCTGCACCCCGGTCATTGGCATCCGTGTGATTGGGCTCTTCGGCAGCTGCCTCTACTATCTTTTAGCCCCGGATAGATAAAGCCATAGGCCGGGCGGATCGACCGGCCCCAGGTTTTGCCGGGGATGTACCACACCCGCACTGCGGACCAGTCGTTCTTGGCCGACACGTCGCGCACCGGGGTGCCGAGATGTATGCGGCCGCGGTTCAGCCAGTTGGCATGATTGACGATAATCTCGCGCGGCCCGACGATCCGTGTCACCACGGCGAGATGGCCGCGGCTGTTGCTGCGCCGCTTGAGCACTAGGAGCGAACCCGTCTGCGGCTGGCGGCCCCTGTCGTAGCGACCCTGTGCTGAGTTCCACCATGTCCAGGCGTCGCCGTGTAGCGCGATATCGACGTGGCGCCTTGCATAGGGCACGCATTGCAGCTTCCGGCTTGCCCGCACGATACGGGGCGTGATGGCCGGATCGTTCCCGGTCCGGTTCTGTGGCCCGTTGCGGGCATTGTTCTGTGTTGCGGGGCCAGCGGTCGCGGACTAGTCGCCCGCGAACCTGTCGCTCTGAGTGATTGGAAGGAGTCTCTGGGCCAGCGCAGCCGGCGAGCACCCCGAACAGGAACCCTAGAAAAGCCGCCACCCGCATCACTGGCATCGCAATTTCCGAGGAGCGCCGATGACCCGCAGGGCAGCCGTTATCTGTCCTGCCCTAACCCGCAGTTTCCATCATCTCCACGAACCGCCCGAACAGATAATGACTGTCCTGCGGCCCGGGGGATGCTTCCGGGTGGTACTGCACCGAGAAGATCGGCTTGCCGGTCAGGCAGATGCCCTCCAGGGTCTGGTCAAACAGCGACGTGTGCGTCAGCTCCACGCCGTCGGGCAAAGAGTTTTCATCCACCACAAAGCCGTGGTTCTGGCTGGTGATCTCCACCTTGCTGGTCGCCAGGTCTTTGACCGGGTGGTTGGCGCCGCGGTGGCCGAGATGCATCTTTCTGGTCGTTGCCCCCAGTGCCAGGGACAGCAGCTGGTGGCCGAGGCAGATGCCGAACATCGGCAGGCCGAATTTGATCAGCTGCTTTATCACCGGCACGGCATATTCGCCGGTCGCCGACGGGTCGCCCGGCCCGTTGGACAGGAAAATGCCGTCGGGCCTGTGGCGCAGCACCTCTTCGGCGCTCGCCGTGGCGGGCACCACGGTCACCCTGCAGCCGGCCGAGGCCAGTGCGCGGAGGATGTTGCGCTTGGCGCCAAAATCCATCGCGACGACGTGGAATTTGGGGTCTTTCTGTTGGCCGTAGCCTTCATATAGCGCCCACAGACTTTCGTCCCAACTATAGGTCTGGCGGCAGGTAACTTCCTTGGCGAGGTCCATGCCTTCCAGCCCGGGCCAGGCCGATGCGTCGGCTTTCAGCTTGTCCAAATTGAAAACGCCGTCAGGCGCATGGTGGATCACACCGGTCGGCGCACCTGAATCGCGGATGAGGCGGGTCAGGCGCCGCGTATCCACACCGGCAAGGCCGATCAGGTTGTTGGTTTTGAGCCAGGCGTCGAGATGCTGGGCCGCGCGCCAGCTCGACGGGTGCGTGATGTCCGACCGCAGGATCAGGCCGCGGGCCGCCGGCGTCGTCGTCTCGATGTCTTCCGGGTTGGCGCCGACATTGCCGACATGGGGGAACGTGAACGTGATGATCTGGCCGGCATAGGACGGGTCGGTCAGGATTTCCTGATAGCCCGTAATAGAGGTGTTGAAGCAGACCTCGCCGATCGTGGTGCCCGTGGCGCCGATGCCGCGGCCCCAGACGGTCTCGCCATTCCCCAATACCAGAACAGCCGTCGCGCCCTTGGGCGGTGTGGAGGCGTCTGGGGAGCGTGCTATGGTGTCGGTCAGGTTGTCAGCCATGATGGGCGTCTTCCGGGTTAAGAAGAGGAATGTGTAAGGCGTGTTGTTGGGTGCGCCGGAATTGGTGTGCTGGAGTCCCGATTAGCGGGCCGCAAACAGAGAGGGACCCGGGTTAGATAAGGGATCGCGGGGGACTCGTCAACCGAAATGGATTTTAGAAAGTTCTATATAGATCAATATGTTAGGTCATATCGGAAGGTTTGCGCGTGCCGGGGAATTAGGTTACCGTCCAACGCCTCTCAACAGCCAAGATGATATCCATGCTCAGAGACCGGCTCAGCGAAACACTCAAATCGTCGATGAAGGAAAAGAAGCCGGTCGCGGTGTCGACCCTGCGTTTGATCCTGACCGCCATCAAGGACCGCGATATCGCGGCGCGCTCGAAGGGCGTGGATGACGGCATCAGCGATACCGACATCCTGCAGGTGCTCCAGACCATGGTGCGCCAGCGTCATGACTCGATCGAGATGTACACGCAGGGCAACCGCCCCGAGCTCGCCGCGCGTGAGGCCGAGGAAATCACGGTCATCGAGGATTTCATGCCGCGCCAGCTTGGCGACGCGGAGATCAAGGCGGCGATCGCGTCGGTGATCGAGGATACAGGGGCGAGATCGATCAAGGATATGGGCAAGGCGATGGGCGCGCTTCGCGAACGCTTCGCCGGCCAGATGGATTTCGGCAAGGCAAGCGCAATGCTGAAGGCACAGCTTTCCAACTAGGCGAGGCTTTTTCAGGATTTTTTGTCCTGAGATTCGCTTTCGGCACCGTGTAATCTATACTGAGACCATCGCCGTCGATAACGGTCCCGAAAGGCGTAAATGGCGTTTTCGCCCCAGTTCCTCGACGAAATCCGCGCCCGGCTGAGCCTGTCCGACGTCGTCTCACGACACGTAAAACTCCAGCTCCGCGGCCGCGAACACACCGGCCTCTGCCCCTTCCATAACGAGAAGAGCCCCTCGTTTACCGTATCAAATGATAAGAATTTTTATCATTGCTTTGGATGCGGGGCTCATGGGGATGTGATTGGGTATTTGATGCAGGCTGAGGGGGTGTCGTTTCCCGAGGCTGTGGAGCAGCTGGCGGCGGAGGCGGGGCTTGAAGTGCCGGTGTCGTCGCCCGAAGAGCGCGCGCAGGAGCAGCGCCGGGCCGGGCTGCTTGAGGTGATGGAGGCGGCGTGTGCCTTTTATGAACAGACCCTGCGATCGCCGATGGGCAAGACGGCGCTCGCCTACTTGCATGGACGCGGGCTGTCGGACGAGACCATTTCGCGGTTCCGCCTCGGTTTCGCGCCGCCGGGTAATTCGCTCAAGACCGCGATCATGTCTGATGCGATGCCCGAAGCGCTGCTCGCCGAGGGTGGCCTGGTGCGCAAGCCTGATGATGGCCGCCCGTCTTATGATTTTTTCCGCGACCGCGTTCTGTTCCCGATTGCGGATGCGCGCGGCCGCATCATCGCGTTTGGAGGGCGCACCATGGGCGACGGTGAGCCCAAATACCTGAACTCGCCCGACACGCCCTTATTCGATAAACGCCGCACGCTATACGGCCTCGCCCATGCCCGCAGTGCCGCGCATAACAATAAACGCATCCTGGTCGCCGAAGGCTATATGGATGTGATCGCGCTGTCGCAGCATGGCATTGACGAGGTCGTGGCACCGCTTGGCACGGCACTTTCCGAAAGCCATCTTGCCGTGCTGTGGAAGGTCACCAATGAGCCTTATCTCTGTTTCGATGGCGATAATGCCGGCCAGCGCGCACAGGCACGGTCGGCCGAACGCGCCCTGCCGCTGCTCGCCCCCGAACGGAGTTTGCGCTTCATCACCCTGCCCGCCGGCGAGGACCCGGACAGCCTGGTCAGCACGCAGGGCGCCCAGGCGATGGAAGAGCTGATCGCCAAATCAACGCCGCTCGATGCCGTGATCTGGAAGCTCGAGACTGCCGGGCGTGACTTCGATACGCCCGAGCGCCTTGCCGGACTGGAGAAACGCCTCGAGGACCGTGCGCTGTCGATCGCCGACCGCAAGGTCCAGTTCCAGTACCAGTCGCTGTTCCGCCAGAAGCTCCGCGACATGATCAACGCCGCGCGCAACCCGAATGGAAATAGTGGCGGCCGGCAGGGTCAATATCAGGGGCGTGGTGGAGGCGGCAATTTTAATCGGGGTGGCAGTGGCCGTGGCGGCCGCGGCGGCAGGGGGGCAGCGTCGTGGGAAGACCGGCGCGCCGGCACCCATCTCGGCGGCGTGCCAGATGCGGGCACCAGATCCGGCCCCGATATCCTCAAAAAACGGCATGAACAGGTGCTTCTGGCGGTGATTCTCAACCATCCGGACTTGCTCGACATGTTCGCCGAGGATTTAGCAATGGTTAATGTTTCGAACCCTAAGCTTGACAACCTCCGGCAGGAAATTCTAAAGGTCTACGCCCTCACGGAAAATCTTGACTCCGAGGGGCTGAAGACCCAGTTAGTTAAGCAGGGAAACAGTGTGATTTTACAGTCTGTTCTGACCTCTGATGTTTATGTCCATGCCGGGTTCGCCCGGCTGGATGCGGCTGAAGACGCGGTGCGGACGGGTTTCCTTCAGGTTCTTGCAAGCCACTTGGCACCTGCGCGCCGGGCAGAGCTCGAAGACGCGAGACGCCTGTACGTGAATGAGCCGACAGACGAGAACTGGGAAAGATTCGAAAAGCTGAAGATGGACGGACCCGGATCGCCGGGAACGGAAGTACCCGCTTGATAGTGGGTGCGATACCCGTCTGATAGACGGTGCGGTAGACGACTATTCTGGTTCCTTCGACATGGAACCTCTGGTTCCCGGGACAAGGAACCGCGCGTGAGGCGAAAAAGAGCGTGGCGAGCGGGTGCGTGTTGAATATGTAGCGTGCCCGGCGGCACCGGTCCCCAGGACCAGGCCGCTATATGTGGGTGATTTTGGTAATTTTGGGGAACTGAGTCCGTATGGCGACAAAGATCAAAAAGCAGCCTGAAGCCGAACCGCAACAGGCCGAAGAGACCAATGACGCTCCGGTGATCGATTCCGTCGATGCCGCCGTCAAAAAGCTTTTGGAGACCGGCAAGGAACGCGGTTTCGTCACCTATGACGACCTGAACAAGGCGCTGCCGCCGGATGACGTCTCATCCGAGCAGATCGAAGACACCATGACCCAACTCTCCGAGCTCGGGATCAACGTTGTCGAAAACGAAGACGCCGAAGAGACCGAGACCGAGCCCGAGGTCGAAGGCACCGCCGTCGAAAAAGCCAAGCCCGCCAATGACGACAACCAGGATCTCGGCCGTACCGATGATCCGGTGCGCATGTATCTGCGCGAAATGGGCTCGGTTGAGCTGCTGTCGCGCGAAGGCGAAATTGCCATCGCCAAGCGGATTGAGGCCGGCCGCGAGAAAATGATCTCGGCGATCTGTGAATCGCCGCTGACCTTCCGCGCATTGCTGTCCTGGCGCGAAGGCCTGAAAAACGAAGAAATGCTGCTGCGCGATGTCGTCGACCTCGACGCGGCCTATGGCGGCGCCAACCCGCCCAAGGTGAACCCCAACAATCCGAACCCGAATAACAACGTGCCGGCGAACGATTCCGGCCCGATCAAGCCCGCAAAACCGACCGGCGCGCCCACCGGCCTGGCCGAGGGTGAGCCCGACGAGGACGAGGATGAGGATGACGCCGTCAGTATCTCCATGTCGGCGATGGAAGAAGCACTGACCCCGAAGGCGCTGAAGAATTTCGACAAGATCGCCAATACCTATCCGAAGGTCTCCAAGCTTCGCCAGAAACGTGCCGATGCGCTGAACGGCAATGGCAGCTTCGGTGCGGTATCCGAAAAGAACCTGGTAAAGCTGACCAAGGAACTGGTCGGCTACGTCAAGATCGTGCGGATGAACAATTTCCGCATCGAACAGCTCGTTCAGGAGCTTTACACCTATAACAAGACCCTGCTGCAGCTCGAAGGCCGGCTGCTGCGCATGGCGACCAAGTCCAAGGTGGCGCGCGAATCCTTCCTCGAGGAATATCTCGGGAACGAGACCGATACCAAGTGGCTGAACCGCATCAGCCGCCTGTCCGGCAAGGGCTGGAAGCCGTTCGTCCAGCGCTATAAGGACGACATCAAGGGTATCCGCGATCAGGTGATCGCGCTGTCCGATGAGATCGACATGCCGGTTGACGAATTCCGCCGCCTCGTCAACGAGGTCCAGCGCGGCGAACGCGAAGCCAGTAGGGCGAAAAAGGAAATGGTTGAAGCAAACCTTCGCCTCGTGATTTCGATTGCCAAGAAATACACCAATCGCGG
>CAJIYX010000114.1 GCA_905181725.1 Alphaproteobacteria bacterium UBA830
TTTCCAGGGATATTTTTCGCGTCACCTTGCTGGGCACCGGAGCGCCGCCGCCGGTGCTGGACCGGTTCGGGCCGAGCACGCTGGTCGAGGTCGGGGGCATGAAGTTCCTTTTCGATGCCGGTCGCGGCGCGCTGCAGCGGCTTTATCAGCTCGAGATACCATTTGGCGAGATCGACGGCATGTTTCTGACCCACCATCATTCGGATCACGTTGTCGGGTTTACCGACCTGTGGTTGACCGGCTGGATCGGCCGGCCATGGGGCAAGCGGGCACGGCCGCTCAAAATCTGGGGGCCGGTTGGCACGGACCAGATGGCCGAACACCTGCCGCTGGCATTTGCCACCGATATCCGGGTGCGCGCCCACAGCTACAACCCCGAAGGCGTGAAGCTGGAATCGTCAGAGATCGCCGAGGGCGTGGTCTATGACGCCGACGGCATCACGATCACCGCCTTCGAGGTCGATCATGGCGGCGAACAGCTCGACGCGTTCGGTTACCGCATCGATTATGACGGCCGCTCTGCCGTGCTGTCGGGCGATACGACGCTGAACGAAAACCTGATCGCCTATTCCCAGAACGCCGACCTGCTGGTGCATGAGGTCACTCACGGCATGGGCGACGGCATGGAGCGCGCCAATCTGGAACGTATCCGGCGCAATCACACGATCCCCGAAGACGCGGGCATCGTGTTCAGCCGCACTAGACCGAAGATGGCCGCCTATACCCATATCCTGCTGTTTGGGGATGCCACGTCCGACGACCTGATCCCGGCAACGCGGCCGACCTATGACGGCCCGCTGGTGGTCGGCGAGGACCTGATGCAGTTCGACATCGGCGCCGGGGTCACGGTGACGGAAACCCCGAAGGTGCCGCCGCCTGCGGGCGGGCGACCGGCGTTTTAGAGGGGCGCTTAAAACCCGAACATGTGATCGAGGCTGAATCCGCCATCTTCGTGGATCAGCCCGTGATAGCCGAACAGGCGACACGTCGTGTCGCGGATGATGATATGGGCGCCGTCGCCGGCCTTTGCGCGGGCGGCCTCATCGAATATCTCTGCATAGCGCCAGAAGCGCGACCCGCCGCAGGGGATTTCAAGCCGCGTTGTCGCGACCTCGGCACCGGTGCCGTCATGCAGGCCGATATCTGTCTCTGACATGGCGAGCCACGGGGTCGATGCCGGGTAGATCAGGTGACACATGGTCTCCAGCGGGGCCTCAAGCGGGGAATTTCCTATTTGGCCGCCAAGCCGCAGGAACAGGCGCGTGCTCAGCCCCGGCGGGCGCGACGTATAAGATTGCGGCTCGTTCTTGTAGGTCAGCACGGTGTTGAAGATATGCGCGCCGAAGCTGGTCTCTGCTGCGTTGCCTGTCTTCTCGTTTTCGTAGCGGAACAGCGCGTGCAGCCAGCCATCGGCCTCGCCGCCATCGGCAAAGTCGTAAACCAGCTCCATATGGCCGAACCCGTCCATCGCCGACAGCGCGTCCGCCATGTCGGTTTTCAGGTCCACCATCCGGGCATGATCGCGGGGCAGGTGGCCCAGCGCGATCCGGCCGGCCTCGCGTCCCTCCGCGTCGATCGCGAGCAGGGCGACCGGCAGGCTGGTCTGACAGGTCGACATCGGCGTCGGCAGGGCCACCGATTTCCAGATATCCATCGGCAGGATCGGCGCGGGCAGGATATAGCCCTTGCCCATAAGGCTGGCGAGCCCGGGGATGCCGGGGTCGGGTTTTAGATCTACGCGCTCGACATTCATATGGGCCATCCGCCGGTCATTGGCGGCGGTGGTCACCTCATAGCGCGGGCGGACGAAATGCTTGCCGGCCGACAGCTCTATCTGTTGCGGCCAGGCGGCATCGGGCAGAACATCACCGACCCGGATCGCCATCGTGGCATAGGGGCCGACGGCGGTATCGATGGTCGTCACCGTGTCGTTGCCCATCAGGTTCAGGCCGATCTCGCCCGCCGGGATCGTGCAGGGGTGCGAATTCTGGACCCAGAGGATCACGTCCTCGCCGTCGCGCGGTGCCGGCAGGCCGCCATACAGATCGGCGGGCCAGGCATTGGCATCATGGGTGCAGGACAGCGCGGCGCCATCCGCGCCATACAGATCAAGCGCGTATTTGACGACATCGTGGCCGGTCGCGCCGATGGCGTGGATGAAGAGCTGCCCGGTAAACTCGCTGAGCCCGAAGCGGGTGCGCACGTCCTGGCTGTCGATCACAACCGATTGTGCGGCACCGCTGACATCCTCGTTCCACTCGGCCAGCACGCCGCCGGCGTCATCTATCAGGCGCAGCCACAGCGTGATATTTTTAGCCCCGTAACGCGCCCAGTAATTAGCCGTTACGACGCGGGTATGATGCGCGGCTGTATCCCTGAAGAACGCGAAATTCGTGGCGAAATTCATCGGGTCCAGATAGGTCTTGCCGTTGATCAGCATGGCGTCGGGCAACCGCAATGCGTCCAGGCTGACGACCTCGGTACCGGCCGGCAGCAGGTGGCGGACATGGTCGACCAGCTTGTCGGCATCGAACGACATCACGAAGACGATATCGAGCACAGCGCCGACGGCAAAGCCCGGCAGGTCGGTGACCGGCTGCGTGCGATGGCCGAGCACGGTATCGCCGACCTTCGCGATGTCCTGCACGAACACGCCACGCAGATCGACGCCGTCCAGCGGGTGAAACGCGGCGAACCCTTCCGAGTAGCCGAGCGGGTCATAGATCGCGACCCCGTTGGCGGCGCGCAGCTGCGAGATCAGGCCGGCGGCGGCTTCGGCGGCAAGCGGATGGCTGACGGCTTTGTAATAGCTGTTGCCGCCGCTGCGGTTGTCGAAGGTATCGATTTTCAGCGGCATGCAGGCGTCTTCATCCGGATTGTATCTGGGAAATGTCCGAAGTCATTATGAGGCCCGCGGGGGCGAATCTCCATCGGCGGGCGTTTACCGCCGGAACCGCTTGAAAAAGGCCGAAATCGCGTGCCTGCGCTGTTCGCGTCTGGCGAACTTGTCGCTGGTCACCCAGTTCAGCTGCAGCACCCGGCGCTGCCCCTCAAACGGCTTGTGACCGTGGTGCGACGTGTCGCTGCGCCGGAACGCCAGCAACGTGCCCTCGGCGGGTGGGACCTCGGCGGCGTAGTCCTCGAGGTTCTTGTCAGAGCAAAGCACCCGCAGCCGGCCGCCGGATTCTTCCCAAGCGGGGTTCATATAAACCAGCACGGTGATGATCTTTTCGGTCGAATCTTGATGGATGCGCCCGTCCTTGCGCTGGCAACGGCCACGCACTGTTACGGTGGTCGGCCGGTCGGTCAGGTCGACATCGAACACCTTCTCGATCGCGGCGCGCATCGCGGGGCCCTGTAATTCATCCAGCAGAGATGAAAATGCCTCTCCGTACTCGAGCGAATGATAGGGGAAACTGCCGGACTGATCGATTTCTGGATAGGTTTCGTGGATGTCGGGGAGGGCATTCGCCTTCACGAAACCGGGCAGAATCACGTAGTCATACGGATCGTGCTCGCAGGCTGTATTTGCGAGCGCGTCCGTGTCGAGTGCCGGAGAGGTGTCGGATGTCTGGGTCACGAAACCAGATGTATCCTTCCGGTGACTGTAATTCAATCAGGAATGGCGCGCGGCGTCTTTCTGCCGCGGTATTGTGGTCTGCTTCAGGAGGAAAGCCGCCGCACGATCTCTGCCGCGACCCGCGCGGTGTCGTCTGGGATATCATAGGTCCAGGTGTCCAGCGCCCCGTCGAACGGCCGGCTCATGCCTGCCGTCCGCAGGCCGTCATGGAACCGTGCGAACTTGGCGGAGCCGCCATCGAGCTCGATCACGTGGACCGGCTTGCCGGTGGCGCAGGCTTCCGACACCATCGACACTGAATCGGCTGTCACCACGATAGCGTCGGCGAGGCCGAGCAGGCCGAAATACGGGTTGTCTCCACTTCCATCCCAGAACCAGCAGGGAGCGTCCGCCAGCGCGGTCCGAAGATGTTTTTCATTTTCCGCCCCGGTGCGCCGCGATGCGGTGACCGCCAGGCCCGTGCCATGATCGTCGCACAGCGTGAGCAGGTTTGCGGCCAGCCGCTGGGTCACCGCGCCGGTCATCCGATACTGCTTGTTCGACCCGCCGATCAGCACGGCGATCAGCGGGCGCGGCAGATCGGCAAGCGTGGCCCGGAATTTTTCAGCTTCGGCGCTGAGCTTCTCCGGTGTCACTCGGTGCAGCGCGCCGAAGGTCTCGATCAGGTTGGCGCCCGTCACCCCGTCATGCTTCGGGATGGCGAGAAGATCGAACGCATCATGCCGCCAGGCCGGGTTCTGTATCTGGACGCATAACGTCGCACCGCTACTTGCCCGTTTGATCGCCAGCGCCGGCGCCACGGTCTGGCGACCGGTGGCGATCAGGATATCGGGCCAGGGCGGGGTCAGCGGTTCGCCGTCAAAATCAGGTGTCGAAAGCGGCGAAAACCAGAACTGCGGCGGCAGGGAATACCACGGAAACCGGGGTGCCAGCCGTTTAACGATCGGGGCCTCCCCGCCGAGCGCAATAAGCGCTTCGGCGAGACCGAGGCACTGGTTTTCCATGCCCGCCTTGCCGTCGGTCATGACCCAGACGGTCTTTCCAGCCAGATTTCCAGTCAGGTTTTTGGCCTGCTGTTCAACCGGCTCGTTCACTGTTCCGAGCCCATCTTCTCGACGCATGTTTGAAATATTATTATCATTCTTTAAAATATAATTTCGTTTGAGAGCCTCTGAACGTCAGAATGCGCGGCCATCCATGCTATCACCCTGTTGAAGACCCAAGCACGAAACTAACGGAAACTCCGGATATGGCCAGAATCAAACTCGACAAGATCGACCTCAAGATCATGCGCGATCTCCAGGAT
>CAJIYX010000115.1 GCA_905181725.1 Alphaproteobacteria bacterium UBA830
CGAGGGCGCCGGTCTCGTCAACCTGCATGAAGGCCGACGAGCCCGCGAGGAAATGGGATATGAACGCTATCACGCGCTTGGTTATTTCGAAATGGGGATGCAGGCGATCTTCGATATTCTGGTGCAAAAGAAAGTCGTCACCGAACAGGAAGTACAGGAGCGCATCGATGCGCTGAAGGCGAAAAAGCCCCAATCGGTGCGCGAGGGCAGTTGAATTCGCCGGCCAACCGTCGCAGAATAAACGAAACAGGAGAGACATCATGAACCAGCGCCAGCACGATATGGGCGGAATGAAGGCCGGGCCGGTCGAGTCCGATGAGCACGCGGCCGAGCCGTGGGCGAAAATGATCACATCGGTTGCCGCAGCCTTGCGCGACCATGACATCATGCGTATTGACGAACTGCGCCGCGCGCTGGAAGACCTGCCCGAAGATATCTATAAGCAGGATTATTTCGAACGCTGGTCCGAGGCCATGGTCAACCTGCTCGAGGAAAAAGGTCTGCTGACCCGGAGCGAGGTCATGGGCAAAATGGACGCACTCAAAACGCAATTGGAGGTCTGACGGTATGATGTTCAGTGTTGGCGATCGCGTTCGCATAAAGGATTCTCATCCGCCGGGGCACCGCCGCACGCCGTATTACGTGCGCGGCAAGACCGGTGTTGTCGAACGTTACTGCGGCGATTTCAAAAATCCGGAGGAACTTGCTTACGGTTTCGATGGCACGCCGAAGCGCGAACTTTACAGGGTTCGCATCACCCAGACCGAATTGTGGCCGGATTACGAAGGATCCGACAGCGATACGCTGGACCTGGAAATCTACGATCACTGGCTCGAGAAAATCGGGGGACAATGAGATGACGACCGACGAACGCGGCACCCACGACCACGGTCATGACCATGACCATCCCGGCACGACGCCGGATGCGAACGAAACCGGTTATTATGAACTGATGGCCGAGGCGATGAAGGAACTGCTGATCGAAAAAGGTGTGGTCAGCGCCGACGATGTACGCCGCAACCTTGAATTTCTCGACAGTCGTGACCCGGCCGAAGGTGCGAGGATCATCGCGCGGGCGTGGACCGACGAGGACTTCAAAAAACGCCTTCTCGAAGACGGCACAAAGGCGGTCGGCGAAATGGGTTTCCCGATGGGGGACGCCGTGCTGATCGTCGTTGAGAATACCGACGATGTGCACAACATGATCGTCTGCACGCTTTGCTCGTGCTATCCGCGGACGGTCCTAGGACTGCCGCCGGATTGGTATAAATCCAAAAGCTACCGTGCCCGCGCCGTGGTCGAGCCGCGCTCTGTCCTGAAGGAATTCGGCACCGAGCTACCGGATGACAAGACTGTCCGGGTTCACGATTCCAACGCGGATATGCGCTACCTCGTCCTGCCGGAGCAGCCGGAAGGGACCGAAGGCTGGTCAGCCGAGCAGCTGACTGCCATCGTCACGCGCGATGCCATGGTTGGGGTAACCCTGCCGCAGGCCTGACGCTGCAGAGTTCTGTTATGTGCTGGCGGCGGATTTCGGTCGCGTCGCCAGCCATATTCCGGTGAATATCAACAATATCCCCACCGTGTGAAACCAGCGGACCTGTTCGCCCAGAAGCGATACCGCCAGGATCACGCCGAACACAGGTGCCAGATAGATAAAGTATCCGGCTCGTCCCGGTCCCACCTTGGACACCGAATAGGCCCAGAATATCTGGGCCAGTACCGATGGTCCGATGGTGATGAAACCGATTGCCCACACCGTGGTAAAATTAATGGCTACAGGCTTGTCGAGCACGTAAAGCTCGATCAGCCATAGTGGCAGCATGAACAGCGTCGCAAAGCCGAACATGGCGGCCATCAGCGCGCTCGCACTGAGCTCGGGCGGAGCACGCCGCAGGAACACCGCATAAACCGAATAGGACATCGTCGCCAGCAGCAGGATGATGTCGCCGATATTAAAGCTGAGCGCCATCACCACCGCGGGGTCGCCCTGGGTGACGATAAACGCGACGCCTGTGAAACCGAGCAGGACGCCGATCGATTCCCGCCCGCCGAACTTGTCGCCGAGGAGGATCAGCGCCGAGATCAGGATGCAGATCGACATCAGCCCCTGGAACAGCGCACCGTTGATGGCAGTCGTGTATTGCAGAGCAACGTAGTGCAGGGCCCCGAATCCGATGGACGATGACAGCGCCAGAAAGGCGATGTATTTCCATTTTTCCCGGACCAGCGCGCGGTGGCGGTAAAGTTCGCGCCAGGTCCAGGTCAGGACGATCAGGAAAGCGAACAGCCAGCGCCAGAAATTCAGCGCAAGCGGCGGAATTTCACCGGCAACATGGCGCCCGACAACGGAAGACCCGGCCCAGAACAGGGCGCAGAACGTCAGCATGATATAGGGTAGGGCGGGCGAGTTCTTCATACCAGGGTCAGGTTTTTTTCCTGCTGAATGTGGCGAGCCAAATACCAAAGGCGATCATGGCAATCCCGGCAATATGAAAGTTGCGAAACGGCTCGCCCAGGACCGCGATGGCCATGAATACCCCGAATACCGGCGTCAGATAGATCATATAGCCGGCCTTGGCGGGACCAATCCGGCGGATGCCTTCGACAAAAAATGTTTGCGCAAGCACTGAGGGAAACAACGCGATGAATCCCACGGTCAGAAGGGCCGTTTGCGTCATCGGCAAGGCGCGGAACCAGATATGTTCGACCAGAAAGAAAGGGAATACATGGATGCTGGCAAACGCCATCGACAAGAACATAAACGATAGCAGGCTCAATTCAGGTGGGCGCTTGTACAAGAACACCGCATAAGTCGCGGATGCGAACACCCCGAAAAACACCAGCGGGTCCCCCGGGTTGATCCGCATCTGGAGAAGCAGGTCGATATCGCCGCGTACCACAATCGTGATCAGCCCGGCCATGCCAAGTGCTACTCCGGCGCCCTGACGCAACGTCACCCGTCGGCCCGCAAATATCAGTCCCGATAGCAGGATGCAGATTGGCAATGCGCCCTGCATCAGGTTGCCGTTTATCGCCACCGTATACTGCATGCCCATATAAACGAGCGCGTTGAACATGGCCATCGACAGCAAGGCCAGAAGATTCAGGAACCAGAAATGCTTCAACACCACGCGACGGTTCCGCCAGGTGTTCCGAAAGGCGAAAGGCGCGAAGATCAGCGCCGACAGGAACAGACGCCAGAACGTCAGCGCGATCGGCGGTACTTCCTGCGTGGTTGCGCGTGCGACATTAGTATTTGCGGCCCAAAGCAGCGCGACGACGGTTAGCATTAGATAGGCAATGAGAATACCGTCGGATTTTTTCTGAGTGTCGGGCGCCGTCATGGAATCATGCCCGTGCCGCATGGCGGGCATGCTGCGCGGTTGCCAGCCAGATGCCGATCACGACGCAGAGCGCGCCGACCCCGTGATACCAATACGGTTGCTCGCCCAGAATGACGATGGCGAGTACGCCCGCGAATATCGGGAACAGATTGCCGAAATAGCCTGCCTGCGCAGGTCCGGCGCGGTAGGTGCCTTCATTCCAGCAGCTTGTGCCGACGAAGCTCGCCAGCACCGCGACGTAAAGGACGAACAGAATGCTCGTCTGGGTGAACGGCATCGGCGCAACAGTGGCGGTTTCCCATAGATATAGTGGCGTCATGGCAATAACGCCGATCAGGCTGATTGTGGTCATAAAGGGCATGATCTCTATGGTCGGGGGTTTCCAGCGCATCAGGAAAGCCTGTAATCCCCATATAAAAACTGCGCCCAGCGCCCAGATGTCGCCTTCGCCGAGAGCCAGCGTTTGCAATACGTTCAGGTCGCCGCGAATAACGATCAGCACGGCACCGGCGATCGAAAACACGATCCCCCACCATTGCCGCCCGCTGATCCGCTGGCGCAGGAAAATCAGGCAAAGCAGCAGCACCACAACCGGCAGGATCGACTGGATCAACGCGACCTGAATCGCCGTCGATTTCTGCAGCGCGAGATAAAAAACCGAATTGAACCCCGCGATGGAGACCAGGGAGAACAGCGTCACAAATTTCCAGTGGGATTTGATCTCGGCGCGCTGTTGCCACGTCTGGCGGCCGAAGAACACGGCGAATAACAGGAAGGCCGTCATC
>CAJIYX010000116.1 GCA_905181725.1 Alphaproteobacteria bacterium UBA830
TCAATTCTTGGCCGCTGGTGGTGGACCGTTGACCGCTGGACGCTGACGGCCGTCGGCGCGCTGATCGCGTTTGGTATCATTTTGGCGCTGGCCGCCAGCCCGGCCGTCGCCGAGCGTATCGGCCTCGACTATTTCTATTTCGCCCGCCGTCAGTTGATTTACCTGCCCATTTCGCTGGCATTACTGGTCGGTGGATCGCTGCTCTCGCCGCGCGGCGTATTCCGTGTGGCGATCATCACGCTGATCATCTTCACGCTTCTGGTTCTCGCGACCTTCGTATTCGGAACCGAAATCAAAGGGGCCCGGCGCTGGGTCGCCCTCGGCCCGTTCTCGGTTCAACCGTCGGAATTCCTTAAACCCGCCTTCGCCGTGGTCGCCGCCTGGCTTTTCGCATCGGCGCGTACCGGCGATCTCAAACATGGAAACCTGATGTCCATCGGCGCCTATGGCCTGATCGTCGGATTGCTACTGCTGCAGCCCGATGTCGGCATGGCCGTGGTCATTTCCGCTGTTTGGGCCTGCCAGTTCTTTCTCGCCGGCCTGCCGCTGTTCTGGGCGGCAGGGCTCGCCATTACCGGCATCGCGGCTTTAGTGCTCGCCTATTTCACGCTGTCCCATGTCGCAAGTCGTGTTGACCGGTTCCTGGATCCGTCCTCCGGCGACAGCTATCAGGTCGATCGCTCGCTCGAAGCCTTCATGAATGGCGGCTTGTTCGGCCGCGGTCCGGGCGAGGGCACCGTGAAAGAAGTTCTCCCCGACGCCCATTCGGATTTCGTCTTTGCCGTCGCGGGCGAGGAATTCGGACTTTTTGTCTGCCTGATCATTGTCTGTCTGTTCGGTTTCGTCGTCCTGCGTGGTTTCGCAAAGGCGCTGCAGGAAACCGACCTTTTCATCCTGCTCGCGACGTCGGGTCTGGTCGTGCAGTTTGGTCTTCAGGCCGTCATCAATATGGGGTCGACCCTGCGGCTGATGCCGACCAAGGGCATGACACTGCCCTTTGTCAGCTATGGCGGCTCATCCCTAATCGCGATGGGGCTGTGCATCGGATTTCTGTTGGCTCTGACGCGCAAACGTATCGGCGCGGAGATCCTGCGATGACCGGTGGACGCAGCATTCTTCTTGCGGCCGGCGGCACGGGCGGGCATGTCTTCCCGGCAATCGCCGTTGCCGAAGAACTGATGGCACGTGGCCACACCGTCGCGCTGGCAACAGATGCACGCGGCACCAATCTCGGCAAATTGCTTGCCGGCGTTGACGTGCACCAGATCAGCGCATCCGGTGTTCGGGGGGGACTGATGGCAAAAATGAGCGCCGCCGTTTCAATCGGCGTCGGCGTGTTGCAGGCACGGCGTCTGTTCAGAAAGATTCGCCCGGAATGCGTGATCGGCTTTGGCGGCTATCCGTCAGTGCCGACAATGATCGCCGCGACATCGCGCGGCTTACCGACAATTATTCACGAACAGAACGCCGTATTGGGACGCGCCAACCGGCTGGTCTCGAAGCGCGTGACCGCCATCGCGACATCATTCGCCGAAACATCCGGCATCGCAGTGGCAAGCGACGGAAACGTCGTGCTGACGGGCAATCCCGTCCGCGCAGCGTTCAGCGCCGTCCGCGATCAGGAATATCCGCCGATCGGGCCGAACGGCAAAGGCGTTAAAATCCTCGTTATGGGCGGCAGCCAGGGTGCGACGGTCCTCAGCGAAGTGATCCCACGCGCATTGCAGGAAATGCCGGAAACACTGCGACGGCGCTTTGCGATCACCCAACAATGCCGCGCCGAAGATATCGACAATGTCAGACGAATCTATGCCGAGGCAGGTGTTTATGCAGACCTCGCAACGTTCTTCGACGACGTGCCGGACCGCATGGCCGCAGCCCATATCGTGATTACCCGCGCCGGCGCATCGACGGTCGCGGAGCTTGCAGAGGCGGGCCGCCCGGCGATCCTCATCCCCTACCCGCACGCGATGGACGATCACCAGACCGCCAATGCGCGCGCGGTCGAAGCCAGCGGTGCCGGATGGTTGATCCCGCAGGCCGGCTTCACACCCGAAGCCCTGACGATGCGTCTCCAAAGTTTCGCGAACCTGCAGAACATCCTGATCGACGCTGCTAAATGCGCGCACGACTTCGGTGGGTCATCGGCAGCAGTCGCCCTTGCCGACCAGGCCAAGACGCTAATGGGCGTCAGTCTCAATGGCGGTCGTGGGCCGGGCACAGAACCTGCGCGGGAGATAGCGGCATGAAGACGTTGCCTCTCAGCATCGGCACCATCCATTTCGTCGGGATCGGCGGGATCGGCATGAGCGGGATTGCGGAAATTCTGCACAATCTCGGCTACGCAGTTCGAGGCAGCGACATCGCCGAAAGCGCCAATGTCCTGCGGCTCCGCAATCTCGGAATCACTATCTCCATCGGCCATGACGGCGCGAACCTGAAAGAAGCCGAGGTCATCGTTATTTCGTCGGCGGTAAAATCCGACAACCCCGAAGTCATCGAGGCACGCGCCCGGCTGATTCCGGTAGTACCGCGCGCCGAAATGCTGGCTGAGATCATGCGCCTGAAATGGGGCATCGCGGTTGCCGGCACCCATGGCAAGACGACGACCACATCCATCGTCGCTGCGGTGATGGATGCGGGGCAGTTTGACCCCACCGTCATCAATGGCGGCATCATCAACGCATACGGCACAAACGCCCGGCTCGGCGACGGGGACTGGATTGTCGTCGAAGCCGACGAATCCGACGGCACGTTCATGAAACTGCCGGCAACCATCGCCGTGGTCACGAATATCGACCCCGAACATCTCGACTATTACGGCGATTTCGACACGCTAAAAGCCGCCTTTGTGACGTTCGTCCAGAATATCCCGTTTTATGGGTTCGCCACGGTGTGCATCGACGACACCGAGGTGCAGGCACTGATCTCCGCCGTGTCGGACCGGCGTATCGTCACTTACGGTTTCAGCCCGCAGGCCGACATCCGCGCAACCGAGATTTCAGCCGACCCGGCCGGATCACACTTCAACGTCATCGTGTCAAACCGGGTGTTGTCCACAACGGTCGATCTCGGCCGCTTTACCATGCCGATGGTTGGCGACCACAATATTCGCAATGCGCTAGCCGCCATCGCGATCGCACAGGAAATGGGCATCGAGCCCGATGTCATCAAACGCACGCTGATGAATTTCAGCGGCGTGAAGCGACGCTTCACGCGTACCGGCATGATCAACGACGTCACAATTATCGACGATTACGGTCATCATCCGGTGGAAATTGCCGCCGTGCTTGCAGCTGCCCGCACCAGCACACGGCGCAACGTAATCGCAGTGGTTCAGCCGCACAGATATTCCCGCGTCCAGGATCTGTTCGACGATTTCTGCACGTGCTTCAACGATGCCGATACAGTCGTCGTCGCCGACATATACGCGGCAGGCGAAGCGCCGGTGCCCGGTATCGACCGCGACGCACTGGTCGACGGCCTCCGCGCCCGTGGACACCGGCATGTCGTGCCGCTCGAAAATGCAGACTCCCTGCCATCGCTGATTGCCGATCTTGCCGAACCCGACGATTTCGTGATCTGTCTGGGCGCAGGCAACATCACCGCCTGGGCCAACGACCTGCCCGATGCGCTCACCGTGGCCTGGGCAAACCGTGCGGCCAAGACATCGGGAGGGGCCTGATCATGCTGGCCCATGCCCTGCCCCGATTGGTTGATCGCCTGCCGCCCGTACGCGGCACGCTGACGGAAAACGCTCCGATATCCAGCATCACGTGGTTCAGGACCGGCGGACCGGCAGAGGTTCTGTTCCATCCCGCCGACCGCGACGACCTGATCGCTTTTGTGTCCGCGCTGGATACCGACATCGAACGCACCTTACTGGGGCTTGGCTCCAACGCCCTGATCCGCGATGGCGGCCTGCCGGGTGTTGTGATCCATCTTAGTAAAGCGCTCGGTGATGTTTTCTTCGACGGCACGGAGGTCACTGCGGGCTCAGGCGCGCTCGACGTCGCCGTTGCCCGCGAAGGGCGCGACCGGTCCGTCGCCGGACTTGAATTCCTCAGCGGCATCCCCGGCACCATCGGCGGCGCGTTGCGGATGAATGCAGGCGCCTATGGCCGCGAGATAAGTGACGTTCTTGTGTCTGCCGAGGCGATAGACCCGGAGGGCAATGTCAACTCGCTGACACCCGCCGATTTCGATTTCTCCTATCGGCACAGCGCCATCGACGAAAGCTGGATATTCCTGTCGGCCTGCCTTGCCGGCAAGCCGGGCGACCGCGTCGAAATTGACCGGCGCATGAGCGAAATTGCCGAAGACCGTAAATCGTCCCAGCCGATTCAGGCGCGCACCGGC
>CAJIYX010000117.1 GCA_905181725.1 Alphaproteobacteria bacterium UBA830
ACGGCACGGACTCTGGCTACTTCTTCACCGTCTGCTTCTCTGCGCCCTTCTCGTCGGTCACCGGCAGGATGACATCGGACAACAGCGCGTAATCGTCGGCGCGGTGGTCGCGGATGATTTCCTGGATCTGGTCATCGGGTGTGCCGTAGCCGTGCAGCACCGATTCGCCGAGATGCAGGCTGAGCTCATACGTCTCATGCACGATGCCGCTGGCGCCGGCCTCCGCCAGGCGGCGCTTGTGGGCGTTGTCGCGGGCGCGGACGAATATGTTCAGTTTGGGGAAACGCCGGTGCAGCAGGTTGACCACACGTTCCGCCGCGGCCGCGTTATCGAGAATGATAACCGCAGCCCGGGCACGACCGGCGCCGAGTGCTTCGAGCACCTCAACCCGGCTGGCATCGCCGTAATAGACCGACAAGCCCTGTGCGCGCGCCTCGGCGACGCGGGTCGGTTCGAACTCGACCGCGACATAGTGAATGCCGGCGGCGGACAGGGTTTTGACCACCGACTGCCCTACCCGGCCGAACCCGGCAATGATCACGTGACCCTTCATATCGGCACTTTCAGACTGAATGTCTTCCTGACGTTCGGCAAGTCTCGCCTCGAGCCGCTTGTGCAGCCGGTTGCCGAGCCAGGCGAGACCCGGCGTCACCGCCATGCTCAGCGCGATGACGCCGGACAGGATCGTCGCCTCCCGCGTCTCTAGCAGGCCGAAACCGCCGGCCAGCGCGAAGAGCACAAACCCGAATTCCCCGGCCTGGCTGAGCACCAGCGCCGTATTCAGGCTGACCGACATCGACACCCCGCTGATCCGGCACAAAGCCATGGTAATCACGGTCTTGAGAACGATAAGCCCGACCAGCAGACCCAACACCAGCAGCGTGTTCTCGAAGATAATGCCGAGATCGAGGCTGATGCCGACGGTCATGAAAAACAGGCCGAGCAGCAACCCGCGGAACGGCTGGATATCGGCGGCAACCTGGTGCCGGTACTCGGTCTCTGCCAGCAACAGGCCCGCCAGGAACCCGCCAATCGCCAGTGACAGGCCGAACGTGCCGGTCAGCCAGGCCATTCCCAGCAACACCGCAAGCGTGACGGCGGCGAAAAGTTCCGACGAGCGTCCGACTGCGACGGCACGGAACAACGGGCGGACGACAAACCAGCCAAAAATCGCCACCCCGGCAAGAAGCAGCAACGCCTTGCCGAGCGTCCACAGCAACGCTGTGACCGTATCGTCCCCTTCGCCTGCGAAGGCGGGCACCAGCGCCAGTAGCGGGACCACAGCGAGATCCTGCAGCAGCAGGATGGCAAAAGTCAGGCGGCCGCGGCGCGACCTAAGCTCACCGCGTTCCGACAGCAATTGCAGGACCACAGCGGTCGATGACAGCGCAAGACCGCCGCCGATAATCACCGAAGTCTGCAGCGAGAAACCGAGCGACCATGCCACTGTCGCAATAATGATCGACGTGACGACGACCTGCGCGGTACCGACGCCGAATATCTGGTTCCGGATCACTTTGAGCCGGTCGACGCTGAGTTCGAGCCCGATGGTGAAAAGCAGAAAGACAATACCGAGCTCGGCGATATTGTTAACCTGTTTGGAGCTCGAAATCAGGCTGAGCACGCCGGGACCTATAATCACGCCGGCCACAAGATAGCCCAGCACCAGACTTGACCGCAGGCGCTGGAACACAGGCGCCACGATCACCGCAGCAATCAGGAAAATAAGCGTTTCGCTCAGGAAAGAGACGTCATGCATTGGCGGTCTGTTCGATCAGCGGCAGAATAAGCGTCAACATAACGAAAATTAATGAGTTCTATGGAAAATTAACCAAGTTGGTACCATATACACCTAGCGTTCGTTGTCTCCGAACAGATGGCCGTATCCGAACAGATGACCCTGATTGGTGATCTCCGGCGCAGCATGTTACCAAGCTAGGCTTTTTTAGTCCGTCCTTTGAACCCTCTGCGCCTTTTGCCGACTGAATGACATATTTTCTGATTATTGCCGGTTTTGCCCTGCTGCTGTTTGGCGGCGAGTCCGTGGTGCGGGGCTCGGTGGCGCTGGCACAGCGGCTCGGCATATCGCCGTTGATCGTCGGGCTGACGATTGTCGGGTTCGGCACATCCTTGCCGGAAATGGTCGTCAGCGTAAATGCCGCCCTGGTCGGATCGCCGGGTCTTGCCGTCGGCAACGTGGTCGGCAGCAATATTGCTAACATTCTTCTGATACTGGGCGTTGCCGCCATCATCGCACCGATCGCGGTCAGTCCGGGCGCGGTCAAACGCGACCTTCTGGGGATGTCCGCGGTAACCCTGGTTTATGTCGGGCTTGGTATGTCGGGCCAGATCGTGTTCTGGCAGGGCGCGCTGATGCTCATCGCCCTGATGTCCTATATCGGTTTTACCGTCTGGCATGACAACAAGAGCAACGATGAAGTCGCTGAGCTGCACCGCGAAGAAGCAGCCGAGATGGGCACCATCCCGCTGCGCACGGTCAGCATCGCCGGCATTATCATCGTTGGCCTGTTTGCAGTCGTGGTCGGTGCCGAATGGCTGGTCACCGGGGCGACGACGCTGGCCATGGAATGCAGCGTTCCCGGGGAAGTAATCGGCCTGACCGTGGTCGCCATCGGCACCTCTCTGCCGGAGCTTGCAACATCCATCGTTGCCGCCTATCGCGGACATTCGGATGTCTGCGTCGGTAACGTTCTGGGCAGCAACCTGTTCAATCTTTTCGGTATCACGGGCGTCACCGCCATGTTCACGCCACTGCCGTTCTCCGACAAGATCGTCAGCTTCGATCTGTGGATCCTGCTGGCCACAACGGCGCTGATTATCCCGTTCATGCTGTCAGGCAGGCGTATCAGCCGCCTCGAAGGATCGATCCTGTTAGTGCTGTATGTAGGTTTCATCGCCAGCCAGTTCCTCGGTATGAGCGGCATGCCGACCTGACGGGGCTAGCCGACGCAATCGTATATTCCACCCGCAATCCCTTGAACGGATTGCCGATATACCGCATTTTCACGATATGACCGAAACATCCAAAGGACATGCGCTGGTTACCGGCGCCGCAAAACGCATCGGCCGCGAAATCGCGACGGCCCTTGCTGAAGACGGCTGGACGGTCGGCATCCATCACCGCAATTCTACAGGCGAGGCGGACACGCTATGCAGCAGCCTGACCGAGGCCGGACGCAACGCCTATGTCGTCACCGCTGATCTTGACGACGATGCCGAAATAGACCGGCTGGCGATCGAGGCCGTCGCCGCCGGCGGACCTATCACCTGCCTGGTCAATAATGCGTCCGTCTTCGAACATGACAGCCTGGAGACGGCTTCCCGCCAGTCCTGGGACGCCCACATGAACGTCAACCTGTGGGCGCCGATCAAGCTGAGCCAGACGCTAGCCGCCGGCCTGCCGGACGGCCAGACGGGCAATATCATCAATATCGCCGATCAACGGGTGATCAACATCCCACCGGGTTTCCTGTCCTATACGATCAGCAAGACCGGCATGTGGGCGATGACACAGAACCTTGCACTGGCGTTGGCGCCACGTGTCCGCGTTAACGCCATCGGGCCGGGACCGACCCTGCCAAGCCCACGCCAGAGCCAGGAACAGTTCGACAGGCAGGCAGCACGTGTGCCGCTCGGCCATGGTGCCGCGGCGGGTGAAATCGCCGACGGCGTGCGCTATATTCTTGCGTCACCATCACTGACGGGCCAGATGATTGCACTGGATGGCGGGCAGCACCTGGGCTGGGAATTTCCGGAACCCGGCACCCCACCGACAACCGAATGACGCCAGACTGACCGAAACACTGGCCGAAAGACTGGCCTGCCCAAACAGACGAAAAGGCGAGAACATGACAGCCCAACCTCTAAAAGACCTGTCTGATGCGAACATCCAGCCGGCGGAGCGGCCGACACGCCGCGTGTTCATCAACGACCTAGTGCTTGAATGTCTGATCGGCGTCTACCGACATGAACGCGACGGGGCCCAGCGCGTCCGGATCAACCTGGACCTCACGGTGTTCGAAACCCCGTCCCCGATCGACGACAAGCTGTCGAACGTGCTGTCCTATGAAGACGTGATCATAAAGGTCCGCAATCTGGCCACCGCCGGACACCGGAACCTAGTCGAGACGCTTGCCGAGAGGATTGCCCAGATGTGTCTTGCCGAAGCAGATGTGAGTGTTGCCAAAGTTCGCGTGGAAAAACTTGATGTATTCGCAGACGCCGCCAGCGTGGGCGTTGAAATAGAACGATCAAACTGATCTTAAAGCCACTATAGCCGCCACTAAACAGGTGGCGGACCAGCGCCAACTACCCCGCAGAGCAGCACGGTTGTGCACACGCCGTCACGATCAATCACTTTCATATTTCGTTCACAAATAATTAACCGATTGTTAATCTTCGTTACTTTTCGAACAAAAATACCTCTTATATTACAAATACTTATGATAATATCCTTTTCCCCCTGAGTGAGACGGGATGGTTTGTCAATCTGGTTCAGCCTGAATATGTTGGCGTTATAGACAGGCTTATCCACAGAAACGGTGGATAAGCCCCGCTTTCGAATCGATACCGGCCGAACTGGGCTGAACTGGGCCAAACCGGGAATATCCGCGCCGGCCCTGCCGTAATATCCTGTGCGGGTTTGGACATAGATGAATCTGAAATGGTCGACGAAGTAGAAAACGCCCCAACAACCGATCGTGACGCACTGACCGATCACGACGCACTGAAAGGTGCCACGCTGATCGCATCGCGGCTGAAGAACCTGCCGACCGGGCCTGGCGTTTACCGGATGACCGATGCGGCGGGCAAACACCTTTATGTCGGCAAGGCGAAGAATCTACGCAACCGGGTCACATCATATACGCGCGGGCATGGTCAGCCCGAACGTATCCGCCTGATGGTCGCCCAGACCGTCGACCTCGAAATTGTCAGCACCCATACCGAAGTCGAAGCACTGTTGCTAGAAAGCAACCTGATCAAGCAGCTGAAGCCGCGCTACAATATCCTGCTGCGCGACGATAAATCCTATCCTTATATCCTGTTGCGGACCGACACGGACTGGGTTCAGCTCATCAAGCATCGCGGTGCGCGCAAAAAGGGAGGTGAGTATTTCGGCCCGTTTGCCTCAGCCGGGGCCGTCAACCGCACCCTCAATACCCTGCAAAAGGTGTTTCCGCTCAGAAGCTGTTCGGACAGCGTGTTCAACGGCCGCACACGGCCCTGCCTGCAATATCAGATCAAGCGCTGCACGGCGCCCTGTGTCGATCTGATCTCACCTGCGGATTACACGGAAATCGTCGACCAGGCGCAGGCCTTTATGCGCGGGCGGAGCCGCAATGTGCAGGAATCGATGTCGCGTAAGATGGAAGAAGCAAGCGCCGCGCTCGATTATGAATCCGCCGCCATCCACCGCGACCGGATCCGCGCCCTGACCCAGATTCAGGCCCATCAGGACATCCATGTCGGCAGCATCGGCGAGGCCGATATCATTGCCGCCCATCAGGATGGCGGCGCAACCTGCGTACAGGTGTTTTTCTACCGGGCGGGGCAGAATTACGGTACGCGGACATTTTTTCCCAACCACGCCCGCTCGATCCCCGCAGACGAGGTGCTCGAAGCATTTATCGGCCAGTTCTATTCGGACAAGAAACCGCCGAAACTGCTGCTGGTCAGCCATGACCTGCCCAATCAGGAACTTGTCCGCCAGGCACTGTCGATCCGTGCCGACCGCAAGGTCGAAATATCGAAACCGCAGCGCGGCGCCCGCAAAAGCCTGATCGCCAGCGCCGCCCTGAACGCAGCGGACGCGCTGGCCCGGCGACTATCGGAAAGTGCCAGCCAGCGCAAACTGCTGGATGGCGTCGCCGCTTTGTTCGATCTCAACGCACCGCCGAAGCGGATAGAGGTATACGATAACAGCCATATTTCGGGCACCAATGCGCTCGGCGCGATGATCGTGTCGGGCGAAGACGGGTTCAAGAAAAGCGCCTATCGCAAATTCAACATCAAGCACCCGGATATCGAGCCGGGCGACGATTACGCGATGATGCGCGAAGTGCTGACGCGGCGGTTCGCCCGCGCATTGAAAGAAGACCCCGACCGCGAAAAGGGCATCTGGCCGGATTTAGTCCTGATCGATGGCGGACCGGGTCAATTGTCGGTCGTCATGGAAGTGCTGGACGAACTCGGCATCGCGGATCAGCCCCTCGTCGCGATCGCCAAGGGGCCCGACCGCAATGCCGGGCGCGAACGGTTCCACGTGCCGGGACGCAAGCCGTTTTCGCTGCCGCTGCAGGATCCGATTTTGTATTTCATGCAGCGTCTGCGTGATGAAGCGCATCGTTTTGCCATCGGCAGCCACCGCATCCGGCGCTCCAAACAGATCAGCAAGTCGGTGATCGACGAGGTACCGGGTATCGGCGCGAAGCGGAAACGCGCGCTGCTGAACCATTTCGGGTCCGCCGCCGGCGTGGGCCGCGCCGGTCTTGTCGACCTCGAAGCGGTCGACGGGATCAGCACAACAGTCGCAAAAAGAATTTATGATCACTTTCACGCCGAAGAGTAGACTTCACTCTACTGAACTTCGGCCCGCTGGACTTCAGTACCGGCCGAAAACACCATACAACGATGGTACTTTATGCACCTGACACTGCCAATTGTTCTGACACTGTCCCGCGTGGCGGTTATCCCAATCTTTGTGGCGCTGTTCTTTCTCGAAAGCGCGACGGGACAATGGATCGCCTGCGGCGTGTTTACGCTGGCCGCGATCACCGATTTCTTCGACGGCTATCTCGCCCGGGCGCGGGGTCAGATCTCGGCATTCGGCAGGTTCCTCGATCCCGTGGCGGACAAGCTGCTGGTCGCGTCAGCAATGCTGATGATGGTTGGGTTCGGCCAGATCGCGGAGCTGACAATCATCCCCGCCGTCATCATCCTGTGCCGTGAGATCATGGTGTCGGGTCTGCGCGAATTTCTGGCCGGTCTGTCGGTCGGCCTGCCGGTGAGCAAGCTGGCAAAATGGAAGACTACGATCCAGATGGTCGCCATCGGGATCCTGATCCTCGGCAATGCCGCACACCCGGTCATCCCGGAAACAATCCCCGTGCGCGTCATTGGCGAAGCCGGGCTCTGGATCGCTGCGGTCATCACGATCATTACCGGCTACGACTACCTGCGGGCGGGACTGCGTCATATGGATCCGCCGCCGGCAGCTGGGTCATGACGTCGTCCATCAACTCGCCTCCGCGCGCCACGCCTGCCGTCATCGGTGTCACCGGATGGAGCGGCAGCGGCAAGACGGCGCTGATCGTCCGACTGATCCCTGAGCTTGCTTCGCGCGGCTACCGGGTCGCGACCGTCAAGCACGCCCATCACGCCTTCGATATCGACACGCCGGGCAAGGATTCGTTTGAACACCGCGCCGCGGGCGCGACCGAGGTCGTGGTCTCGTCGGCGAAACGCTGGGCCATCATGCATGAGAACCGCGACGAGGCCGAACCGGCGCTGGAAGAGCTTCTTGCTCGGCTGTCACCGGTCGATATCGTGTTGGTCGAGGGTTTCAAGAACGAAGCGCATACGAAGATAGAAGTTCACCGCCCGGCCACCGGCACGGAGCTGATCTGCACGACGAACCCGTCCATCGTCGCCATTGCATCCGACGCGGCGGTCGCAGTGGGGTCTCCGGCAGGCATCATCCCCGTGCTTGACCTGAATAACACAGCCACCATCGCCGATTTTGTGATCGCCCATTGCGGGCTTGCCGGGCGGCAGGAAGAAGCGGTCTGACATGGCGCAGCTTTCCGACGATTGCTTTGCCTTTGGCGGCGAATTAATGCGCACCGACGAGGCGCTGGCGCTTCTGACGGAACGGCTGTCCGTCGTGGTCGACCGTGAGGATTGCGCGCTGCGCGACGCTGCCGGGCGGATACTGGCAGAAGATATCACCTCGACCCGCGCCGTGCCGCCGCATGATAACGCGGCGGTCGACGGCTATGCGGTCCGGTTCGAAGATCTGTCAGCCGATGGCGAAACGCGGCTTGTCCTGACCGGACGCATCGCGGCAGGCGACATATCCGACCGACCGATCGGCGCAAGCGAGGCCATCCGCATCTTTACGGGTGCTGCCATGCCTGCTGACGGCGACACGGTGCTGATGCAGGAAGACTGCCGCGAAGATCGCCAGGGAGATAACACTCATGTTGTTATACCCCCCGGTATCAAGCAGGGCGCCAACCGGCGCTTTGCCGGCGAGGATATCGCGGCAGGCGATGTAATTCTCAAAGCAGGCACAAAACTCCGCCCACAGGAGATCGGCCTCACCGCGTCGATCGGCCTCAAGACACTTTCGGTCTACAAGCCCGTGCGCGTCGCGCTGTTTTCGACCGGCGACGAAGTCCGCGACGCCGGGGAAGACCTGCCGCCGGGCTGCATATACGACGCCAACCGCTATTCGGTCGCCGCAGCGTTGGAACGGCTGGGCTGTATCGTTGACGACCTGGGAATCCTGCCCGATTCTTATAACGTGATCCGCGACACACTTTCTGCCGCCGCGGACGATCACAACCTGATCATGACATCGGGTGGGGTTTCTACCGGAGAAGAAGACCACGTGCGCGCCGCGATCGACACGCTCGGAAAAATGCATTTCTGGCGCCTTGCAATCCGCCCCGGACGGCCTCTGGCGCTTGGCCAGATCGGCAATATCCCGTTTATCGGCCTGCCCGGTAATCCGGTCGCTGTGCTTGTCACCTTCATGCGCTTTGCCCGTCCTGCGATCCTGCGGCTGGGCGGCAGCCGCGTGACCGAACCGGCGATGTACCGCGTCCGCGCCGGCTTTCCGCTCAAAAAGAAGCTGGGGCGACGCGAATGGCTCCGCGTGCGGCTTGACCGGGACGCGGACGGCGCGCCGGTTGCCCGAAAATTTCCCCGCGACGGCGCGGGTATCCTGACATCCATGGTCGAATCCGACGGGCTGGTTGAACTTCCTGAGGAATTGACTAGCTTCGAGGCGGGCACCATGGTGGACTTTCTACCTTTCAGTGAGATCGGATAATGCAGGTACTTTATTTCGGCTGGGTCAAATCCCGGATAGGGATCGGCAAAGAAGAACTATCGCCACCGCCGGAGGTCACGAACGTGGCCTCCCTGATCGACTGGCTCAAAGGCCGGGGCGACAGCTATGCCAATGCGTTCGAGGATTCGACCGCGCTTCGCGTCGCCGTCAATCAGGAGATCGCGCCGCTCGATGCAGCGATCGCCGATGGTGATGAAGTTGCCGTATTTCCGCCGATGACGGGAGGCTGAACGCGATGATCCGGGTACAGACCGAAGATTTCGATATCGGCGCAGAAATCAGCCGCATGACGGCGGGCAACACGGAAATCGGCGGGCTGGCAAGCTTTGTCGGACTGGTCCGCGATTATGCCGGCGACGAGAAAATCAGCTCCATGACGCTGGAACACTACCCTGGCATGACCGAGAAACAGCTCGCCAAGCTGGAGGCAGAGGCGCGTGAGCGCTGGGAACTGCAGGACGTGCTGATCGTTCACCGCTACGGCACGCTGAACCCCGGCGACCGCATTGTGCTCGTGGTCACCGCATCGGCGCACCGCGAAGCATCGCTTGAGAGCTGTCAGTTCCTGATCGACTGGCTAAAAACCAAGGCACCGTTCTGGAAGCTCGAAGATCGCGAGTCCGGCGCCCAGTGGGTCGAATCCCGCAACGAGGATTCAGTCTCCGCCGACAAGTGGGTGCGGGTGACCGACGCTTAAGCTGCGCGATCACGACTGTCGCGAAGACCTGCTAGTCAAAATAAAATGCACTGCGTTTTTCGCCCTTCGGGTGACACTACTAATGTGCGTCTACAGCACGGAAACCCGCCGCCTCCTCAGGCGGCTTCTTCGCTCAGGGTGCCGCGCACCAGCGCGTCGTAATCTGCCAGCAGGGTGCGGGTGATCGTGCCGACTTCGAATTTGTAGTCGTCGATTTCGCCCACCGGGGTCACTTCCGCAGCCGTGCCGGTGACAAAAATCTCGGATGTGTCGGCGAGCTCTTCGGGCATGATCGGGCGTTCGATCACCTCATAGCCGTGTTTCTTGGCGATGCCGATCACGGTGCGGCGGGTGATGCCATCGAGAAAACAATCCGGCGTTGGCGTGTGAATTTTGCCGTCCTGGATCAGGAAGATGTTGGCACCGGTGGATTCGGCGATCTGACCGCGATAATCAAGCATCAGCGCATCGTCATAGCCCTTCGCCTCCGCTTCATGTTTGCTGAGCGTACAGATCATATATAGACCGGCGGCCTTGGCATGAACTGGAGCCGTGTCGGGCGCGGGGCGCCGCCATTTGGAGGTGCACAGACGGATACCGCGCATCCGTGCCTCGGGTGAGAAATAGGACGGCCATTCCCACACCGCAATGGCGACATTGATCCTGGTTTCCTGGGCTGACACGCCCATCATCTCGCTGCCGCGCCAGGCGACAGGGCGCACATAGGCATCGGCATAGCCCTGCGACGCGATGGTATCGCGGGTCGCCTGCTCGAGCTCGTCGAGCGAATAGGGAATCTCGAAACCGAGCTCCTTGCCGGAATTGATCAGCCGTTCGGTATGTTCGCGGAGCTTGAAGACCTCGCCGTTATAGACTCGCTCCCCTTCGAAGACGCAGCTTGCATAGTGCAGACCATGGGACAGTACGTGCAGCTTGGAGTCCCGCCAGGGCACCAGCGCGCCGTTATACCAGATATTGCCGTCCTGATTATCGAAGTTCATCATGGCGTTTGTTACTCCGCAGCTCGTCTCAAAGACATATTGTTACCATTAAGGCTTGCGGTAAGTAACATTCAAAGGCATATATGTCAACATGACTGACATAAAATCAGGCATCAATCCTCTCTTCCTGCGTGAAGAGGATTTGCGCCAAGGAATTGAGCTGCTGTATTTCGCCTATCGCGACTTCACAGCCGAGCCCGATGCCATCCTCGCCGAGTACGGTTTCGGCCGCGCCCACCACCGGGTCATCCATTTTGTCGGCGGCAATCCGCGCATCACCGTCTCTGAACTTCTGGCGATCCTCAATATCACCAAGCAGAGCCTGTCGCGGGTATTGAGCCATCTGGTGCGCGAGGAATTCATTATCCAGCAGGAAGGCAAGCAGGACCGCCGCCAGCGCCTCCTGGAACTGACGGCGTCGGGCGTTGCGCTCGAACGCCGCCTGTCTGAATCCCAGCGCCGCCGCTTCGCCGACGCCTATCGCAATGCCGGCGCCGAAGCCGTCGAGGGATACCGGAAGGTGCTGATGGGCATGATTTCGGAAGAAGACCGCGAACGGGTGTTCGGGCCGAAATCGGCGGAAGACGAATAAATCCCCCCTAGAGAACGTGAAATTAATACTCGACCTCATGCCGAGGCATATTCGGCCATGACGGTCGATGTCTGCGCCGTCTTTTGGGCCCTATCGATCGTTGAGAATCGAGTAAATGGCGTATTAGACCTAGCCACGCAGACAGGCTATCAACGTGCAGCGAAACGGAAAAACAACGATTTAAGTGCAGGAGAGAATTTATGGCCCAGGCCGAAGCAAGACATATTCTGGTTGATACTGAAGAGCGTTGCGAAGAGCTCAAAACTCAAATCGCGGGCGGCACTGATTTTGCCGACGTCGCAAAAGAGCATTCTTCCTGCCCGTCCAGCGCCAATGGTGGCGATCTCGGTTCGTTCGGCCCCGGCCAGATGGTCCCGGAATTCGACGAGGTCGTGTTCAGCGCCCCGGTAAACGAAGTCCAGGGCCCGGTGAAAACCCAGTTCGGCTATCATCTTCTTGAGGTTACAAGCCGCACCGACTGAACGATAGGCGGCGAGACCGGACTAAATTTAGAATCGGGCTGAATCCGGGGCTTGGCTGATTCTGGGGGCAAAGGAAACGGTACCGCTACACCGCGATCTTGCCTTCCAGATACAGAGCCGCATCCCCGCAGATCCTGACGCGGGCGCCACGATCTTCGCAAACCAGCGTGCCGCCGCGTTTCGAAATCTGCCGGGCGTCCATCCGCATCTTGCCACGGCGGCGGGCCAAACACGGCGTCAGTATACTATGGGCCGGGTCGGTGACCGGGTCTTGAGTCACGCCGCAAGACGGGGATATGAAAGACGGGTAGCTCCAATGGCGTCAGCCGCCCTCGAACGGCATCACCGTGTGACCATGATCGATCGGCCCGTGTCCCCTGCCGTAGCCCGGCGCGCCTTTGATGGCCGCCACGACATAAGCCTGCGCGCGGCCGACCGCGGCCGGCAGTTCCATGCCCTGCGCGATCCCGGTGGCTATAGACGAGGCCAGCGTGCAGCCGGTGCCGTGCGTATGCCTGGTGTCGATGCGCTGTGTCTCAAAGATGTGAAATCCGTCATCGTCCAACAGCACGTCGGACAACGCATCGCCTTGCATATGTCCGCCCTTCACCAGAACTGCGCCCGGTCCCATCGCTTTGAGCGCTTCGGCCGCCGCCTTCATATCGGAAACCGTGGAGATCGATCGCGGTACGCCGAGAATTTCTTCCGCTTCCGGGATATTCGGCGTGATGACCGCCGCAAGCGGCAACAGCCGGTCACGCAGCGTCGCCACGGAATCGATATCGAGCAGCGAGGCGCCGCCCTTGGCGACCATGACCGGGTCGACCACAAGGGGAATGGCGGCACCTTCGTGCTCTATCACGGTACACACCGCTTCAATGACCTCGGCACTATGCAGCATGCCGGTCTTCAGGCTGTCCGCACCGATATCGTCGAGCACGACGCGCATCTGGGTCAGGATAAAATCGATATCAACCGGAAAGACATCCTGCACCCCAAGCGTATTCTGCGCGGTCAGGGCGGTGATCGCCGTCGCCGCGAAGCCGCCCAGCGCAGTTACGGATTTGATGTCGGCCTGAATGCCGGCACCGCCGCCGGAATCCGATCCGGCGATAATGAGTACACAGCCTTTCATACCGTTCCTCAGCCCGACACTTGCTCGATCGCGGCGACGATATCGCTTACAACGCCCTGTACCAGGGCCTCGTCTTCGCCTTCCGCCATGACGCGGATCAGCGGCTCTGTGCCCGACTTGCGTATCAGTATGCGCCCGGTATTGGCCAGACGCGCCTCGCCAGCCGCGACAGCTTTCACGACAGCGGCCTCTTCGAGCGGCGGGTTTCCCGTAAAACGGACGTTTTCGAGGATCTGCGGCAACGGATCGAACCGCCGGCCAACCTCGCTCAGCGGCCGGCCGGTCTGGGCCATTGCCGACAGCACTTCGAGCCCGGCGATCAGGCCGTCGCCCGTCGTGGTGTATTCGCTGAGCACGATATGGCCCGATTGTTCGCCACCAACATTGAAGCCGTGGGCGCGCATGTGTTCCACTACGTAGCGGTCGCCTACCTGTGTTCGTACCAGCTTTAGGCCGAGCCCCTGAATGTAGTGCTCGAGGCCCAGATTGGACATCACAGTGGCCACGACGCCGCCGCCGGTCAGCCGGCCGTCTGCGTTCCACGATTCAGCGACCGTCGCCATAAGCTGATCGCCGTCTATCAGGGCGCCGGTCTCATCCGCGACCAGCACGCGATCCGCATCGCCGTCCAGCGCGATGCCAATATCGGCGCCGTGCTCGCGTACCATCCGGCACATGGTGCGCGTGTCGGTGCTGCCGCAGTACTTGTTGATATTGAACCCGTCGGGCTCGACGCCGTAGGTCACAACATCGGCGCCCAGTTCCCACAATGCGGCGGGAGCGACCTTGTAGGCCGCGCCGTTCGCGCAATCGACGACGATCTTCAGCCCGTCGAGCCGGAGCCCGCGGGGGAAGGTATTCTTGACGAATTCGATATAGCGGCCCTCGGCATCGTCCAGCCGTTTGGCACGGCCGAGATCGGCGGATTCGGCCAGCGCCGACTGCATTTCGGCCTCGATCATGCTCTCGATCTGTTCTTCGGTTTCGTCCGACAACTTGTAACCGTCCGGGCCGAAGAGCTTGATACCGTTATCGTGAAACGGGTTATGCGACGCCGAAATCATCACCCCAAGATCGGCGCGCAGGGACCGCGTCAGCATGGCAACCGCAGGTGTCGGCATCGGACCGACGAAAATGACATCCATTCCCATGGCGATAAAACCGGCCGCCAGGGCCGGTTCGAGCATATAGCCGGACAACCGCGTGTCCTTACCGATCACCACGGTATGACGGTGAGCGCCCCGGGTAAAAATGCGCCCGGCCGCCATTCCGACCTTCAGCGCGGTTTCAGCCGTCATCGGGTCGGTATTAGCGGTACCGCGGATGCCGTCGGTGCCAAAATATTTACGTGCCATCACTTACTGCCCTATCCGCATTTTCTAGTGTCACTCGCGAAAAGGCTGAATTTATAGCAAGAAACCCATATGTATTCACGCGTTGTCATACAGGCCCGCCCGCCGTGTCATACAGGCCCGCCCGCCGTGTCACGCAACCTCGCCCGCATGCGCATTCCAGATGGCGATCGCCTGGACCGCCGCGGCCACATCATGCACCCGGTGTATCTGGACCCCGCGCGACAGCGCCAGCATCGTTGCCGCGATGGTGCCCGGCAACCGATCTTTGGGGTTTTCGACGCCAGCGATCCGGCCGATGAAGCTCTTGCGCGACACGCCGACCGCAACCGCACAGCCGGTGCCGTGAAACGCACCGGCCCGCTGCAGGATTTCCATGTTGTGGTCGTCTGTTTTGCCAAAGCCGATCCCGGGATCGACCGCAATCCTGTCATGCGGAATCCCGGCCGCCACACACGCATCGATGCGCGCACTCAGCCATTCGAATATGTCATAGGACGCGAGCCGGTATAACGGTGCCTGCTGCATCGTATCGGGGCGGCCCTGCATATGCATCAAGACAACCGATGCGCCTGTTTCCGCCACAACGCCGGGCGCGTGTGTATCATCCATCAGCGCCGAGATGTCGTTGACGATCCGCGCGCCGGCATCGATGGCGGCACGCATCACGGTACTTCGGCGCGTATCAACTGACACCGTTATGCCTTCGGCCACAGCAGCCTGGATAACGGGTATCACACGGGCGATCTCATCGCCCACCGGCATCGGGTCCGCGCCGGGCCGGGTAGATTCACCCCCGATATCGATAATCGCCGCCCCTTCAGCCACCAGTCTCATCGCCTGATCAATCGCCTGCGCCGGATCGGCATAATCGCCGCCGTCGGAAAAACTGTCCGGCGTCACATTCACCACCCCGATGACGACGGGCCGCGACAGATCGATACCGGCGAACGGTGTCCGCGCTGCACCGAGGGTTGCGACAGCGCCAGAGTGTTCGGTCGCTGGCATATAGTCGCTCACGATTCCGGGGGGCGACGCCTTAAACGTCTCGACCATGGAGAACGCCACCGGCCCACCCGCAAGGGGAAAGGCCGTTCGCGCTGCGATTCCGCGGACGGCAGCGTCGCCGGTCAGTAATCCGAGCGGATTGAACACGTAGGGCTCCTCCCTCAACGCAGACGACCCCGGGCAATGCCGGGGTCGCTGGACGTAATTTTCGCAAAAACCGACAAAACCGAAATCAGGTACCGGGCTGGGGCTGGGGCTCAGGCTCCATACCGCCGGTATCTTCACCGCTGTCGCGGGATTTCTTGCCCGATGTTGGCACCGAAGATTTGCGCTCGGCGCCTGCAGGCAGATCGTCCGGCGAGGGACGGAAAATATCCTCGCCGCGCAGGAGTGTATTGATATCTTCACCGGACAGGTTTTCATATTCGAGCAGCGCCCGGGCAATCGTTTCCAGGTCGTCCTTGCGCTCCGTCAGAATTTTGCGCGCGGTGGTCTCGGCATCCTCGATCAGCTGGCGAATCTCGGAATCGATGAGATCGGCCGTCAGGTCGGACATATTCTTCTGCTGCGTCACAGAGTGCCCGAGGAAAATTTCTTCCTCATTCGGCGAGTAACGCAGCGGGCCGAGCTTGTCGGAAAAGCCGTATTCAGTGACCATGCTGCGGGCGAGCCCGGTGGCCTGCTGAATATCGTTACCGGCGCCCGTGGTGACGTTTTCCGCACCGAAGATTATCTCTTCAGCGACTCGGCCCCCAAACATCATGGCAAGCTTGGAGGTCAGTTCGACCTTGGAATAGCCGTACTTGTCGCGTTCGGGCAGCGACATCGTCACGCCTAGTGCGCGGCCACGCGGGATAATAGTCACCTTGTGCAGCGGATCGTGCTTCGGCACAGACACGGCGACCAGCGCATGGCCCGCTTCGTGATAGGCCGTCAGCGCTTTTTCTTCCTCGGTCATGACCATGGACCGTCGTTCGGCACCCATCATGACCTTGTCCTTCGCATCTTCGAACTCGGCCATGGTTACCAGACGCTTGTTCTTGCGGGCCGCCAGGAGTGCCGCCTCGTTGACGAGGTTGGCGAGGTCCGCACCGGAGAAACCGGGCGTGCCACGGGCAATAACCTTGGCGTCCACGTCGGGTGCCAGCGGCACCTTTTTCATGTGAACCTTCAGGATCATCTCACGGCCAAGGACGTCAGGATTCGGCACTGTGACCTGGCGGTCGAAACGGCCGGGACGCAGAAGCGCGGGATCAAGTACGTCGGGACGGTTCGTGGCGGCGATCAGGATCACGCCCTCATTCGCCTCGAAGCCGTCCATTTCGACGAGCAACTGGTTGAGCGTCTGTTCGCGTTCGTCATTGCCGCCGCCGAGACCGGCGCCGCGATGACGTCCGACCGCGTCGATTTCGTCGATGAAGATAATGCAGGGCGCGTTTTTCTTGCCCTGTTCGAACATATCGCGCACCCGGCTGGCGCCGACGCCGACAAACATTTCAACGAAGTCGGAGCCGGAAATCGTGAAGAACGGCACGTTCGCTTCACCCGCGATCGCGCGCGCCAGAAGCGTTTTACCCGTACCGGGAGGCCCGACGAGCAGTACACCTTTTGGAATTTTACCGCCGAGGCGCTGGAATTTCTGCGGATCGCGCAGGAATTCAACGACTTCTTCAAGTTCCTGCTTGGCTTCCTCGATACCGGCGACGTCGCCGAATGTAACGCGGCCCGAGCGTTCGGTCAGAAGACGCGCCTTGGATTTGCCAAAGCCCATCGCCTTGCCACCGCCGCCCTGCATCTGGCGCATGAAGAAAATCCACACCCCGATAAGCAGCAGCATCGGAAACCACGAAACCAAAATACCAACCAGCGAGAACGAACCGTCATCTGTTGGTGCCGCCTTGATAACGACGCCGGTTTTGTCGAGCTTGTCGACAAGATTGGGATCGCTCGGTGCGTAGGTCGAGATTGTCCGGCCATCGGTTCGGATAGCCGTGATATTGCGGCCCTTGATGGTCACTTCGCTGATCTCGCCGCTCTGAACGTCTTTCAGAAAGGTCGAGTACGGAATGCCGGCTTGTCCGCTGCGCTCCGACGGCTGCTGAAAGAGATTGAACAGCGCCACCAGCAACAAGCCGATGATGACCCAAAGGGCGAGATTTTTACCGAAATTATTCAAAGACTCTGCTTCCCAAAAGGCGGCTTAGTGCTTGGCTGCATCCTACCTTGGCGCATCTGACCGAAGTGCATCCGCGACACCGCTAATTTGCCGGCCACACTGGCCGACTGTGAACTTCATCGTATGCTTACCATAGTTCTTATACGTATTAAATAATGCGCCTGAACCGTTAAATAACCCAAAACGGATGCCCTTTGAGAAGTGGTTGAATCAGGAATTCGACATTTTCGACAATTTTTTCAACACCTTGGCCTGATTGATAGCGCAAGTGCGGCACTTCGACCACTTTTTCGTCATACCAGACCGCCGGCAGAGCATAGCGGACCGGCCCTGGAATTTCTCGGAATTCCACCAGATCGCGAGGATCTGAAAGTGAAACAATATACCGCCAGCCATCTTCACCAAGGGCGCAAATACGATATCGGGCGGCCTCGGTTGCGGGAATCGCAGCGAATTCAACGGTAAAACGGCGGTCCCAGATAACCCTGCGGCCCGGCTCGACCGGGATAACGTGACGGATTGTGCGGTGCTCGCGGCGGATAAAAAGCTCCCCCCCGCGCGAACTGATGACACAATTGCCGAGCGTCCGTGGCCGGAAATCGACATTCTGCAGAATGTCCGCCATCAAACGGGCGAGCCTTTCACGGCGTGGCGGATAGTCGAGACCCCCGATGGACATCAGAACTGCTGCAACAAGGCCGCGGGCTGTTTCTGGGGCCAATCCAGGATCTGCTTCGGGGTTGGCACCGGTGAGCCCCGCACGGGCAATCGACGCATAACCTTGCAGATGCAGGACCGCGATATCACCGGCAAGGACGGCGATTGCCCGCTCACGCGCCGCACGCATATTCCCGAAGACCCGAGCGGTACCCGCAATCGCCGCTGCCGATACACCGTGGGCCTCAAGCAGCTTCAGTTTGTCCCGCATGCGGACCCGCGCATAACGCCGGTCCCGGTTGCTCGGGTCCGATACCGTTGCCAGGGACCGGACGGCGGTCGTCGCCTCGATGCGCGCCCGCGATACGGTGAGCAACGGCCGGATCAGCCTTACGCCGTTCCGGTCCGACACAAGCGGCATGGCCGCAAGTCCATCGATCCCGCTACCGCGGCTCATCCGCATGAGATACGTCTCGGCCTGATCGTTTTGGGAATGGGCGACGAGCAGTTCGGTGTGGCCCTGCGCATGGCACCATTCATGAAGAAGGGTATACCTCGCGTCCCGGGCAGCGGCCTGCAGCCCGTTGTCGGGTTTGTCCCCCGTCCAGACAAGCGTCTGATGGGCAATCCCATGCGCTTTACACCAGGCGGCAACCTGCGCAGCCTCGGCGCCGGCTTCGGGCCGAAGACCGTGATCCACCGTCAACGCGGTGAGAGTAGCCCCGGTTTCCGCTGCCCAGTCATGCGCCAGTGACAGCAACGTCATGCTGTCCGCCCCGCCGGAAACGGCAACTGCCACTGCTGCATCGCCAGGAAAGGGCCCGGCGGCGCGCATAAGTTCAGAAAATTCAGTTGTCGAAAGGGCGGCTGAAGCGGCTCCGCTTAACGGCACTTGGCCCTGCTCTGTTCCCGTTGGACCCGAGCCTTCAACCGCGCGCCCGCCTTGGGAAAGGTCGACAGCAGCCGCGAATAGGCCATGCACGCTTCCCGGCGCTTTTCCAGACGGTCGAGCGACATGCCGAGCTTGAGCAGGCTGTCCGGCGCCTTGTTACCTTTAGAATACTTCTGAAAACCCTCGGCAAAGGCGAAGGCCGCATCCTGATAGCTTTCTCGGACATAAAAAGTTTCGCCCAGCCAGTAATGCGCATTGCCCGTCAGACGGTTATTGGGGTTCGTTTCGATAAAGCTTTTAAGAGCGGTCTCCGCCTTGGCGAAATCCTGCTGCTTCAGCATCAGCGATAGGGCGTAATCATATTGCGCCTTGGGCATGCCGGCCGGCAGAACCGCCGCCGGTGCGACCGCCGCGGTTTGCGCCGCAGGTGCCGTAGGTGCCGTAGGTGCCGCAGATTGTGCGCGAAGCGGCGGCTGGGGCGGTACGTATGCCGGGCCGCGCGGGCTGGAAACAGCCATATTTTTGGGGATCGTGCCAAGTACATAAGGCGCCGCTCCCCGGGCGGGTGCGGAAGGAGCCAGCTTCGGTGCCGGGGCCTGTACCGATGACGCAAGTGATGGCGATTGGGCGGCGGGCGGCGGGCGCAGTGTCAGCCCGACATTCGACGGCGGGCTGCCGACGCTTTGCGGCACGGTCCCGAATTGGGTGCCTGATTGTGTGCCTGATTGTGTGCCGCCTTCCAGCGCAGTCAGCCGCCGATCCATATCAGCGACCAGCTTTTCAAGCCGGGCCTGAATCTGTTGCGTCCGAAAGCCGATTTCCTCGATACGACCGGTGAGTTGCTGTAGCTCACCCTCGAGCTGAGTGATCCGGATGTAATGCCGTGCGGCATCGCGCAGATTGCTGGCCCCGGGTGGGAGCGGCGGCGCGGCGTCGGGAGGCGGTGCTTCGCCCTTATAGACCTGGCGCTGAAGGGTGGAGAGTTCTCGCTGAAGCCGGTCCACCCGGTTGAGCATTTCCTGCACCCCGGTGTTCTGCGCTTGCACCGTGGCCGGCAACAACATCGCCGTCAGACACAAAACCGCTGCCCATAACACCGCAATGGGCGCCGTCGACGGGGGACGACCATTGAAAAGAGAAAGTACTTTCATGCTGTCATGCCGCTGCCTGGCCATTGAAAAACGTGTTCAAGAAAACGTGCTTACCTGCAAGGCACCGCAGGGCCCGACGCTTCCCGTCAATCGAGTTATCCCACAACATCGTAGCGGGAATGCGGCGCCCGATATAGCATGACAGAACTGCGTCACACGTCTACCGGGCGATACAATCTTCAGCCGGCTTTAGCCCGTTACGCCGTCGACAACTGTGACGCCCCGGCGGTTGCGCGACCAGGCTTCCTCGCTCGAGGCCGGATCGACCGGGCGTTCCTTGCCATAGCTCAGCGTTTTAACCCGGTTCGGATCGACACCCAGCGCAATCATGTAATCGCGCACCGAATTTGCGCGGCGCTCGCCGAGTGCCAGGTTGTATTCGCGCGTGCCGCGTTCATCGGTGTGACCTTCGATCGTGATCGTGACGACCGGAAAGCGTTTGAGCCAGATGACCTGGTTTTCAACTGTCGTCCGCGCGTCCGGCGCCAGATCGAAGCGGTTCAGACCGAACAGCACGCGATCGCCGACATTGACGACAAAATCTTCCGCGCTGCCGGGCGCCTGTGCGGTTACCTGCTGGCTGGTGACACCGCCGGTGACAGGTCCGCCCGTCCCGGATTGGCTGGCGGCAGCACCAGTTGAAGAGCCGTCGCCGGTTGCGCTGGAATTCACTTCCGGCGACGATTCGCACGCCGCGAGCGTAAGTCCGGCTAACGCACAAATGACATATGAGAATCGCATCAGATTTTCCCCCAATTGGAATTTGGCAAGGAGTTGAAATTCAGTATCGCAGACGTCGCGAATACTAGTTCTGGCAGTTTGAAATCACAAGATTTATCAAGGTTAGGTGGCGCAACTTTCCGCGATTTCAAATGAAAATGGTCCCACGCGAATATTGTCATCATTTCACCATAGGCGACCATGCCGGGTCCGATCCGCCGCCGGGAATAACAACGGCACGTTCATTGTCGCCTGTAAGATCGATCGAATAGAGCTTCGACGTGCTGCCCGTTCGTCCGTTCCCGCGGCTTTCCCGGAAGTACATCAGCACGCGTCCGTTCGGCGCCCAGGTAGGTCCTTCGACGTGGAACCCTTCGGCAAGAAGGCGTTCGCCCGAACCGTCCGGGCGCATGACGCCAATAGAGAAGACGCTGCCGCTGATGCGCGTGAACGCGATCAGGTCACCGCGCGGCGACCAGACGGGCGTCGAGTATTCCCCTTTCCCGAAACTGATCCGCTTCACGCCGCTGCCATTGCCATTCATCACGTAGATCTGCTGGGAACCGCCCCTGTCGGACGTAAACGTGATCCTCCGCCCGTCCGGCGCATAGGACGGCGAGGTATCTATTGACGGGTGGCGTGTCAGCCGCGCGACCCGGCGGGTCCGCAGATCCATCGAATAAATTTCGGAATTGCCATCCTGCGCCATGCTCATGATGACCTTCTTGCCATCCGGCGAAAACCGGGGGGCGAACGTCATGCTGGGGAAATTACCGAGGACTTCCTGCTGGCCGGTATCGATATTGTAAATATAGACCCGCGGCTGCCCGCTCCCATAAGACAGGTAGGTGATTTCCTGCGCCTTGGGCGAAAAGCGCGGCGTCAATACCAGCGCACGTCCGTCGGTCAGAAACCGGTGATTGGCACCGTCCTGATCCATGATGGCCAAGCGCTTGATCCGCTTGTTGGATGGCCCCTGCTCCGAGATATAGACCACGCGGGTGTCGAAATAACCACTTTCACCGGTGATCCGCTTATAAATCTCATCGGCAATAATATGCGCCACACGGCGCCAGTTGTCCGGTACGGTAAAATAGGCGAGCCCCATCATCTGCGTTCCACCGAACACGTCCCATAGCCGGAATTCGACCTTGAGCCGCCCGTCGCTCTGGGCCTTCGCGCTGCCCGAGACCAGCGCCTGCGCATTGATCTGGCGCCAGTCGCCGAAACCCGGCTGCACCTGCCGCGCCGATAATTTCTGGATGAAGGCACGGCGATCGATCGGTTTGAACAGGCCGGAGCGTTCGAGATTCGCCGAGATCAGGTTGGCCATGTTGCGGCCGGTCTCGATCTCCTGCGGGGTCTTGCCATAAAATTCCGGGATGGCGATCGGCATCGGCTCGACCGTGCCGCGCGTGATGTCCACACGAAGCTGCGCCTGTGCCGGTACTGCCGCGGCAGTAACGAAGATTATCAATGCCAGAATGGACATGCTGGCCGGTCGGGCAAATGCCCCCATGCTACAAAGTATTTTCATTGTCCAAGCGCTTCCTTGGGGTCAAACGTGAAGATGATATCTTTCCATAAATCATACTGGTCGTAGGGCAGTTTGAGTGGCGCACAAATACGCAGCGCTCGCAGGGCGCTCTCTGCAACCACACGAAATGACGTATCGCTGCCAAACCTTCGCGTATCCTCTACCTCCGGTGCGGCGCCAAGCGTGCCGTCCGCGTTCAGGCGGATACGGATGGCGACACTCATATTGGCGGCGTCCTTCGCCCCTGCCGGGATCGACCAGCACAGCGTGACCTGCCGGTTCACCGACTGTGCCAGGCTCGCCGCCATCATGCGCGCCTGCAGGGCGGAACGTTTGGGCTTTTCGTCGACCTGCTTCACCACCTTGGCCGGCGTATCGGCGCGGGCTTTCTCGACAGCACGTCGGTCCTTCGCCAGATTTTTCAGCAACGACTGAAAGTCGTCCGGCTTGGGCGGCGGCGGCTTCGGTTTGCGCTTCGGCTTCGGCGCCGGCGGTGTTTTTGCCGCGACCTGGGTCTCCGGTTTTTTGGGCGGCGCAGGCTTTGCTTTCGGCTTCGGAACCGGATCTGCCTTCGGTTTTGGCTTCGGTTTCGGCACCGGTTCCGGTTTGACTTCCGGCGGCTTCGGCTCGGGCGGTTTTGGTTCCGGCTTGGGCGGCTCGGGCGGCGGCGGCGCTTTTGTCGGCGGCGGGGGTGGCGGCTTTTTGGACGTCCTCGGCGGTTCCGGTTTTTTGGGCAGTGGCTTCTTCGCCTCGGGCTTTGGCGGGGTTTTCTTTTCCTGCAGTTTGGCCAGCTCCTCGATCGACACAACCTCGACCGAAATCGGTACCATCTCGACACGCTCCGACTGCAATATGCCGGGCAGGCCGACTATCACGAGGATCAGAAGCCCTACATGCAGCAGTCCAGAGATTATGGCACCATAGCGCATGGTTCACTTGTTCCCTCCGGCGCCTGTCCCTGACGGTAGCTGGGTCAGGAGTGCCACGCGGGTGAAGCCCGCCAGGTTTACGGTCCCCATAACCTCCATCACCTGCCCATAGGCGATTGCCTTGTCGCCGCGCACGAAAATACGCGTATCTTTTTTATTCTGCGTAATAGCCACCAGCCGCGGCACAAGCTGTTCGAGGGTGATTTTGGTTTCCTGCAGGAAAACCTCGCCCTTCGCATTGACGCTGACCACCAGCGGCTCGTCCTGGCCGACCATCTGCGCCGCATCGGTCTGTGGCAGGTCAACCGGCACGCCGACGGTCATCAGCGGCGCCGACACCATAAAGACGACCAGCAGCACCAGCATGACGTCGACCATCGGGGTCACATTGATTTCGGACATCGGGACATAGCTGCCCCGTCTTCGTCTGCCCCGGCCGCCGCCGTTTCCTGACATCATTGCCATGGCTTAGGCCTCGTCTTCGCTCTGACGCGACAGGATGGTGCCGAATTCACCCGAAAATGCTTCGAGACGCCCGGCATAGCGGTTTATATCGGTCGACAGCTTGTTATAGGCGACGACCGCCGGGATCGCCGCGACAAGGCCGAGCGCGGTCGCAAACAATGCCTCTGCAATACCGGGTGCGACGACGGCAAGCGACGTGTTCTTGCTGATCGCGATGGCCGCGAAGCTGTTCATGATGCCCCACACCGTGCCGAACAGGCCGACAAACGGTGCGGTCGAACCGACCGAGGCCAGAAAGGTCATATAGCGTTCGAGCTGCTCGAGCTCCCGGTTAAGTGTGATCTGCATTACCCGGTCGATACGCTCAGACAGGCTGTGATGCGGGTCGCCATCTTTTCCGCCGCGCGACGTCGAGCGCCGCCATTCACGCATCGCTGACGAAAACACCGCCGACATCGGATCGACCGGGCGTGAACCGATGCGATCGAACAGATCATCGAGCGAGCCGCCCGACCAGAAGCTTTCCTCGAACTGGCTCGCCTGGCGGCGCAGCCGGCGCATCCGCATGACCTTTTCGAAAATAATCGCCCAGCACCAGAACGATGCAAGGACGAGGCCGATCATCACCGCTTTGACGATGAAATCCGCCTGCATGAACAGGCCCCAGATCGACATATCGTGGACGACCGAACCTGCGAGGACGGCGGACTGGACGGCGCTGTTTTCCATTAGGATTCCGTTCGTTTCTTAAGTTTTTGCAAGCACGGCGGCACTATCCAGCACCGAGCGCAGGTTTTTCGGAATACGTGCGGGACGGCCATCCGGTTTCAGACAGACCAGCCGCACTTTCATATCGACCAGGGTTTCGCCGCCGCGCTGGACAAGCTGTTCGAGCCAGAAGCTTGCGGCCGACGATTTAATGCAACGGGTCCGGACCTCCAGCGCATCGTCGAGATGCGCTGGGAGGACGTATTCGGCCTCGCAGCGGCGGACCGCAAACATCAACCCGTCATCGGCCATCAGACTCTGATGATCTATGCCTAAATCACGCAGCAATTCGGTACGGGCGCGCTCGGAAAAACGCAGATAATTGCTGTGATAAACAACACCGCCCGCATCGGTGTCTTCGTAATAGACCCGCACCGGGAACACGTGTTCTGCAAGGGCGTCAGTCATCGCGGCATCATTCATCGCCATCGCCCCGCGATAACAGGTCGAGCTGGGAATCGTAGCCTTTGGGCGCGGACACGCCGAGATGGCGATAGGCGTTCAGCGTCAGCATACGGCCGCGTGGCGTGCGCTGAAGCAGCCCCGATTGCAACAGGAACGGCTCGATCACGTCTTCAATCGCATCGCGCTGTTCGGACAGGGCGGCGGCCAGCGTATCGACCCCGACCGGCCCGCCCGCATAATTGTCGGCGATACACATCAGGTAGCGCCGGTCCATGGAATCGAGACCGATCTTGTCGACTTCGAGCTGGCCGAGCGCGTGGTCGGCGAGCTTCACATCAATCGCTTCGGCGCCCGCGACACCGGCGAAATCGCGCACCCGGCGCAACAGCCGGACCGCGACCCGGGGCGTGCCGCGCGAGCGCGCCGCAACCTCGGTCGCCCCGTCGGCGGTCACCGTCACACCGAGCACGCCGGCGCAACGCCGGACAATTTTGACCAGGTCGTCGATATTGTAAAATTCAAGCCGCATCGGAATGCCGAACCGCTCACGCAGCGGCGTCGTCAGCAGGCCGGACCGCGTGGTCGCGCCGACCAGCGTGAACGGCGGCAGTTCAATCTGCACCGAGCGCGCCGACGGACCTTCACCGATGATCAGGTCGAGCTTGCCGTCTTCCATCGCCGGATAAAGGATTTCCTCGACCGCCGGATTGAGCCGGTGGATCTCGTCGATGAACAGAACGTCGCGCGGTTCCAGATTGGTCAGGATCGCGGCGAGGTCGCCCGACTTTGCGATGACCGGCCCAGATGTCGCACGGAAGCCGACACCGAGCTCGCGCGCAACGATCTGCGCCAGCGTGGTTTTGCCCAGACCGGGCGGGCCGTGGAACAGCACATGGTCCATCGCTTCCGAGCGGCCGCGCGCGGCTTCGACAAACACGCGGAGGTTCTGGCGCAGCGCCGGCTGGCCGACAAAGTCATCAAGCTGTTGCGGGCGGACATGACCTTCGCCGAAATCGGCTTCGCCGAACGCAGGTGCGACCGCGCGCCCATCTGACATCCCGCCGCTCATGCCGTCCAACATGCCGCCATTCATGCCGTCAGCTCCTTGAGCCCGGCACGGATCAGGTCTTCAACCCCGGCATCGTCGCCGATACTGCGCATCGCACCCGTCACGGCGCCGAAGGCATCGCCCCGGCGGTAGCCGAGATTGACCAGCGCCGAGACCGCATCTTCCATCGCCGCCCGGTCAGTATCGTTGGCGGCAGCCGCACCTGCCATGGCGGGTGCGATCGATGCCATGCCGCCGACCTTGTCTTTCAGTTCCGTCAGTAGCCGCGTCGCAAGCTTCGGCCCGACGCCCGGCGCGCGGGTGATCATGCCCTTGTCCTGCGCGAGGATCGCGTCGGTCAGTTCCTTCGGCCCCAACACGGACTGGATGCCGAGCCCGACCTTGGCGCCGACACCCTGCACGGTGGTCAGCAACTTAAACCATTCACGTTCGGCCTGGTCGAGGAAGCCATACAAATGAATATGATCTTCGCGGATATGGGTCTCGATCACGAAGGAGACGGCCTCGCCGGTGCCGGGCAATTGCGCCAACGTGCGGGCCGAACAGAACACCAGATAACCTACACCGCCGACATCGATCACGGCCCAGTCATCGCCAATGGAATCGAGAATGCCGGTCAGCTTGGCGATCATGCGGACTGCCTCTGTTGAACATTCAGGGCTTCAGTGATGGCGGGCGCGCGGCGGTGATGGGCATGACAGATCACGATGGCCAGCGCATCGGCGGCATCCGCGGTTTCCGGTTTTGCGCCGGGCAGCAGGATATTGATCATCGCCTGCACCTGGTTCTTGTCGGCATGGCCGTTCCCGACCAGCGATTTCTTGACCAGGTTGGCGGCGTATTCGGCGACCGGCAGACCGAGCAGCGCCGGCGCCAGCATCACGACACCGCGCGCCTGGCCAAGCTTCAGCGTTGAGCCGGGGTTCTTGTTGACGAAGGTTTCCTCGACCGCGGCTTCGGCGGGCTGATAGGTCGAAATCACCTCGGTAAGTGCTGTGAACAGCTGCGACAGCCGGTCGGCGAGCGATGCCTTGGCATCCGACGTCACCGCCCCGCTTGCGATATGCACCAGGCTGCTGCCCTCGACCTCGATGACGCCCCAGCCGGAGCGCCGCAACCCGGGATCAAGACCAATTAACCTAATTCTCATCCCGGACCTCCAGCTTAGCCGGCAAGCTGTTCGAGAACGGCATCGTCGATCTCGACATTGGACGACACTTTCTGCACGTCGTCATTGTCTTCGAGCGCATCGATCAATTTAAGCATCGTGCCGGCACTGTCGGCATCAAGCTCGATCGTATTCTGCGGTTTCCACGTCAACTCAGCGGATTCAGCGGCGCCGAACTTCGCGTCGAGCCCGTCGCGCACTTCGTTGAAATCGGTGATCGCGCAAATGATCTCATGGCCGTCATCGGAGGATTGCACGTCCTGCGCACCGGCCTCCAACGCGGCTTCGAACACGTCGTCGGCCGACGCGATATTGGCCGGATACAACACCTGCCCGACCTGATCGAACATGAAATTGACGCTGCCGGTTTCCCCCAGGTTGCCGCCGCACTTGGTGAACGCCGCGCGCACGTCGCTCGCCGTCCGGTTCCGGTTATCGGTCAGCGCTTCGACGATCACGGCAACGCCTTTCGGCCCGTAGCCTTCGTAGCGGATTTCCTCGTACTGCTCGGTATCGTCATTTCCGGCGCCGCGCGCGATGGCGCGTTCCATGGTGTCCTTCGCCATATTGGCGCTTTTGGACGCCGCGATCGCAGACCGCAATCGGGGATTGGCATCGGGGTCTTCGCCATACTTGGCAGCGACGGTAAGCTCGCGGATCAGCTTGGTGAAAACCTTGGCGCGCTTCGCATCCTGCGCCCCTTTTCTGAACTGAATATTCTTGAATTTGGAATGACCCGCCATGATAGCTCCGTCAGATGCCCGTAAAGTGCCGCAAATTACACCATATCTGGTGCAAATGCGACCCTGAACCCCCACATTTCCGCGTGATTCGGGCGATGGAGAAATAGTGTAGCGGGATAATGTGGCAGGAATAGGGCGCGGGGCGGTATGGATGGTCCGGGTTCCAGTGCGAATACCACCAAACTCCATTTGTCACCCCGGGCTTGTCCCGGGACCAAGTCTTTGTGTCACACGGCAATCTGGATCCGGGCATCGGTCTGATCCGGGGCCGGGATGACAACATCGATACAGAACAATAGGGAAAGGCGGCCCGCCTGGAGCCTATCGACCGACGGTTCGCAAATGTCAGGAAATACGTTCGAACAGGCTGGTATCGGTCAGGGCATCCATCGAGATGATCTTGATGGTGCGCGGATCACCGGGACGCACGAGGCGTGCGTGGGGTTCGGGCGCGACCGTCGGCGCCGGGCCGGTATATTCCCAGGTACCGCCGCCAACCGCCTTGAAAAGCTGTCCGTCGGGAATGTCATGACGTCGGGCGTGGCTGGATCGGAACATATCTACAACTCACAAATTCAATGGAGCCGGACAATACAGCGAGAACGCCCCCGGCGTCGAATGAATTGCGTGTAACAACGCTAAAATTTGTCGTGATCGGGTGTTATTCCGGCTGCCACCACAAGGGGTAGTTCTAATCCGGCATTTCCCCGCGCAGCCGCCCGCCGATGCGGATCGGGCGGATATCGGTCGCGAGCCCTGTACCGTCGTCGATATCGACCATCACGGCGCACAATGTGGCTTCTTCGGCTGCCGCTTCCATGCGCGCCGTCGGCATCTTGCGCACGAAGCGTTCGACCGAGATTTCCTTGCGGATACCGATGACGGAATCATAATCGCCGCACATGCCGAGATCGGTCTGATAGGCGGTACCACCCGGGAATACCTGCGCATCCGCCGTCGGTATATGGGTGTGGGTGCCGACGACGACGGATACCTTACCGTCGACGAAATGCCCCATCGCCATTTTCTCGCTCGATGCCTCGCCATGGAAATCGAGGATGATGGCATCGGCATTGGCACCAAGCCGCCAGGTATTGAGCATGGCCGTCATCGCCGCGAACGGATCGTCGAGCGGGTCCATGAACAGCCGCGCCATAAGATGCATCACTACGATGCGCCGGCCGCGCGCGTCCTTGAATTCGGCGACACCCCGGCCCGGCGTGCCGGCGGGAAAATTATCGGGCCGCAGGATACGCGGTTCTTTGTCGAAATGCGGGATAATGTCGCGCTGATCCCAGACATGGTTGCCGGTCGTGATCACATCGACGCCGACATCGTAAAATTCGTTGCAGATTTTGGGCGTGATGCCAAAGCCGCCAGCCGCGTTCTCGCCATTGACGATGACGAAATCGAGGGCATAGCGCTCGCGCAGTCCCGGCACGTGCTTGACGATCGCCTTGCGGCCGGTCCGGCCCACGACATCGCCGCATAACAGAATACGCATCGAAAAATTTTCCTTATTCCCCGGCGCGCAGAGTGCGCTGGTCAGTGATAATCATATCGAGAATTTCGTCGCCCGTATGCCCCGGGATGGATGAAATTTCCTGTTCGTCATAGCCAACACCGACGGCGATAATTTCACGGCGGCCGCGCAGATCGCGGAGCGTCCGGTCATAATAACCACCGCCATAGCCGAGACGATTGCCCGCAGCATCGAACGCCAGCAACGGTGTCACTACGATATCAGGCTCAAGCGTGGGCGCATCCCCGGCAGGCTCGTACACACCGAACGCGCCCGGTAACAGGGCATCGCCCGTTCGCCATTCGCGAAATATCAACGGCGCATCCGACCCTGCCATGACGGGTAGTGCCATCTGCACACCGTCAGCCGCAAGCCCACCGATCAACTCCCGCACGTCAATCTCGTCGCACATCGGCCAATATAAAGAGACAACAACACCCGGCAGCCAGTCTGAAAACGCGGCAAGAAATCGTGCTGCCAGCGCTGCCCCGGCCGTTTCGCTGCGGGCCGCATGAACGGTCGCGCGGCGGATTGCTGCCTCAACGCGCAGGGATTGCTTGATCACCGCTGAATGTTCGATCCGGGATATCACGTCGGGCTTTCGAAAAAATTGCGCTTGCTGAAAACGCGGGCGGCCAAAGAAGCATGCGGCTGAAAACTCGGGCGGCGGAGCCATCACAGCCGGCAGTCTATGTGATCCTCTGTGGCCTGTACGAGACAGGTGGGCACCGCGTGCTGAGACCAAGGTCCCCGCAGAGACAGCTCCCTAGAGAGATGTATTGGCCCCAGGGATGTAGAGACACATCGCACCGGACAGCCCCGCCTGACACTAACGTAGTACATAAACGGTAAACGGGAAATCAACTTGCGGCGTGAGGCGAAATAAAATGCGGCATTTATCGCTGATGGCGGATCAGTCGGACGCGGCGGCACCCGCGACCAGACCCGCCGTCGCGGTCTCGATCCTTGCTGCGGCGGCGTCAACAATTTCAGCCACTCGGTCTTCAACCTGTTCGGACGACACCGACGCTTCCGACTCGGATGTCGCTTTCTTCAGATCGGCAAAGGTCTCGGCAAGCTCATCCGCAATCATTAGCGAGGCCATCACCAGCAGACGCGAATCCCCCACCTGGCCGACGGCGGTGACGAGTTCCTTGACGCGGCGGTCGACATATTCGCCAAGCTGGGCGAGGTGCGCTTCCTGACCATCATCGCAGGCGATCTGGTAGTTCCGCCCGTTGATGGCGACTTCAACCTCCGACATGTCAGACTTCCAGTATGGTTTTGATACGCTCGATCGCGTCGTCGAGCCGCTGGCCTACGTTGGCATTCACGTCTTCAAGCACGGCATTCCGGGCCTGGGCGGATTCTAGCTCCGCCGCAACCTGAGGATCTGGCTGCGGTGTGGCAACACTCGACTGCGCCGAAGACACAACCACCCTGGCTGCGTCTTCCAGCCCTGCGACCGCGCGCTGCAAGCGTTGTTCTGCTTCATCCAATTTAGACATGAAACCGCGTAAACCGCCGATTTTTCGTTGTTTTTGCACCATACGATGCGCATCAAAGCCGCGTCAACCGGGGGAGACCGTTCGACGACCGGCTCGAATCGTCGCCCTCCACGCTCATAAAAAACCCCGGAGTTCCGCCCTAAAAGCCCAATCGATCGATTGAAATTCCCGCGCCATTGGGCTAAGCAGAGGAAATCCGTTTAATGAGGAATCCGAACATGCGCGTCAGTCAGAAAGTCAAAAAAATTCTTGCCGGTTACGAAAGCGACAATCCCGGCACAAAGGGAAATCTGGCGCGGATACTGATGGAAGGAAAACTGGGCGGCACCGGCAAGCTCCTGATCCTCCCCGTCGACCAGGGCTTCGAACACGGCCCGGCGCGCAGCTTTGCGCCCAACCCCGCCGGGTACGATCCGCATTATCATTACCAGCTCGCCGTCGATGCTGGCCTGTCAGCCTTTGCAGCCCCGCTCGGCATGCTCGAAGCCGGCGCTGACAGCTTCGCCGGCGCGATCCCGACGATCCTGAAATGCAATTCCGCCAATTCGATGGCAACCGAAAAAGACCAGGCCGTCACGGCGTCGGTCAACGACGCGCTGCGTCTCGGCTGCGCTGCGATCGGCTTTACGATTTACCCCGGTTCCGAATACCAGTTCGAGCTGATGGAAGAGATCCGCGAGCTGGCCGAAGAAGCCAAGTCGGTCGGTCTTGCCGTTGTTATGTGGTCCTATCCGCGCGGCGGCATGGTGACCAAGGAAGCCGAAACCGCGATGGATATCTGCGCCTATGCCGCGCACATGGCGGCCCTGATGGGCGCCCACATTATCAAGGTCAAACCGCCGACCGATAAGATGTTCCTGGAGCCCGCCAAGAAGGTCTACAAGGACCAGAAGATCCCCGTAAAGACGGTGATCCAGCGTATCGAACACGTTGTGCAGTCCTGCTTCAACGGACGGCGTATCGTGGTGTTCTCGGGCGGCGAAGCGAAGGACCTCAAAGGTATTTATGCCGAAGCCAAGGCCATTCGCGACGGCGGTGGTAACGGCTCGATCATCGGCCGCAACACCTTCCAGCGCCCCAAGGAAGACGCGCTGAAAATGCTCGGCGAGATCGTCAAGATATACCAAGGCAAGGCCTAGCCCCATTCGCGCCGAATCCAGCCAGCTTTATCTGATCACCCCGCCGTCCTTCGACGCGGGAGGACCGGAAGCATTTGTCGACATCATGGCGGCGGCACTGGATGGCGGCGACGTCGCCTGCATCCAGCTTCGTTTCAAAGCCGTGTTGGATGACGATATCCGCCGTGCTTGCGATATCCTGCGCCCGGTTGCGCAGGACCGCGATGTCGCTTTCCTTATGAATGACCGTGCCGACCTCGCGGCCGAACTGGGCTGCGACGGCGTCCATATTGGTCAGGAAGACACGCCGTATGACGACGCCCGCCGCCTTGTCGGCGACGAGGCCATCGTCGGCGTCACCTGCAAGGCCGACCGCGACCTTGCCTTCGAAGCGGGCGAACGGGGAGCCGATTACGTTGCCTTCGGCGCATTCTTCCCGTCAACCACCAAGCAGGCCACTACCCCGGCAGATACCGACATCCTGACCTGGTGGCAGGAACTGATGATCATCCCGTGTGTCGCCATCGGCGGGATAACGGTCGACAACTGCGAGGCCGTGATAGAGGCCGGCGCCGACTTCCTCGCCGTCGGCGGCGGGGTCTGGAATCACAAGGACGGCCCCGGTACGGCGGTTAAAGCGTTTAACGAAAAGTTGGCGGGTTAGGCCTCCCGTCACGTTTCCGGATAAACTACCGGCGCCCATAAAACATCCTCGATGCTCTCTGCACCGGCTGCCAGCATGACCAGCCGGTCGAAACCCAGGGCGATTCCGGCACAATCCGGGATGCCGCTTTCAAGTGCCGCCAGAAAATCCTCGTCGACCGGATAGGGCGCGCGCCCCTCTGCAACGCGTTGCCCGGTCATCGCGGTAAAGCGCCGGCGCTGTTCGGCGGAATCGGTCAGTTCGCCATAGCCATTGGCAAGCTCAAGCCCGCAGATAAAGATCTCGAACCGGTCGGCAACGCGCGGATCCTCCGGTGATATTCTGGCGAGGGCAGCCATCGACGCCGGATAGGAATGCAGAACGGTGGCGATACCGATGCCCAGCTGCGGCTCGATCTGGTCCAGATAAATCCGAAAGAAAATATCTTCCCAGGTATCGGTCTCCGCCGTCCGCACGCCCAGACTGTCAGCGAACATCGACAGCATTTCGGTATCGGGGTTCAGGGGATCCGGCGCGGTCGCCAGCAGATCGATATCGGTATATCGCGCAAACGCATCCTGTACCGACAGGAATTCCCATGGCTGGGACAGGTCGCATGACACCTCGCCACGCTGCACGACGGGGTCGCAGACCGCGCGGACGAACTCTGCGGCTTCTTCGGCAATATCCTGCCATCCCGCGCCGGTCCGGTACCATTCAAGCATGGCGAATTCGGGGTGATGCCGGGCCGAGCGTTCGCCGTCGCGGAACACGCGGGCGAGTTGGAAAATACGCTGCATGCCCGCGGCCAGCAGCTTTTTCATCGCAAATTCGGGCGAGGTATGGAGATAGACCGGCCGCCGTTCGCCGCCGGGCTCTCCCAGCGTCGTCTCGAACGCCGTCAGATGCGGCTCCATCCCCGGCGACACCTGGAGGGCGGGGGTATCAACCTCGACATAGCCGCGCCGGTCGAAAAATTCGCGCAAACGTTTGACCATGTCGGCGCGGCGGACAAGAGCGTCCGTGCGGCCCTCAAAGATATCGGGTCGCCACCATTGATCGGTTGCGCGAGAGTCGCGGGCCGGGGGTTGAGGAGCCGCGGGTTTAGGAGTCCGAGGTTCAGGAGCGGCGGATTTGGAAACGGGGGTTTCGTTATTCTGCATGGCGGCGATAATGCCCCATCAACGCAGGGAGCGTCACCTTTGTCTTCCACTTCTTCCGTGCCGCCCTTTCCGGGCATCAAACCGGCCACGTTACGCACCGGCGCGGACCTCGCCAAAGCAGGCCTCGCCGCCGATTCGGACATCAACGCGCTCGATGCCGTCGGCGCCGAGTACAGCATTTCGATCCCCGGCGGACTTGCCGCGCTGATCGATCCCGCCGATCCGGACGACCCCATTGCGCGCCAGTTCGTGCCCGACCCCGCCGAGCTGGTCGCGCGCGATGACGAGCTCGATGACCCTATCGGCGATGAGACCCATTCGCCGGTCCGTGGCCTGGTCCACCGCTATCCGGACCGCGTGCTGCTGATGCCGACACTGTCCTGCCCGGTCTATTGCCGATACTGCTTTCGCCGCGACCAGGTAGGCCGCGCGGCAGGCACACCGACAGCCGATGACTTGGAAGTCGCCTATCGCTACATCGAAGATCGCCCCGACATCCGCGAAGTCATCCTCACGGGCGGTGACCCGTTATCCCTGTCCGACGCGCGGCTGGCCCGCATCATCGCGCGCCTGGATACGATCCCGTATCTGAACAACATTCGCATCCACACGCGGGTGCCGGTCGTCCTGCCCGACCGGATCACCGACGGGTTGATCGCCGCATTGCAATCGGACACGCCCGTCTGGATGGCCCTGCATACAAACCATGCCCGCGAACTGACCGACGAAGTCGCAGCCGCCTGCGACCGGCTGACCCGGGGCGGAATTCCACTGCTGTCACAGACCGTTTTGCTGAAGGGCGTGAATGACAGCGTCGACGTGCTGACCGACCTGATGCGCCGCCTGATCGCGCTGAAGATCAAACCCTACTACCTGCACCACCCTGACCGTGCCCGTGGCACCGCGAAATTCCGCCTCACGCTGACAGAAGGCCGGGCGCTTGTGGCGGCGTTGCGCGGCAATATCTCTGGCCTGTGCCAGCCGACCTATGTGGTCGACATCCCGGGCGGACACGGCAAGACGCCTGCACAGGATGTCACCCCCGCCGGGGACGGTACCGACCGATGGAATCTGCGCGATTTCCGCGGCGAAACGCACGAATATGTCGATAATTCGGGTTGATTCGGAAGGTGCCGATACGATTGCCAATTCCGGGGCAAACTGATAGTTTCCGCCGCCCTTACCCGGAAAACTTACAAAGCGGATCTGCAGGATGAAAATCCAGGCTAATACCATTCGAGGCGGCAACGTCATCGAGCATGACAACAAGCAATGGCGTGTGCTCAAAACCGAGATATTGCTGCCCGGCAAGGGCAATGCCTTTATCCAGGTCGAAATGCGCGATCTGAAATCCGGCAACAAAACCAATGAGCGGTTCCGGACCGGCGAGACCGTCGAAAAGCTGATGGTCGAGGAAAGGGACGCGACGTATCTGTATGCCGAAGACGAACAGATCATGTTCATGGACAGCGAGTCCTTCGAACAGTTCTCGCTCGATAAAGACATCATCGGCGATTCCGTGGCGTTCCTCCAGGACGGCATGATTGTCACCGCGGAGGTGATCGACGGTACCGTTGCCGGTGCAAAACTGCCGCAGCACGTCACCATGGAAGTGACCGAAGCGGATGCGGTGGTCAAAGGCCAGACCGCGTCGTCTTCCTATAAACCAGCCATGGTCGAAAACGGCGTCCGCGTGATGGTCCCGCCACATATCGGGACTGGCACACGGATCGTCGTGAACACCGAAGACTCGACCTATGTCGAGCGCGCCAAGGACTGAGCCGACCCAAAGGACTGCGGCGGGCCAGGGACTGGCTCGAATCAGTTAACGACCCATCTGCCGGCGATCCCGGTATTGCAGGAAAGCCGAAAACGCAATGTCGATGCCGACCCCCCTGATTAACGTCATGAACAATGCCGCCCGCAAGGCGTCACGCCTGCTGATGCGCGATTTCGGCGAGGTCGAACAGCTTCAGGTATCCCGCAAGGGGCCCGGCGATTTTGTGTCCGAAGCCGACAAGCGCACCGAAGAAATCCTGCACGAGGAACTGCATAAGGCACGCCCCGGTTTTGGCTTTCTGATGGAAGAAGGCGGCACGATCGAAGGCGAGAACGCCAACGAACGCTGGATCATCGATCCGATCGACGGCACGACGAATTTCCTCCACGGCATCCCGCATTTTGCGATCTCCATCGCAGTCGAACGCGACAAGGAACTGATCGCCGGCATGGTCTACGAGCCGGTCCGCGACGAGGTTTTCTGGGCCGAACGCAATGAAGGCGCCTATCTGAATCGGCAGCGCCTGCGCGTCTCGGGACGCAGCGATATGCGCGATGCCCTGCTGGCGACCGGCATCCCGTTCGGCAATCGGCCTGGTAAGAAAGCGTTCTCCGCCATGCTCAATGTCGTGATGAACCGCACGGCCGGGGTCCGCCGCCAGGGATCCGCGGCACTCGACCTCGCCTATGTCGCGGCCGGACGTTACGAAGGCTTCTGGGAAACAGCCCTTTCGCCCTGGGATGTGGCAGGCGGCATCGTCATTGTCCGCGAAGCCGGCGGGCTGGTGAGCCAGATCGACGGGCGCGACAACATGCTGTACGGCGAGTCTATTCTCGCGGCAAATCAACAGCTTTATGACCCGCTGCGCAAAATGCTGATGGAAGCGGTGCGCAACGAAGGGCTCAAGCTGACCGATTGATCCGTTATTTCAATGGGTTGCTTGATTAACACCACGCCAAAGCAGTTGTCGCCGAACCAGCTCTCGGCTATGTTACCATGTCCGGAGCCTGTCGATCAGGCTCGGATACGCGTTCATTATTCGGGTTGTAAATGATGGCTCCCAGATTTGCACGGCACATTGCGGCCGTTGCACCGCGCGGTTTAGCCTCCGTAGCATTCGCTTTCATGGCCGCGGCGCTGATTGCGCCGCAGACGGCGCAGGCACAGCGCCATTCAGGTTCCGTGTCGGTCGACCTCAGTGTCCTTGACGCACTTGGTGGCGCGCCGCGGAATGTCCCGCAGATGCTGCGGCCCGCCGTGCGCTCCCTGCTGATGCCGAACGCCGGCCGAAGCGGCAGTAAACAGCGTAGCAACACACGATTTGCACCAGCCGCGCCTGCGACGCCCCGCGCCGGTTTAGCGCCAGTCTCCAGCGGATTCCAGCTGAAGCCGCCATCCCAGATGAGGCGCGCCGCGACCGCGCGCCCCGCCCCGG
>CAJIYX010000118.1 GCA_905181725.1 Alphaproteobacteria bacterium UBA830
TATCCCTAACATCGCCCTTCGTTTCCCCGGGGCAAGAATGACCGACCAGAAACCTATCGATCCGCCATTTCGCGCCGAACATATCGGCAGTCTCCTAAGACCGCAGGACCTAATCGATGCCCGCCTCTCGCATGAGGGCGGTGACATGGAAGAGGAAGAGCTGCGCGAACTCGAGGACCTATCCATCCGGGATGCCGTGAGGCTGCAGGAGGATATCGGCCTGGAGGTCATTACGGACGGAGAATTCCGCCGGAACACCTATTTTTCTCACTTCTTTGAGCGGATCGGCGGGCTGGAATTCGACCGTAATGGCGAAAAAGGCTGGGACTATACAAATGACGCCGGCGAAACCGTCGGTGCGGCGCGCGTCCGGATTGCATCGCGCCTGCACTGGACCCGTCCGATCAACGACGAAGACTTCACGTTTGTCGACGAGCTGACCAGCCAGACCGTCAAGGTCACCCTGCCCGGCCCCTGCGTTCTCCACTTCTTTGGTGGCGCCGGGAATATCAGCAAGGTCGTTTATGACGACCTCGACCTGTTCTGGGACGATATCGTCGATGCATACATCAACGAACTCGCGGCACTCGACGATGCCGGTTGCGAATACGTGCAACTGGATGAGACCGCGCTCGCCAAATTCTCGGACCCGAAAATCCAGGCGGCGCTCGAGGCGCGCGGCGATAACTGGCAGGACCTTCTCAAACTCTATGCAAGCGTGATCAACCGCGTCCTCGCCGATAAGCCTGCGGACATGCGGATCGGTATGCACCTGTGCCGGGGCAACAAGCAGAGCTACTGGCAGGCTGAGGGCAGCTACGACCTAGTCGCGGATACGCTGTTCAACGAAGTGAATGCCGATTGTTATTTTCTGGAGTACGACACATCGCGCGCCGGCGATTTCTCGCCTTTGAAATATCTGCCAAAGAACAAGACCGCAATCCTCGGTCTAGTTTCAACCAAAACGCCGGAACTCGAATCCAAGGACGATCTGAAAAAGCGTATTGACGAGGCCGCCGCCATGGCCGATCTCGATAATCTGGCACTCAGCCCGCAATGCGGATTTGCCAGTGACCATCACGGCAACCAGTTAAGCCTCGACGATCAGATCGCGAAACTCCGGCTGGTGGTCGAGACCGCGGCAGAAATCTGGCCGAAATAGCTTTTATCGGGACGACTTGGCAGCGACCCGAAAGTTGATTTTGTTTCCCTTGGTATCGACGCCTTCACCGACAGAGCCCTGATCTTTGCCAAGAGGACGGAACGTCCCCTCGGCCGACAGACCGTTTCTGCATGATATTGCCCAGGTCTTTCGCGTGGATTCAGCGCTCCCGCCACAATAGGTAACCCCAGGGATGATTAAATTGATCTCGTAATTCCGTAGCGAGTTTCGATAATGCATCTCACCTGTAAGCTCGTCGGGATGTTCGTCCCAGTTGATCTTAACCGACCTGACATCGACGCCCTCGTTGGCCTGCGAACGCGTCGCCGAGAACCCCCTCTTCACATTCCACCAACTTACATCGGCGGGCTTATCGAACTGCCAGACAACATCGCCGTAGACGCCGCACAGTTTGCACCGGCCTTTGCCATATCGGGATTCGCACTGTTGAAACCCAGTAAACTCGGTCGCATCCTTGCAAAGGACGCGTGTTTCAGGACAAAACACCCGAAATGCTCCCCCTCCCCGAACGAGGAAAAATACAGGGAATCCTGATCGGTCGTGCCTCGGGCCCACTCATCAAAGGAAGCCTGCTGACAATCCGATAGCTTGACCGGCCCGGTCCCCGTGAGCTCGGCGCTCGTCACACAACCCTGGAGAGCAACAGCAAACAAAACTGTAGTGATCAGACGCTTCATCACGAAATTTGCGTCCTATTTAAGGGCGCGCGGCAGCAGGCTGGTTGGCGATCGGTTCAACGAAACGAAGTTCCGTATCCCACGGGAAAAAGATCCACGTATCCTGGCTGACTTCGGTAATGAAGCTGTCGACCATCGGGCGGCCTTCGGGCTTGGCGTAAACCGTTGCGAAATGCGCCTTTGGCAGCATTTCGCGCACGATCTTTGCTGTTTTCCCGGTATCCACCAGGTCATCAACGATAAGCATGCCTTCGCCGTCACGGTCGTCGGACACCGGCTTGAGCACTTCGAGCCCGCCCTGGTCCTGATGCTCGTAGGACGACACGCAGACCGTATCAATCAGCCGTACTTCCAGTTCCCGCGCGACAATCGCCGCCGGCACCAGCCCGCCCCGCGTAACGGCAATCACCGAGCGCCAGGGACCTGTTTCGGCAAGGCGCCAGGCAAGGGCTTTCGCATCCCGGTGGAGCTGGTCCCATGAGACGGGAAAGGCCTTCTGGAATTGGTCTGACATCGATATCCCCTGTTGCTTGGTTGTTAAGACTTACCAATAAATCCTGCGGTAACGATGCGCAATGAATGCCACGCCAGAAAAAACCTGACCTTTACGTGATCCGTGCAGCCGTGGCTGCGTTCACACCTATGGCATCGCCTTTTCGGTCCTTGCCGACCAACGTGCCGCCGCCCCCACCCATTTAGGCGGTGCGCGGCGGGGCGCAGAGCGCAAATTGCGTGAAATGCCCTGCCGAGGTCCGAAGGCCCGCCAATAGCGCCTCGCGCACTCTTTTAGTTTCCGGCGACCGCGTTAGACTACGCCATGGCAAAAACACTCGATTTTCCCGACGATATCCGCCCTGATTTTCAGGGCTTTAGCCCAACCGCACTCTCGTTTCTCGAAGACCTTGCGAAACACAACGAGCGTGACTGGTTCAAACCCCGCAAAGAAACTTACGATAACGACCTCAAGTTTCCGATGGAGTGCCTGCTGGGCGAGTTCACGTCCGACAGACGCCCTCCAGGGTTTCCGGTTCAGGGCGACCCCAAGCGTGGCATATTCCGCATCTATCGGGACATCCGGTTCGCAAAGGACAAGAACCCATACAAGACGCATGTCGGCGCGGTCATGACACGGTCCGGTGGCAAAGGCGATCCGGGCCTGATTTATACCCATATAGAGCCCGGCGGGAGTTTTCTGTCGGCCGGGTTCTATTCACTCGACAAGGAATTTCTGGCTGCCTGGCGGTCCAGGATCGCGGCGGAACCCGACAGGTTTCTGGAAATTATCGCGCCCTTCGCAAAGCCGCGCAGCAAATACTTCATACGACACCGCGGCGCATTAAAAACCATGCCGCGCGGATTCCAGGAATTTGCCGATAGTCCCGTTGCCGACTACCTGAAATGGAAGCACTTCCTCGTGGGCCGGGCGCTCACCGATAAGCAGGTGCAAAGCAAAAAACTGGTCGACCACCTACGCGAACTTGTGGATGTCGCCGGTCCATTTCTTGAATTCGGCTGGGATGTGCTGGAAACCGCCTATGAAGACGATCCACGCCGTCATATGCGGGTCAAGGAATAGGCAAAGAAAAACGGCGGCCCGGATCCGCTGGGCCACCGTTAATTAGAAAGTCCGTCCGGGGTTGGCCTCAGACGATCTTTCTGTGTCGCATTTAAGCAAGTCCGATCAGGCCGAAACCGAAGATCACGGTTACGGCCGGTGCGGGTACTTCGCTGGTGGTCGTCGAGCGCTCCAGGCGGAGGCGGACATCCATCCCGAGGGTGGTTTCGGAAACTTCGTCATATGTGCCGTTGGTGGCGTTAAAGTTGTTCGCGCCCTGTGTGGCCATGGCCGTAAAATCCAGCACGCCGGTGACGTCGTTATAACTGCCGGAAGCAGTAGGAGGCGCACCGAAGACGTTGCCGTTGATCGTGGCAATATTCAATCCGCTCATCTCGTTGCCGCGGGCATCGTGGAAGGACGAAGCGCCGAAGCCGCCGTCATTCCCGACTGTCAGAACGTTGGTGACGAGCCACGTCGTTGCGCTGGCCGGAGCGACGGCCGAAAAGACCAGGACGCTGGAGGCTGCTGCGACGATTAATTTAACAACAAGTTTCGACATTTTACTGACCTGACTAGGTTTGAACCAAATTGCTTCTGCTCAGTCAAAAGCAATAACCGTGCCAATTTTTTTAAACATCAATTTCAAAGAGTTAGCCAAAACATCGCCAGTAGGCGCGAACGATGTCTATAATAAACCGACAGATGAGTGGCGAATGGTTAATGACGTGTAAAATATTCCGACACCTAACAATCGTCCCCTCACCTCATTGAAGTAATTGATAAATTATAGCCCTCTTTACACATCTGCGGAGTTCTGGCCGAATTCCAGCCTCCCGGTCACGGAGCCGGTGTCACGGTCACGGAGAATGACGTCATGTCGGAGAAGCGCGGAATTGTCGGGGGCGTCTGTATGGCTCATGCCCCCCAGTTTTTCACCCTGCCCGACACCGAAGACCGGAACACCGTGGAACGGGTGCGCCAGCTCGCTGCCAGAAACGGCGAGAAACTGAAGGCGTTGGACCCGGACGTTACCCTCGTCGTCGCGAACGACCATGCCAACCAGTTCCTGCTGCACTGCGTACCCTCCTTCGCCATTCACCGCGGCAAGGAAGCCAGCGGACACTTCGCTGGAAGAGATTTCCGCTTTGATGTCGACAGCGACACCGCGACTGACCTTGTCCGCTATCTGCAGGACGAGAAATTCGATCCGGCCTTCACCAGCACGGCGGAACTGGATTACGCGTTCGGTATTCCGCTGACGTTCCTCAAGATGACCGGTCCTATCATCCCTATATTCGTAAACGCCTACGTGCCGCCGCAGCCCCGGATGGAGCGCTGCTATCATCTCGGTCAGGCAATCGACCGCGCCCTGCGTGCGATGGATAAACGCGCCGTCGTCGTCGCGAGCGGTGGACTTTCGCATTTTCCCGGCACCGACCGCTATGACAGGCCGGCAACCGATTTCGACCTGAAGCTGATACGCGAAATGAGTGCAGGCAACCTGCGCTGGCTGCTGTCGCTCGACGAAAAACGCCTCGACGACACGGGCAACATCGAACTGCGCTGCTGGTCCGTGGTCGCCGGAATGCTGGGCGAACGCGTTCCCAACGCGGTCTCGTTCGATCCAAGCTGGCACCATAACTACGCGACGCTGGCATGGTGGTCCGAACAGGTGGCAGATACAGCCCCGCTGCATTACCCCCCGATATCGGCAGATCGTGTGGCGCTGACCGATGCGCTGCACCGGATCGCCAACAACGCGGCTGAGCGCAGTCGTTTCGCCACCGACCGCGCCGCCTTCGTCGCAGAACTCGATATCGCAGGCGTGGAAAAGCAGGCACTGGTTGAAATGGACGTAAAGGCCTTCGCAACCCTCGGCATCCACCCCTTTGTGCCGTTCATGGCGCAGCTGCAGCTGGACCGTGAGGGTTAGGCAGGTACCTGAACGGCCCCAATATACGTTCAGTGCAACCCAATCATCCTCTCCAGCATATTGACCGCCTACTACGCCCGGCTAAAGTGCGATGAAACTTGAAGGGATAACGTGTCGATGGCGTTGAAAACAGGAGAACGGGTGGTTGTCGTGGGCTGTGGCCCTGTCGGTATGGTGCTGACGCTTGCGTTACACCGCAAAGGTATTCCCGTCACGTTGCTGGAACGGGCCGATGGGCCGATCGAGGATCAACGAGCGGCTGCCATTCAGCCATCGTCGCTGGAGATGCTGAAAGAGCTTGGCGTCACCGATGAGATACACGAACGCGGCCTGATCTCGCCCACCTTCCACTACCGCGACCGCTTGTCGGGCGATCTTGTCGCAGAGTTCGATTTCTCGACGCTCGCCGACATGACCGAATTTCCGTACGTCATTCAATACGAGCAGTTCAAATTGGTCGAGACGATCATCGCTGAAATCGGCGACACGCCTGATGTCGAGTACCGCTTTTCATCCGAAGTAACGGGGATCGAACAGCACGCCGACGGCGCGACCGTGTCGTTCAAGAACCGGGACGGCGAAGCGGAGACCATACGTGCGCCCTGGGTCGTCGGGTGTGACGGCTTCAGCTCCGTGGTGCGACAGGCGGCGGAAATCGACTTCGTCGGTTTCACCTATCCGGAGAAATTCATAAAGATCGGCTCAGATTTCGATTTTCAGGAAGCCGGGATGGCGCAGTGCATCCGTAATTTCTTCTCCGACCCCGGCGAGTGGTGCAACCTGTTCAAGGTGAACGGCTACGGCCCGCCCGGAATCTGGCGCACGGTCTTCCCTGTGCCGGCGGACGAGCCGGACGACGTCTGCCTGTCGCATGAAGGTATTCAGGGCCGATTGCAGAAATTCTTCCCGAAGGATGACGATTACAACATCATCTATACCGGCCTGTACGATGTTCATCAGCGCGTGGTCAAAACCTTCCACAAAGAGCGCATTCTGGTTGCCGGCGATGCGGCCCATGTGAACAATCCCATCGGCGGGCTCGGCATGAATGGCGGTATCCACGATGCGGTAGCCCTGGGCGACAAGCTGTCCCAGGTGATTGACGGCGCGCCCAAAGAACTGCTCGGGCTTTACAGCCGCCAACGCCACAAGGCTCAGATGGACGGTGTGCAGGCAACCTCGATTGCCAATAAAAAACTGATGGAAGCGAAAGACCTCAAAGTGAGACAGGAACAGCTCGATGCGGTGCGTGACACGTCGGAAGACCCGGTGAAAGCCCGCGCCTATTGCCTAAACGCAAGTTTGTTCAAAAGCCTCGAACAAGCGAACGCCGTCACGTGAGCAACTCCTTCGACGGCACCAATCCGAACGGCGTCGGTGCCAGCCCGCTGCGCAAGGAGGATGCCCGGCATCTCGCCGGACGCGGCCTCTTCGTATCCGACATACCGCCCGGCAATGTCTGGGAAGCAGCTATTGTCAGAAGCCCCGTCGCCCATGGCTATTTGCGGGGCACCGATACATCCGTTGTGCCCGCCGGCTGTCATGTGCTGAGCGCCGCGGATTTCCCCGATATCGGCCCGATACGCGCCGTGCCCCGTGTGCCGGGGTTCAAGGCATCCGACTTTCCGATCTTCGCGACCGACAAGGTGCGGTACGTCGGCCAGCCGATTGCCATTTGTCTCGCGCCGACCCGCGCCGAAGCCGAAGACATCGTGCAGACAATCCCGCTCGATATCGAAGAATTGCCCGCCATCACCGAAATGCGAGACGCGACGACGCGCACCGATCCGCTGATCCACGAAAGTTGGGGCGACAACGTCTTTATCGAACGCAAGGTGACGGGAGGCGATATAAACGCTGCCCGGGATGCGGCCGAAATAACGGTCACCAACGAATTCCGCATGAACCGACATGCTGCCATCCCGCTTGAAGGCCGCGCGGCCCTCGCGATGTGGGACAGCCGCCGCGACGAACTGACCCTCAACATGGCGACACAGGGCCCGCACCTCATGCGCGTCGGAATTGCCGAAATCCTCGGCCTGAAGGAACGCCAGTTACGCCTCGTCTCCCCCGATGTCGGTGGCGGGTTCGGCTCGAAGAACCGGCTGATGCCGGAAGAAATCATGGTAGCCGCTGCCGCGCTTAAGACCGGGCGGCCGGTACGCTGGCTTGAAGACCGGCGCGAAAACATCACGGCCAATAACCAGGCCCGTGAACACTGGTACCAGATCACGGCCTATGCTGAAAAAACCGGGAGAATCCTCGGGATCGAAGCCGAACTGATTGTCGATGCGGGGTCGTATTCGATCTGGCCGTCAGGCCCGTTCATGGAGACCGGCATGGCGGCGCGCAACCTGCCTGGCCCTTACCGTATTCCGGCACTATCGGTCGACACGTGGACGGTCGCGACCAACAAGCCGCCACTCGGCCCCTATCGCGGCGTCGCCCGCCCCGGCGCATGTTTCGCGATTGAACGTACCCTGGACGAAGTCGCCCGGGCGGTCGGGCGCGATCCGTATGAGGTTCGCCGCGAAAACATGGTGTCCGCAGACGAGATGCCGTTTACCGGCGCGGGCGGCATGCGGTTCGATAACGGCGATTACCCCGAAAGCGTCCAGAAGGCCGCGGATGCGGCAGGCATGGCCGAGGTGCGCGAGCGCCAATCGAACGGCGCAGAAAGCGGCCGGTTCATTGGTATCGGGTTCGCCAGTTATTCGGAACAGACCGCGCACGGCACGCAGGAATGGAAACTGCGCGGCACACCCGTGATCCCGGCGTTCGAGACCGCCACAGCGCGCATGTGCGCAGACGGCTCGCTTGAACTGCTGGTCGGCATTCACAGCCACGGTCAGGGTATGGAGACCACCCTAGCTCAGATTGCCTGTCAGGAGCTTGGCCTGACGCTCGACGATGTCATCGTCCGCTACGGCGACACCGCGGTTTCACCTTATGGCAACGGCACCTTTGCCTCACGGTCGATCGTGATGGCCGGCGGTGCATCTGCCAATGCCTGCCGCACGCTTGCGGGGCGCATCAGGCATATCGGCGCGCATCTGCTGCAATGCGATACCGCCGATGCGGTTCTGCGCGATGGCCGCGTGTTTGGCGGCGATGCATCTGTGACCGTTGCCGAAATCGCCCGTACAGCGCATATCCGCCAGGACCTGCTGCCCGATGATGCCGACCCGACACTTGAAGAGACCGCGGTTTACGAACCAGAGGTCACATCCGGCGTTTTCTCTTATTCGACCCATGCCGCCGTTGTGCTGGTGGACCCGGAGACCGGCGAGGTCGAAATCGAGAATTACGCAATCGCCGAAGATTGCGGAACGGTCGTTAACCCGATGATCGTCGACGGTCAGATCTACGGCGGGGTCGCGCAGGGTATCGGCACCGCCCTGTTCGAGGAAATCCCCTATGACGAACACGGTCAGCCACTGGCCAGCACGTTTGCGGATTACCACTGGCCCGGCCCGACCTCCCTGCCCCAATTCCGTATCGCGCACATGGCGACGCCGGCGGAGGGTACCGAATACGGCATGAAAGGCATGGGTGAAGGCGGCGCCATCGCCCCACCGGCCGCGGTCGCCAACGCAATCCGTGACGCTCTGCTGTCCGCCGGTATCGACGCCGAGGTCTGCGAGACGCCGATGACGCCTAGGCGGGTCTACAACGCCATCCAGGCCGCCAAATCCGCCTGACGTGACACCAAAAGGAGCCGTCATGGCCAAGTTCGAAACGATTTCCGTCACGCAGGATGGCCCCGTCGTCACCGTATCCCTCAACCGGCCGGACGTGCGGAACGCGATGAACCCCGAAATGATCGGCGAGATCACGGCAGCGTTCGCGGCATTCAACGCCGATAACGCGGTTCGGGTGATCGTGCTGCGGGGTGAAGGCACTGTATTCTGTGCGGGCGGTGACCTGAACTGGATGAAGGACGTACTCGGTCAGACCGAGCAAGAGGTAGTCGACGATTCACGCCACCTGCTGAACATGTACCGGTCGATCAATGACAGCCCGAAACTGGTGATTGCGGCGTTGCGCGGCGCAGCGGTGGCCGGCGGTCTGGGCATTATCTCCTGCGCCGACGTCGTGATTGCAGAAGCGCAGACCAAATTCTGTATCTCGGAGGTCAAAATCGGGCTAGTCCCGGGGATCATCGCCGCGTTTATCCTACCGCGCATGGGTCCGGGCTGGTTCCGCTATCTGTCAAAGACGGCGATCCTGTTCGACACCGAAACAGCGCGGACGGCGGGTCTCATTCACGAGATCGCGGCGGATGATGCCGATCTCGATGCGCGCGTGGCAACGCACACGGAACACGCGCTCAACGCGTCGCCCGATGCGATCGCCGATACCCGATATCTCATTAATGCCCTGGGTTACGGAATTAGTAAAGAAAGCCTCGACAAGGGATTGTTATTCAACGCAAAAGCGCGCCTGTCGGATGTCGCCCAGGAGGGCATTACAGCGTTCCTTGAAAAGCGTCCGCCTGCCTGGCAAGCCAAGAACTGAGCCTGCAAGGTCAATGCCACGCCGGCGGGAGAAAATGAAGCGCACATGACCATCTTGCGGCTCACTCAGCGATCAGTGATTCAGCCAGTTTAATGACAAAAAACACACTGTTCGCTTCACTCAGCTGGTCGACATCTCGATACAAATATCCGAATTCACCGAAGAAGCCATTGCATCGGACATCATCGCAACAAGAGCCCGTCGGATCGAACAACTTTATTGTCGGAAAATCATCAATCACGGACCGGATTAATCTTCGATATCTAGCCGACCGCTGATCGTATTCCGCCCTGCTCACGGAGCAATCCAATCTCGGCTCCGTTTTCGGCCATCTCACCCTCGGGTGTAACCTCGCTTAAGGGGCCGTTCCGAGCGCCTTTGAGACCACCCGGTCGCCGGGCTTCAGGCGCAGGCCCGACGCCGTGCCGGCACTAAGCTCGAGCACCGCGAGCACCGGCCCGCCGGACGGAATAACAGTCTCCGACATCGGCACGGTCCTCTCCGCAATTCTTCTGACGGTTCCGTTCCGCGCGACAAACAGCATATCGAGCGGAATAAAGGTGTTCTTCATCCACATCGCCGTTGTCTCTTCCCGGCGATACACGAACAGCATACCCGCGTCTGGCGCCATGCGCCGCCTGAACATCAGCCCCTGAGCATGCTGGCGACTGTTCAACGCCAGTTCCACCGAAAATTTATGCGTCTTATCCCCCGACCGGATTGTCAGCGCTTCCCGGCTGAACGTCGCCAGACTGTTCATCCGTGGAGCAGACACGCCAGTAACGTTTCCCCCGGGCAACGTAATGCTCGCGAGGAGAACGGCGATAAGAAGGAACGGTCTATTCATAAGACCGATATAAACCTTCCGCAGCCGGTGTTCCAGTTTAGTCGCGGCGGCCCTGAAGGAATACCCATCAGGCATTGAGCCTTGTCGACGAATTGGCAAATTGAGTAATGGAGAATGAAAGAGGCGGCACTTTTTGCACAGCCCCTGCCCGGGCAATTGGCGCTAGATCGGATCAGAAGCCTTTACTTCCGTCGCCTGAAGGCCTTTTGGGCCGTCGGCCAGACGTACTTCTACCGCTTGTCCCGTGATCAGGCCGTTAAGTCCCGCGTTCCGGAGCGTGACCATGTGAACGAACACATCGCCATCGGTGCCATCCGGGCAGACGAAGCCGAAGCCTTTATGCGGATTGAACCACTTCACCGTTGCTTTGACGAAGTCACCGCCATCCTCCGGAGAAAAGTCGGGCGCGCGCCCCATCTCTCCGGCGGCCAGAATGGCTGCTTCCTCGGTCGCCGTCGACGTATCGACGGAATCAATGGCCAGGCACTGCATGCCTTTGGCGCCTTTGACAGCCAAACATTCAATGGTCGATCCCGGCGGCAGCTGCTCATAGCCTGCCTGCCGCAGAACGGTCATATGTAGGAACACGTCCGACGATCCGTTTTCAGGTGATACAAACCCGTAGCCTCTGACTACATTGAACCACTTAACGGTACCGCGAATACGCGTCGATTCAACCGAATCTGCAATCACAACGGTCTCGGACAACGCCGACTCTCCCCACCAACAGAAATACTCAGTGTATGCATTCATTATAGCATCGCGTTTTAACAAATCGTAAACATTTTTTACCTCCATTACCTTTCTTATCAACTTGAAATACCTCGAAACATCTGGTCCATAGGCTTCGCCTGATGCATGGCGAATGTCTCACAGGCGCCATGATTTTAGCGCTATCAGGTCGCTCAATCCGGCGGGACAAGGAAAATTCCGGGTTTTGATTGATAAACGCGCGCCAGCCTTATAATTTACCCCCACTGCAAACAATTGCAGAAATTCACAAAAACCGTCCGCAAACGTCGGATGGGAAAAAACAGGCATTGGGGCTTCGCGTTGGTTCACGCGGTATCACTTGGTTTAATACTATTTGCATCATGGCTTTTGATGTCAGGAATTTTCGAACCTCTCATCCTGATTCTGGGCGTCTTTTCCTGCGCCCTGGTTGTCGCAATTGCCGTGCGGATGGATGTGATCGATCACGAAGCGGTACCAGTGCATCTAACGTTCAAGGTGCTCATGTACTGGCCCTGGCTGCTGTGGGAAATCGTCAAAGCCAATATTGATGTCACCAAACGGGTTCTCGGATTCGCTGATATCAGCCCGACAATGGTCCGGATCAAAGCCACCCAGAAAACCGACCTCGGAATCGTTATCTTCGCGAACTCAATCACGCTGACGCCGGGCACGATCTCGATCGACGTCGATGAAGAGGGCTACATTCTGGTTCACGCGCTGTCCCGCGACGGCACCGAAGGGCTTGAAGGCGGCGACATGGATCGCCGCGTGACCGAGCTGGAAGGGCACGACTGATGTTCGCTGCCGCCGCCATCGCCATTCTGGTGACTATGTCTCTCGCCCTCCTCCGCGCCTTCGTGGGACCGACGCTTTACGACCGGATCCTCGCGGTAAACATGTTCGGCACCAACACCGTGCTGATTATTTCGGTGCTGGGCTTCCTCATGGGTCGGCCCGATTTCCTCGACATCGCGCTGGTCTATGCCCTGATCAATTTCATCGGGGTGATTGCCCTGCTCAAATATTTCAAATACGGCAATCTTGCGATCGGGCCCGGCGAATCCGCGGATGGAACAGCAGGTGTTGCTCCCGGTGCGACCACAACGGGGGGCCCCGGCGAACTCAAGGAAAATT
>CAJIYX010000119.1 GCA_905181725.1 Alphaproteobacteria bacterium UBA830
AGCGGCACAATCTTCGGCCGCGTCAAAGGCGGCTTTACGGTCGATCTTTCCGGCGCCGTGGCATTCCTGCCCGGCAGCCAGGTCGATGTCCGTCCGATCCGCGATATCGGCCCGCTGATGGGTACGCCGCAGCCGTTCCAGATCCTCAAAATGGATCGACGCCGCGGCAATATCGTGGTTTCGCGCCGCGCCGTTCTGGAAGAATCCAGGGCCGAACAGCGCAACGAGCTTCTTGCCAACCTCAAGGAAGGCCAGATTCTCGAAGGCATGGTCAAGAACATCACCGATTACGGCGCGTTCGTCGATCTCGGCGGTGTCGATGGTCTGCTGCATGTCACCGATATCGCGTGGCGCCGCATCAACCATCCGACCGAAGCTCTGTCGATTGGCCAGACCGTCAAGGTTCAGGTCATTCGCTACAATTCCGAAACCCAGCGTATTTCGCTCGGCATGAAGCAGCTCGATGCGGATCCTTGGGAAGGCGTGGAGCTGAAATACCCGGTCGGCACCAAGTTTACCGGCCGTGTCAGCAACATCACCGATTACGGTGCGTTTGTGGAACTGGAACCCGGCGTCGAAGGCCTGGTCCATGTTTCCGAAATGAGCTGGACAAAAAAGAACGTGCATCCCGGCAAAATCGTATCGACCAGCCAGGAAGTCGACGTCATGGTGCTCGAAGTCGATCCGCAGAAGCGGCGGATCAGTCTTGGCCTCAAGCAGTGCCACGACAACCCCTGGGATTCCTTCGCGGCGGACTTCCCGTCCGGGCAGGAAATCGAAGGCGAGATCAAGAACATCACCGAATTCGGTCTGTTCGTCGGTCTGGCCGGGGATATCGACGGGATGGTGCATCTGTCTGACCTGTCGTGGGAGCACGATGGCGAAGAAGCCGTCAAGCAGTACGAGAAAGGCCAGATGGTCAAGGCCCGCATTCTCGACGTTGACGTCGATAAAGAGCGGATCAGCCTTGGCATCAAGCAGCTCACGGACGATCCCTATGCATCCGTCATGGACGGCATCACCAAGGGTGACACGGTTACCTGTACGGTTACCGCTGTCAGTGACGGTGGGCTTGAGGTTTCGGTCTCTGGCGGTCTGCCCGGCTTTATCCGCCGAGGCGATCTGTCCCGCGAACGCAGCGAGCAACGTCCCGACCGTTATGCGGTTGGCGACCGCATCGACGCGCGGATCATCAATATCGACAAGCGGGATCGCAAGCTCAACCTGTCGGTCAAGGCCCATGAAGTGGCCGAGGAAAAGCAGGCAATGGCGGAATACGGTTCGTCCGATTCCGGCGCCAGCCTCGGTGATATTCTTGGGGCAGCGCTGACCCGGGCACGTGAAGAAGGCGACGGGGATGAAGAAGCACCCGCCGCTGACGCCGCGCCTACCGCAGAGGCTCCTGCTGCGGAAGTACCTGCTGAAGAGGCACCTGCCGAAGAAGCAGCAGAAGAACCGGCAGCGGAAGAACCCGCTGCTGAGGCTGGCGACGACGAGCCGGAGAAATCCTGATCGTTCATGCTTGCTGATCTGCATACGCCGATGATGATCGGGGTCGTGGGCTGATGGCCTACGACTCCGATTATCTCGTTGATCGTCGCCGACTGAAACGCAGGTTGACTTTTTGGCGGGTGGTTGCAGTCGTTGCGATTGTCGGCGCGATAGCGGCGGCGTATGGCCGCCTCGGCGACACGGTGGTCGGGGGCGATTTTATCGCCCGCGTGAATATTCAGGGCATTATCGTCCAGGACGACCAGCGCCTTAAAGCGCTTCGAGACCTTTCCGAAAACGATGCCGTCAAGGCCGTAATCCTGCGGATAGACAGCCCCGGCGGCACCATTGTCGGTGGCGAGACCCTTTACCGTGCGGTCCTCGATCTGGCGAAGGAGAAACCCGTCGTCGCCGTGATGGATGGCGTTGCTGCCTCCGCCGCCTATATGACCGCGATTGCCGCCGATCGATTGTTCGCCAGAGAAGGCACACTGACGGGGTCGGTCGGTGTCATCCTGCAGACGACCGAGGTCACCAAACTTCTGGAAATGATCGGCATTTCGGCGCGGTCCTTCAAAAGCGGCTCGCTGAAGGCTTCACCGTCGCCGGTTGAGCAGATCACGCCGGAAGTCGAGGCTGCCACGCAGGCGTTGATCGACGAGATGTATCGAATGTTCCGTGACATGGTTCTCGCACGCCGGAATATGAAACCGGCTGAGGAGTCCAAGTTCGCGGACGGGCGCATCTTTACCGGCCGGCAGGCAATGAAGAACGGCCTGATCGATGAAATCGGTGGCGAACAGGCGGCGATTACCTGGCTGGAAAACGACAAAAATATCCCCAAAGACCTGACCGTGCGCAAAGTGAACCTGCGCCGGGATGTCGATAATTTGTTCGAACGATTGGATAGTCTGGCGCGAAAAACGATTTTGTCAGAACGACTTACCCTTGACGGGTTGATTTCGGTCTGGCACCCTCTACCCCGTTAATTGGAGTTATCCCGGCAGCAAAAAAAGCTGGCTGACCGATTAGAGAACTATTTTTCCGTGAAGCCGGATGCAGAAAACAAGAAGCGCCGGTACGCGGAAAGGGACGCGATAGATGACAAAGTCCGAACTTATTCTGAGGTTGGCGGAAAGCAATCCGCATCTTTATCAGCGTGATGTGGAGCGCATTGTGTCGACGATTTTTGATGAAATCTCGACAGCGCTTGCCCGCGGAGACCGGGTCGAGCTTCGTGGCTTTGGCGCGTTTTCCGTAAAAACCCGCGATGCGCGCACCGGGCGCAATCCGCGCACGGGTGAATCCGTTCTTGTTGCGAAGAAGTTCGTGCCGTTTTTCAAGTCCGGCAAGGACCTGCGCGACCGACTGAACGACCGGAAGTAGCAGTGACTGCGGGCCGCCGCCCGATTGCCCGGTGCATTCGTATCCATTGCGACCGTGTCCTTGATGCACTCAGCCTTCCCGACGCGCCCGGAAATTCTAAAGTACCCGGCACTCAGACACCTCAGAAAGATAATTGATGCGTCAGCTGTTTGGCATCATCGTTTTTGTACCGCTGGCACTGATCATCGGTATTTTTGCGGTCGAGAACCGTGGGCCGCTCGCACTTGAAATCTGGCCACTGCCGGGCGTGCAGGAGATGTGGGCGTCAGTCTGGATTCTGGGCCTCCTGGCAATCGGTATCATTGTCGGCCTGGTCATCGGCTGGCTCGGCGGCGGAAGTGCGCGGCGCCGTGCACGCGGGGCCGAACGTCTGAACCGGACGCTCGAACGCCAGCTTTCGGAGCGAGATGCAGAACCCGCCTCCGCAGCTGAAAGTTTCTCTCCAATTGCTTCCTCCGCAGCCCTGCCGGCACCGTCCGGTCGTGCCGCGCAAGTGGCCCGGACCGAAGACTAGCGCCTCGCGCGCATCCGAAGTTCATGCGACGGGTCGACCAGTCTGTGATCGGGCGGGAAAATGATCTATTAAACCGTCATCACCGTTTCCAGGACTTATCTGATGACCGAAATATCGCCGATTGATTGTATCTTCTGCGCCGTCGACACGCAAAAACTGGACGACGCTCTGATGCTGGCAGATCTCCTGGCCGGCGAAGTCGGAGCCATCAAGCTCGGCAAGGAATTCTTTACGGCCCACGGACCGGATGGGGTGAAGCGCGTTGCCGATTGCGGCCATAAGATTTTTCTCGATCTGAAATTTCACGACATTCCGAACACGGTTGCCGGCGGCATCCGGGCGGCGATGCGGCTGAACTGCGCGGTCATGACAGTGCATGCGTCGGGCGGTCCGGCGATGCTTGAAGCAGCGCGGGATGCCGCTGCCGAGGCAGGACCGAAACGACCGAAGATCGTCGCAGTCACGGTCCTGACCAGTCTGGACGATGACGATCTCGCCGCCATTGGCCAGCAGGGCCCGACCGCGGAACAGGTTCTCCGGCTTGCCCGCCTGACCGAGGCATCCGGCGTTGACGGCGTCGTGTGCTCGCCGCATGAGGTCGCCTTGCTACGCCGTGAATTGGGCGAGGACTTCGCGCTCGTCGTCCCCGGCGTGCGCCCCCACTGGGCCGGCGCGGACGACCAGAAACGTATCATGACCCCCGGCGAAGCCGTTGCCGCCGGCGCCAATCACCTGGTGATCGGACGTCCCATCACCAAGTCGAGCGACCCCGTCGCTGCAGCGCGGCGCATCGCGGAAGAGATCGCGGAAGTGCAGGCGTGACAGTCGCCACTAAAATTTGCACCAAAATCTGCGGTGTCAGCGACAGGGCCGCGATAGATGCCGTCGTCGCCGGTGGCGCGCGTTATGTCGGTTTTGTTTTCTTTCCGAAATCCCCCCGTCATGTTACATCGGGCCAGGCGGCTGAATTATCGGCATTGCTCCCTGAAAGCGTTATCCCGGTTGCCCTTGTCGTCGATCCTGATGACGATCTGATCGCGGAGATCGATACGCAGGCCGGCGTGAAGATGTTTCAGCTCCACGGCAATGAGAGCCCGGAGCGTGTGGCCGAGATCAGATTGCGCACCGGCAAGCAAGTGATGAAGGCGATCAAGGTATCCGATGCAGCGGATTTCGATGCGGCCGCGGCCTATCTGGATGTCGCTGATATGCTGCTGTTCGATGCTAAGCCACCGCCCGAAATGGCCAATGCGTTGCCCGGCGGAAATGCTATTTCGTTCGACTGGACGCTTCTGGCAGGTCGTGACTGGCCGCTGCCATGGATGCTGTCAGGCGGACTTGATGCTGAGAACGTGGCAGAGGCAATCCGTGCTTCGGGGGCGTCTGCGGTCGATGTGTCGTCCGGTGTCGAGAGCGTGCCGGGCGTCAAGGATGCGGTGCGTATTGCAGATTTTCTGGAAGCGTTAAAACACGTGCGATAAGCTCTGTGCCTTCGCGGTTTCCTGCGCTAAACATCCTCCTATGACCGAAACATTGAACACATACCGCGCCGGACCCGACGAGAACGGGCATTTTGGTATTTATGGCGGGCGCTACGTCGCCGAGACGCTTACGCCGTTGCTGCGCGAGGTCGAAGAGGCGTATGAGACGGCGAAGGCCGACCCCGCGTTCCGCGCGGAATTCAACAATCTGATGACCCACTATGTCGGGCGGCCCAGCCCGCTGTATTTTGCGTCGCGGATCACCGAGCATTGCGGCGGCGCCAAGGTTTATTTCAAGCGCGACGAGCTGAACCATACCGGTGCGCACAAAATCAACAATACGCTCGGACAGGTATTACTGGCGCGGCGGATGGGCAAGACGCGGATCATCGCCGAGACCGGCGCAGGACAGCACGGTGTCGCCACGGCAACCATCTGCGCGCTGTTCGGTATTCCCTGCGTTGTCTATATGGGCGCTGTCGATATAGAGCGGCAAAAGCCGAATGTTTTCCGGATGAAGCTGCTCGGCGCCGAAGTGGTACCGGTCAGTTCGGGGTCGTCCACCCTGAAGGATGCGATGAATGGCGCGCTGCGCGACTGGGTCGCCCATGTCGACGATACGTTCTACGTCATCGGCACCGTTGCCGGGCCGCACCCGTACCCCGCGATGGTTCGGGATTTTCAATCGGTGATCGGAATTGAGACCCGAGAACAGATCATGGCGGCCGAGGGCCGGCTTCCCGACACGCTTGTCGCCTGCATCGGCGGTGGATCGAACGCGATGGGACTGTTCCATCCGTTCCTCGATGATGACGGCATTCGTGTCATCGGGGTGGAGGCGGCAGGTGACGGCATCGACACCGATCGTCACGCAGCGTCGCTGTCCGGCGGTTCGCCGGGGGTGCTGCACGGTAACCGCACCTACCTGCTGCAGGACGACGACGGCCAGATCGCCGAGGCGCATTCGATTTCCGCCGGGCTCGATTATCCCGGCATCGGGCCGGAACATGCCTGGCTGCATGATAGTGGGCGGGTGGAATACGTGTCGGCGACCGATACGGACGCGCTCGACGCATTCCAGCTCTGCTGCAAGCTCGAAGGCATTATACCGGCGCTGGAACCGGCGCATGCACTCGCGCACGTCCTGCGCATTGCCCCCGACCTGCCGTCGGATCATATCCTGATCATGAACATGTGCGGCCGCGGCGACAAGGATGTGTTTTCCGTCGCCGATGCCCTCGGGGTCGAGATATGAGCCGGCTGGAAGCCCGTTTTGCTGCACTCCGAGCCGAAGGGCGGGGCGGCCTTGTGACCTTCGTGACCGCCGGCGACCCGAATATCGAGCTGTCGGTTGAAATCCTTGCCGGACTGCCTGCCGCCGGTGCCGACGTTATCGAGCTTGGCATGCCGTTCACCGATCCGATGGCCGATGGCCCGGCGATCGAGCTCGCATCAGGGCGCGCTTTGGCCGCCGGTCAGAACATGGTTCGCACCCTCGCAATGGTCGCGGCATTCCGCAAAACCGATAACGAAACACCCATCGTCCTCATGGGCTACTACAATCCCATATACGCCTACGGCCCGGAGAAATTCGCCGCCGATGCCGGAAGTGCAGGAGTGGATGGCATGATCATCGTCGATCTGCCACCGGAAGAAGAAGCCGAATTCAGCATTCCGGCTCGCGCCGCGGGGATCGATATGATCCGCCTGGTCGCGCCGACGACGACGGATGAGCGAATCACTACCCTCGTCGAAAATGCGTCGGGATTCGTCTATTATGTTTCCGTGAGAGGAATTACCGGAACCAGTTCCGCGGCGGTGAGCGATATTGCATCGAACGTGGCCCGCATCAGAAAACAGACCGATCTGCCGATAGCCGTCGGGTTCGGTATCCGCACGCCGTCTCAGGCCGCGGATGTGGCCGAGGTCGCGGATGCCGCTGTTGTCGGTACGGCGATTGTCGAACAGGTCGCCGATGCTCTTGACGATCACGGCGTGCCCGCTGGCGACGTCATCGGAAATACACTGGGCTACGTATCACAACTTGCCGAAGCGGTAAGGTCCGCTCGGGATGGAAACGCTTTATGAACTGGCTGAATAACTATGTGCGACCGAAGATTAGGTCGCTGGTCGGCGCGAAATCCGATGTTCCGGAAAATCTCTGGCTGCAATGCGCGTCCTGTGAACAGATGCTCTTCCATCGCGATCTGGAAGAAAATCTGAATGTGTGCAGTCACTGCGGCCATCATATGCGGCTGCCTGCGCGCAAACGTCTGGAAAAGCTGTTTGACGGCGGCAATTTTCAGGAAATCGAATTACCTGAAAACGTGATTGATCCCCTGAAGTTCCGCGACCGGAAACGCTATTCGGACCGGCTCAAGGATTCGCGATCGGCAACCGGCCGGACGGATGCGATTATCGTCGCGCATGGCAAGGTCGGCGGCCGTAAAACGGTCATCGCCGTGTTCGACTTCGCTTTCATGGGCGGATCAATGGGGATTGCCGTCGGAAACGGTATTCTGGCCGGCGCGCACCTCGCGGTGCTTCAGAATGCGGCTTTTGTGACGATCCCGTCTTCGGGCGGCGCCCGCATGCAGGAAGGTATTCTGTCGCTGATGCAGATGCCGCGCACGACAATCGCGGTGCAGCAGGTAAAAGAAGCGGGGCTTCCCTATATCGTCATCCTGGCCGACCCAACAACGGGCGGCGTGACGGCATCGTTCGCCATGCTGGGTGATATCGCGATGTCGGAACCGGGATCAATCATCGGATTCGCCGGTGCGCGGGTAATCGAAGAAACAATCCGCGAGAAACTGCCCGATGGTTTTCAGCGGTCCGAATATCTGCTCGAACACGGCATGATCGATATGGTCGTCAAGCGGCATGAGCTCAAAGACACCCTTGCCCGGGTGATCGATCTGCTGATGCGCAAGACGCCCGGCGCCGAGATCGTGCCGATCAATACCGACACTGAAGAACCCACCGCAGCTAAGGCGGCTGAGGCAGCTGAGTCCGGCGACAACGACGCAGACGATGGTTCTAAACCTGCATCAGACTGACGCCGTCCTTGAGCGACTGACGGCGCTTCATCCGAAACTTATCGATCTTGGGCTGGACCGCACGGAGCGGTTGCTGTCCGCCCTCGGAAATCCTGAACGTCGTCTGCCCCCCGTAATTCATGTGGCGGGCACCAACGGCAAGGGCTCGACCATCGCCTTTATGCGCGCGATCGCCGAAGCGGCCGGGCTGTCGGTGCATACCTATACGTCCCCGCATCTGGTCCGCTTTCATGAGCGTATCGCGCTCAACGGCATGCCGATTGAGGAAGATGCGCTTCTGGCGATCCTGGAAGAATGCGAAGCCGCGAATGACGGCCAGCCCATCACATTCTTCGAGATCACAACCGCTGCGGCGTTCGTCGCCTACGCGCGGCATCCGGCCGACCTGCTGCTGCTGGAGACCGGTCTGGGCGGGCGATTCGATTCGACCAATGTTATCGCGGCGCCTGCTGTCACGGTTATCACACCGGTATCGCTGGACCATGTGCAGTTCCTCGGCGACACGGTCAAGAAGATTGCGTTCGAGAAGGCCGGTATTCTGAAGCCGGGTATACCGGGTATCGTCGGGCCGCAGCAGGCCGGCGCGCTGGCGGTAATCGAGCGCCGCGCCGCGGAAATCAATGTTCCGCTGTCGATATTCGGCATCGACTGGTTTGCCGCGCCCGAAGGGACGGACGGTCTGGTCTATCGCGACTACGAGGGTGAAATCGTCTTGCCGGTGCCGGGACTGCCCGGGGCGCATCAGATCGCCAATGCCGGTGCGGCAATCGTTGCATTGCGCACCTGGAACCCGCTCCATTTCGGGTTCGAGGATTTCGCCGCCGGCGTGTCCGACGTGCGCTGGCCGGGGCGTCTGCAACGGCTCGGAAGCGGGCCGCTGACGCGCCTTGCGCCGCCGGGCTGGGATGTCTGGCTCGATGGCGGGCATAATCCGGCTGCTGGCGAAATGCTGGCGGAAACCCTCACGGGGTGGGATCGAAAGCCCACGGTCCTGGTCTGCGCAATGCAGGAAAACAAGGATGCCGCCGGGTTCATCGGACCGCTGTCAAAGATCGCGGGCCGTCTGATCGCGATCGATTTGCCCGGCACGACACCCGGCCATGCGTCGGCCGGGATCGCAGAGACCGCGCGCGCCGCCGGGATCACTGCCGAGGTGACGGACACGCTGGATGCCGCCCTGAAACGCCTGTCAGGCGTGCCGGGGCGGGTACTGATCTGCGGGTCGCTTTATCTTGCCGGTGACGTGCTGGAACGCAACGCGGCGTAGGCTCGCGGTTTAAGCCAGCCCACCTAAGCCAGCCCCGCCTAATCTAGCCCCGCCGACATCACACTGTTCAGCCGCCGCGAAAATGCGGCCGGATCCGGTACTTTTTCACCTTCGATGATGCGGGCCTGATCGAGCAACAGCCAGGCGGCGTCCTCGACCTTCGGGCTGGCCCCGTCCTTACCCACCGATTCGGCGAGCGAGGCGACAAGCGGGTGGCGCGGATTAATTTCCAGGATGCGTTTGAATGCCTGCTCGAGCTGGTTGTGCTGTTTGAGCATCCGTTCGATCCGCAGGTCCATGTCGCCCTCGTCGGAGACCAGGCAGACGGCGCTGTCGGTCAGCCGTTCCGAGACGCGGACATCTTTTACCTCTTCGTCGAGGGTCAGTTTGAACATCGCAATTAGCGCATCCACTTTGCCCTCGTCGAAGCTTGCAGGCTTTTCTTCCTCTTTGTCGTCGGATGTATCTGCGGCGACCTTGTCGAGGTCCGCGCCCGCACGGGTCGTGGATTTGAAGGGTTTGCCCTCAAATTCGCCGACGGCAGGCAGCCAGAACTCATCCACGGCGTCGGTCAGCAGCAGGACTTCGATACCCTTGGCGGTAAATCCTTCGAGCTGCGGACTTTTGCGGATCTGATCGATTTCGTCGCCGGTGATGTAATAGATCGCGTCCTGTCCTTCTTTCATCCGTCCGACATAGTCGGCGAGGCTGATCAGGTCGTCGCCGCTGGCTGTCGACTGGTACCGGCAGATTTTCTGGATGGCGTCGCGGTTCTCGGCGTCTTCGTACAGGCCTTCCTTAATAACGGCGCCGAAATCGTCCCAGAAGGGTTTATATTCATCCGGCGCTTTATCGGCTTTTTTGCCGAGTTCGGTCAGCACACGCTTGACGATGGCTAACCGCATGCGCGCGATCATCGGATTATTCTGCAGAATTTCCCGGCTGACATTCAGCGGCAGGTCTTCCGAATCCACGACCCCTCGCAGGAACCGCAGCCATGCCGGTACCAGTCCTTCGGCTTCATCGGTGATAAACACCCGTTTTACGTAGAGACGAATGCCGTGCTTGCGGCTCGGATCGAACAGGTCGAACGGCTTGGCCGAGGGCAGGAAGATCAGGTTGGTATATTCCAGTGTGCCTTCGACACGCCAGTGCAGGTTCATGAACGGCTCATCGAAGCCGCCGACATGATGATAAAATTCCTTGTACTGCTCGTCGGTGATGTCTTTCTTCTGACGGGTCCACAGCGCCGAGGCTTCGTTGATCGCTTCCTCTTCGCCATCCGGGCCTTTGAGCACGATGGGCAGCGAAATATGGTCGGAATAGGTTTTGATGATGTGACGGAGGCGCGGCTCTTCGAGAAACTCGTCCTCGTCCTTGCGCAATTGCATGCGGATCGTGGTGCCGCGGCCTTCGCGTTCACCTTCGCTGATCGTGAATTCGCCAGTACCGTCGGAAACCCAGCGCCAGGCCTGATCTTCGCCTGCGCGCAGGCTGATAACCTCGACCTCGCTGGCAACCATGAACGCTGAATAAAAGCCGACGCCGAACTTGCCGATAGCTTTGAGATCGGCGCCGTCCTCGCCCTGGTGTTCTTCGAGATAGGCCGTGGTACCGGACCGCGCGATGGTGCCGAGATCGGAAATCAGGGCGTCGCGGTTCATGCCGATCCCGTTATCGGTCAGTTCCAGGATGCACGCGTCCTTTTCCACCGTGATGCGCACCTTGAATTCGGGGTCGTCGGCGATCAGTTCCGGCTTTGTCAGAGCTTCGTAGCGCAGCCGGTCGCAGGCGTCGGAGGCGTTTGAGATCAGCTCGCGCAGAAAGATTTCCTTCTGGCTATAGAGCGAGTTTGTAACAATGTGGAGGAGGTTTGAGACCTCAGTCTCGAACCTCAGCTTTTCTTCTGCCATCGGCCCGGTTCTCCTAAATTAATGTTCTAAATTCCGCCGGAATATGTTGTGCCCGCGTGATGATTTCAACCCCTTGCCAGCCGCGCCGTCCGCAGCCATTCTGCTCCCATGTCAGGCGTCGAACAACGGCCGATCGTGACGGCCGTTCTGGGCCCGACCAATACCGGCAAAACGCACTATGCGATCGAGCGGATGCTGGGTCATGTCTCCGGCATGATCGGTTTTCCGCTGCGCCTGCTGGCGCGTGAAAACTATGACCGGGTTGTGCGCGAAAAAGGTGCGGCAAGGGTAGCGCTGGTTACGGGTGAGGAAAAAATTATCCCGCCGCGGGCGGCCTATTTCATCTGTACCGTGGAAGCTATGCCGCTTGAACGGGGGGTCGAATTTTTAGCCATCGACGAAATCCAGATGTGTGCCGATCCGGAACGCGGCCATGTTTTTACTGACCGGCTGCTTCGCGCACGCGGTTCCGTGGAGACGCTGTTTCTGGGCGCCGACACGATCCGTCCGCTGATTCAGATGCTTGTGCCGGGAACCGAATTTATCAGCCGGCCACGATTGTCGAAATTGTCTTATGTCGGGCCACGCAAGATCACCCGCCTGCCGAGGCGCAGCGCCGTTGTCGCGTTCTCGATCAACGAAGTTTATGCCATTGCCGAATTGATGCGCCGCCAGCGTGGCGGTGCGGCGGTGGTTCTCGGCGCGCTCAGCCCGCGCACCCGCAATGCCCAGGTCGAGATGTATCAGGCCGGTGAGGTCGATTATCTCGTGGCGACCGATGCGATCGGCATGGGTCTGAACATGGATATCGATCATGTCGCGATCGCCGGCCTGCGAAAGTTCGACGGCAAAAATTACCGGAAACTGTCGACCGCGGAGCTTGCCCAGATTGCCGGCCGGGCGGGCCGTCACCTGTCGGACGGGACGTTCGGGCCGATTGCTGAAATCGGCGCCATCGACCAGGACGTGGTCAACGCGATCGAAGATCATGATTTTCCATCGCTGACCGGGGTATTCTGGCGGAACGCCGATCTGGATTACAGATCGGGCCAGGGCCTACAGAAATCGCTCGAACTGCCGCCACCGCGTGCCGAACTGATGCGCGCCCGTGATGCCGACGACAAAGTTGCCCTTTCCCATCTGCTGCGCGACCCGAAAATAGCCGACCGGGCCTCGACACCCGATGTAGTTCGCCTGCTTTGGGATATCTGCCAGATCCCTGATTTCAGGAAAACCATGGCAGATGTCCACGCGGGCCTTCTATCGCGGATATTCCACGAACTGACTGATGGCGACTGTCTGCCCGTCGACTGGGTGGCGGCACAGATCGCGCAGCTTGACCGGGTAGATGGCGATATCGATACCCTGATGGCGCGTATCGCCCATGTGCGTACATGGACGTATATTTCCCACCGGGCCGACTGGCTCAGCGAACCAGAAACCTGGCAAACCCGGACCCGCGAACTTGAGGACAAGATTTCCGATGCTCTACATACAAGCCTTACCCAACGTTTTGTTGATCGCCGGGCGGCGGCGTTTTCCCGTATGAAGGACCGCGATGACCTGATGGCCGTTGTCGGCGTCGATGGCGACGTGGTGGTCGAAGGGGAATTCGTCGGGCACCTCGACGGTTTCCGGTTTGCCCCCGATGACAACTCCGCGGCGGAGGGACGGCAGGCTTTGCTGACGGCGGCGAATAAGGCGTTACGCAGTGAAATAGACGCGCGCGTCGATGCGCTGTTCGGGGCGCCGGATACCGTATTTTCCATCGACGAGACGGGAACGATTGCCTGGGCCGGTGCGTCCATCGCGCGGCTGGAAAAGGGTGCCGACATCGTGTCGCCCGGTGTCGCCGTGATGTCGAACGACTATCTGTCGGCTGAACAGCGCGAACGCATGCGCAAACGACTTGTGACCTGGCTCTCCGCCCAGATGGATGATGCGCTTGAGCGGTTGATGACGTTGCGCAAGGCCGAGCTCAGTGGCGTTGTCCGCGGCCTCGCCTATCAGGTGGTCGAAGGATTGGGTTCGCTGCCGCGTCAGCGCGTGCTCAAGGATGTCCGCGAGCTGTCAAAGGAAGATCGCTCGGCGCTCCGTTCCTGCGGTGTCCGGATCGGCGCGGAGACGCTGTTCGTGCCGTCGCTGGTCAAACCCAAGTCCGTGCAGTGGCGGGCAATGCTGTGGAAACTGTTTAACGATCGCGAAACCGCGTCGCCGCCCGGCGCAGGGCTTGTGACGGTGCCGGCGGGGGACGACCTGCCGGAGGATTTCCTCGAAGCGTGCGGTTACGCAAAGCTGGGGGGGCGGGCAGTGCGGATCGACGTGCTGGACCGCGTGGCGATCGATCTGCAGCGCCAGTCCCGCGCGGGAAAAATGGATATCGGCGCCGCACAGCTCAATCTGCTGGGGCTATCGATGGAGGCTGCGCGTCCTGTCTTCGAGGGGCTCGGTTATGTTGCCGAAGAAGCCGGCGAGGAGCTGGTGTGGAAATGGGTTGGCCGCCGAAAACCGAAATCTGAACGGCCCAAGCGTCCGAAACGGTCCAAACAGGGTAAACCGGAGCGCGCAGCGCCAAAACCCCGCAAGCCCGTGCCAATAGATGAAAATTCGCCCTTTGCCAAACTCAGGGACATTAAGTTTTCTTGAGCAGGGGCGCAGGTATAAGGCTGGATAAGGGGCTGTATTCCGAAATTGGTAAAGACCAGACAGATTAACCGGTTTTCCGAAAAATCACCGACTGATTGTTCGACGGCATTTCGACACACTCAACAAAGCTGAGCCCGTTCTTCTCCGCTTCCGCACATACATCTTCTAGATCGCGGACACCCCAGGTCTCGTTCTGTGACCGGAGTGAGCGGTCGAATGCCTCGTTTGACGGGGCGGTGTGGACACCGCCGACCCTGTATGGGCCATAGAGGTATAGCGGGGCTCCCTGGGGCAGGAGCTTCGCCGCATTGCGCATCAACCCTTTGGTCGCGTCCCACGGTGATATGTGGATCATGTTGATACACATCATAGCGTCTGCCGCATCGATTGGCAGTATGACGTCGGAGGCGTTGATCGGCAGCGGCGTGCACAGATTACCGGCTTCTGCCGCTTCGCCCCATGCGGTGATGCTCTCCAGGTTCAAGGGATCCGGATCGCTTGGCTGCCAGCGGAGATCGGGGAATGCCCGGGCAAAATACACACTGTGTTCGCCGGACCCGCTCGCGATTTCCAGCACGATCCCTGTGGCCGGCAGATAGCGTTTCAGCACATCGGCAATGACGTCCCGGTTTCGGGCGGTGGCAGGAAAATGGCGGGCTCTGTCGGAAGGAATATCCATGCGCCGACCATAGCCGAGTTGGTTCGCCGTTGCACTGCCGGGGACAGACGGCCCATGTGATTTGCCGACCTGACGCGGCTGTGATACGAAGCTTTATGCTTGATAGATTTAAGGCTTTTTTAGAGGTCAAACAGGCCGCCACTGAGGGCGAAGCCGGTGGCCACACCCCGGATGAATTCCACCTGGCCGCGGCGGTGCTGCTTGTGTATGCGGCGACGGCGGATGCCGAGTTCGGCAAGGACGAGCGCACGCGCATAGAGTGGCTTTGCGAACATCGTTTCGAGCTTGGGCATGACGAAGCTAATGAGCTGATCCAGGCGGCGGAACGCCAGGTCGAAAATTCAGTGCAACTTCTTGGTTTCACCCGCACGATCAAGGACGGGTTTTCCTATGACGAGCGTATCCATCTGATGGAGATGCTCTGGGAAGTCGTCTATGCGGATGAACTGGTAGAGGCGCATGAAGCATCTTTGATGCGTCAGATCGCCAGTCTTATTTATGTCGACGATCGAGATAGCGGGATTGCCAGGTCCCGGGTTCGTGCGCGGCTGGATGCCAAAGATTAGAGCCGATGCGCTGGTTTATAAAAGTTGTTGGTCGGGGCTTTAAAAAATACTAGTTTGACCAAATGAGAGTGCGGCACGCGGCCGTGAGGTTTTAACACAGTGGGTCAGACCAATCGTCGACGCCCGTCTTAGAGAACACGGAGAACACTATGACGTACGTCGTCAAGGATGCGTGCATCAAATGCAAATTCATGGATTGTGTCGAAGTATGCCCGGTGGACTGCTTCTACGAAGGCGAAAATATGCTGGTGATCCACCCTGACGAATGCATCGATTGCGGCGTTTGCGAACCCGAATGCCCGGTGGAAGCAATTCGTCCGGATACGGATGACGGCTCCGACAAGTATCTTGAGGTTAACCGCAAGTTCGCGGATATCTGGCCGAATATCACCCGCAAGGGGGAATCTCCGGCCGATGCCGACGAATGGCGCGACAAAGAGAACAAATTCGAAGAGCACTTCAACGAGGCGCCCGGTCAGGGCACCTGACGCTCTCCGCCCGCAGGCGGATTTGAGGCGATATTGAATGCTGCGTGGCGCTCTGCCGCGCAGCATTCCTTTTTGCATGTTTGTTTATGTCTTCCTTGGTTAACGCGGTATTCCCCGATTGCTGGCTAAAACGCTGTTATTTCACCCATTTTTGTGATATACGCCTCTGCCTGATCGGTGGACAGGCAGGCGGATATTTCTCAACCCATTCCTGAATTACCGTTGACGCGGCCTGTAATCAGGTGGCCGTCTCGGGGGAGGGTGCGGTTGTTCGTTCCTTCATCGGCAACCGGAAAATAGAATTGAGAGTGAGCGATGGCACAGGCCAAAACGACTGCTAAATCGAAAGCGAAGACCGCGCCAAAGACCGCTGCCAAATCTGCAGCGAAACCCGCGCCAAAGACCGCGCCGAAGACCGCGCCGAAGACCGCTGCCAAATCTGCAGCGAAACCCGCGCCTAAGGCCGCTGCGGCTAAGAAGCCTGCGGCTAAGACCGCTGCGAAGGCGTCGACCGCCAAGGCATCAACTGCAAAGGCGGCGCCAAAGGCTGCGGCCAAATCTGCCGAGCCGAAGAAACCTGCTGCCAAGAAGCCGGCAAGGAAATTACCGTTTTCAAGGGGCGACTACGTTGTCTATCCGACCCACGGTGTCGGCAAGGTTACCGGCGTAGAGAAACAGGAAATCGCAGGGTTCAATCTGCAGCTTTTTGTGATCCTGTTCGAATCCGAAAAGATGACCCTGCGCGTCCCGGTCGACAAAGTCTCGGATTCTGGTCTACGCAAGATTAGTTCCAAGGACAAGATGATGGCTGTCATCGCTACGCTGAAGGGCCGCGCGCGGTCCAAGCGCACGATGTGGAGCCGCCGTGCCCAGGAATATGAAGCGAAGATCAACAGCGGCGACCCGGTTGCGATTGCTGAAGTTGTCCGCGATCTTTATCGCGCACCCGGGCAGCCCGAGCAGTCCTATAGTGAGCGCCAGATGTATGAAGCGGCGATTGAACGGCTGGTCAACGAATATGCGCTGGTCGAAAAGCTGGATGTCGTTGCGGCAACCGAAAAGCTGGAGACTGTACTGAGCGGTACGTAATAGCTCCTAGTACTTCTGAAAAAGCCCGTCCCTGTGACGGGCTTTTTTTTGAGTGTTGGCTGCTGGGCTCAGTCGAGCGACCAGACCCCGATGCTGCCGTCACGGCCCCGGATTTCATGTGTACCGCAATGGGTCAGCCCATCCCGGTCTTTGGCGAGTGCTGCGGTTGCATCGCTGATCAGAATATTTGCGTCGCCCGCCGGTCCGATTTTTTTGGATAGCTGTTCGAGCCGGGCCGCGACGTTTACCTCGTCGCCCACAAGGGTGAAGTTGATGCGGCCGGGGGCGCCGATATTGCCTACGATTGCATTGCGGGTGTGTATTCCGATACGCACGCAGGGTGCGACACGGTGCTCGCGTCGCCGGACGATGTTGTTTTCCGTAACCCGGTGGCGAATCTGCCGCACGGCGTGGATTGCCCCATCGACACTAACGCCGTCTTCATCAGGCTCCCAGAAAGCCATAACTGAATCGCGGAGATATTTGTCGACCGTGCCACCTTCGGCTTCGATGCAATCGACCAGAATGGCGAAATGTTCATTCAGCATGATGGCGGTTTCCACCGCGAGCATATGCTCCGACAATGTCGACAATCCGGCGATATCGGTAAACATCACGGTGATCTCACGGTGTTCGGATTCGACCGGCGTGTCCCACGCCATCAATCGACGTAACGATTGCTGGGGCACATAGGTTTCAAACCACCGCAGCCCTGTCGTCATGCGATTGAAGGCGTTCGCCGCCTCGTCGAGCTCCCGCAACCGGCTCGATTTCAAGCGCACAACATGCTCAAAATCCAGCGCAGCGATGGAGGTTGATCCGGCAGCGAGGGCGCGGATGGGCGCGCTTATCCGGCGCCCCAGAATGATGGCAATCACGACGCACAATACGATGACGATAAGGCCGGGAATGCCTACCCGGGCCGGACGCCGGAACTCAAGCCCCAGGCCGTCGGCAGGCCCGGCATAAATGCCGACCGTCAGCGGCGTGGCTCCGAAACCGGTCATTTCGCGGTAGAGAAACATATGAGATTCGCCATCGATCTGTATCACATGGCCTTTTGTGTGCTTACTGATCGCGATCAGTAGCCCATAGCGGTTTTCCGTATCTCACAATCTTGCGAGGATAGGATCCCCGACCTGATCGAGATGTGGCAACGGGATGTCGGCCTGGCGTTTGAATTCGCCTTTTTCCATCAAACGGTGGGCAAGCACGTGGTCCCGACCGAACAGTATAAACCTGTTATCGGCGAGCGGCAGTGCGCCGGATCGTGCAATAAATCGGGACAACGCGTTGACGGTCAAGACTGACGCCAGAAATCCACGCAACCAATCGCTTTCGCGGATCGGTGTCTGGATAGTGATTGCGGTCGCGTTCAGCTCTTTGATGCAGATTGGCGCGCCCCAGAATGACTGATATCGCGACTTCGCGTTCTCCATGAACGGGCCGCTACCGGCGCCTTCACCGGGTGTTGCGGGCGGCAGTATGCAGCGGTCCCGGGCGACACGTACCGTGGATCCGTCAGGATAGACGAATGCCATACCGGAAACCTGGTTTGTCCCGGCCATAGTGAGTAGCAGCTTCTCGCCGATATTTTCCCGGTCATCCAGATTGATCTGACCGGTATCGATCATGCGCGTGATGTATTCGTTCAGCGTCCGCACCGGCGCTAGCCGCCGCCGGGTTTCACGCACCAGAGAGACCACGGCGAAACGGGCATTACCCGCGAGGCGTTCGCGTGTGTTTTTCTGCGCGCTCCACATCGCGATCACCTGAACCGTCCCCATGCCGATCACGATCAAAGCACCGAAGCCAAGTACCAGCGCCGTCGTCAGAGAGGGTTTGATCCGTTTGCGCTTTACAGGGGCCGAATTCGATACCAAATCCGTCACCGGATCAATCAATTGAGTATTTTTAGCTATGACCGTAAGCCTACTGGCACAAAGCTGCAATTGCGCCAGATTAATACTGATTTATGAAATCAGTTCGCCGTCACCATTTTGAGTTTCTGTCCCCGCCGCAGCCGGTCGTTGCGGGATATACCGTTCAGGACCTCGAACCGTTCGAGCTTGAAGTCGCTGTATGGCATGCGCCGCGCGAGGCTCCCGACGGTGTCCCCCCGCTGGACGCTGACGATCCGCAGCACGAGCGGTCGCAAACGGGATGCCTCGGCAGGGCTGAGCCTGCGGAAGCTATAGGTCGTCCGCCGAAGACCTGTTGTCAGCCCGTTGGTGTCCGCCCCCGCAGTGAGGAAAATCATCCGGTAGATCGTTTTGGTGTCAACCCGGAAGGCTGTGAGGCGGGCGTTGAAGGTCCCGTTATTCGTGCGCACCTGGGTGGTTGCGGTCGCGGCCTCGAGCCCGTTGACGCGAACGGTTTCCATGTCACGCAGCCGCATTTTGCTGCCCCAGACACGGCCGACATAGTTTTCCATCGTGCCATCTACCGGTTTGCCGGCGCGGTCGAAAATGATACGCGATTTGTTGGGGCCTAATGCATAAACAGCCTTGTTGGAATTCCTCAGGTTGAACCCGTCGGGGACCGTGAAGGCAAAGCGCAGCTTCGGATGCAGAAAATCCTGCCCGCGGATAAACCCTTCGGCGGGATCGTTGCTATAAAGCAGCCCGTCCAGTTTCGACAGATAGATATCGCGCGCTGTCATCGGGTTTTTGACGTTCTTCTTGCGTGCGAGCGCCGTTGCGCGCTGAACGCGGGCAGCCGGCGCCGGGTGTGTCGCCAGATAATTGAACTGATCGACCTTATCCGGTGATTCGCTGCGGCGCAGTGCGCTGAGCCGTGAATCGGACCGAAGCTTTCCAAGAAACCCGGCCATTGCCGTGGGGTCGAAGCCGACGCGTGACAGGTATCTCACACCGAGCTCGTCCGCTTCATACTCGTTCTCGCGCGAAAAGCTCTGGAGCAGCGTTGTCGCGCCGAGCTGGCCGACCTTGGCGATCTCGCGGCCCCCCAGAATGCCGACCGCCGCAAGGCCGATATTCGCCAGAATCGACTGACCGTGACGCCGTGCATGATGAAGCGCCGTGATATGTCCGATTTCATGCGCCAGAACGCCGGCAAGCTGCGCTTCGTGATCCGCCAGGGCCATCAGCCCGCGCGTGATGTAGACATAGCCGCCGGCCGTGGCGAACGCGTTGACGATGTCTGAATTAAGCACCGTGAAGGTGAATTTGAGGTCCGGCCGCTCGGATGTTTTGGAAAGCAACTGGCCGATACCGTCGACGTAGCGTTTCAGCGCCGGCGTCCCGTACTCGCCGCCGAATTCCTTGATGATCTTCGGGTGGTTTTCCCGCCCCATCTGGATTTCCTGCGATTGGGAAAGCCCGCCGGTGAAGGCAGTGCCGCCGGTGGCGGGGTTGTTTGCACAACCCGCCAAGAGGGCAGCCAGCAGCCCTGCGGCGGCCAGGGAAGGAATCAGGGTCAGGGCACGTTTTACGGTTTTAACTCACTGGTTGGTTTCACGGGGTTGGCTTCACGGGTTAGAAATTCAATCTGTTCCGGATGCGTCGCGGATATCATTGCACCGTTCCGCTGTACCAGCCAGCCGCGAACGCGCAACCGGCGGTCTTGCAACGCCATTATATCAACCTGCGCGGCGCGAAACAGTAGCATGTGCTTGGGTGCAATCGAGATGGTGAAATCTGTTCGCCAGTCAGCGCCGAAATTTAGATAGCCTCGGCCCCGGACGATAGCGGTGCTCATAACCGTACCCTCGACAAGTTGGAATGTTCCGATATGGCGGTCCGTTTCCGCGACCGGGAGGATGCGATACCAGTTGAGCGCCCAGATACCGCGGCCCGCACTGCGTGCCGTCTGTTCGGCCGCGTATAGCGCTGCCGCATGGGTGCGGTTGTCCGGGAACGTGTAGACGCGGGCGAGGCCGCGCAGCAGCATTTCGCGCTGTAACCAGATTTCCCCGACATGCAGATGGGCGAGAAGACGCATCCAGCGGTCATGGCGACGCCCGGTATAGTCCAGCCTCACCTGCCGGTCACGGCTGAGCGCGGTGAGTGCTGCACGGGCTTCGACCGCGAGCGGCCAGGGTAGGAACCCCTTGCGCCCCAGCGGCAGTTTGGGCGTCTGAATGCCGGTCAGGCGGACTTCTGCACCGGTATCCAGCTTGACCGTATCGCCATCGACAATTTCGGTTATGCGGGTGCTTTGAACCGCCTCCGGTTTTTGCGCCGGCAGCGTCCGGGCGGCTGCGTTAGGCCCGTCTGATATGAGGCCCGATAACAAAGCACCAAGAACCGCAAATCCGGAAAAACGGGCTGTTTCATGCAGGAATCCCAGCGCGGGAGATGGACTTCCCGTGCTCCATTCAGTGCTCCATTCCGAGCTCTGTCCGACCGTCCTATGCGTGGATTTTCCAGTCATTCCGCTTCGCTCTTGCCTCGGTCTTTTCCGACGGTAATATACCCTGCCGCTATCGCCTGTCCCGGCGATAGCGGTTTAACTCTAGCCGGAGCTTGCGATGTGATCGAGCGGCGCCTCCGCGATCAACTCTACCCGTCAATCGAACCGTATGAGACCGGCCAACTTCCGCTCAACGGTATTCATACGATGTACTGGGAACAGTCAGGCCATCCCGGCGGGGTGCCGGTGATGTTCCTCCACGGTGGTCCGGGCGCCGGTGCGACGGCTGTGCATCGGCGGTTCTTCGACCCCAGTAGATACCGTATTGTGATCTATGACCAGCGCGGTGCCGGGCGTTCGAGCCCCCGTGGCGAGTTGACCAGCAATACCACCGCCGATCTGATCGCCGATATCGAAGCCCTCCGTGAACATCTTGGCATCAAGCAGTTTCTGCTGTTCGGCGGCTCGTGGGGCAGCACACTGGCCCTCGCTTATGCAGAGGCGCATCCCGATCGCTGCCTCGGTCTGGTCATACGCGGCATTTTTCTTGGCCGGCCGAGCGAAGTCGACTGGTTTCTCTATGGCGTCAGGACGGTTTTCCCCGAAGCCTGGCGCGATCTCGTATCCGTCCTGCCGGAAGATGAACGGGGCGATATTCTGGCCAGTTTCTATCGGCGTTTGCTCGATAAGGATCCCCAGGTGCATCTGCCCGCAGCGCGCGCCTGGAGCCGGTATGAAGGCGCCTGTTCGACGCTGCACCCCAGCCCGGAAACGGTTGCCGCCTTCGGTGAAGAATCGATGGCCTATGCGTTGGCCCGGATTGAGACCCATTATTTTACCAATGGCAATTTCATGTCGGACAATGCGCTTCTGGATAATCTGGTCGCGATCACGCATCTTCCCTGCACGATCATCCAGGGCCGCTACGATATTATCTGCCCCATCGCGACGGCGGATGAATTGCACCGCGCCTGGCCGGGGTCGGAAATGATCATCGTGCCCGACGCCGGTCATTCGGCGATGGATCCCGGGGTGCGCGAAGCGCTAGTCATGACGACCGAGCGGTACAAAGAGAAATTTGCGGCGTAAGCGCCCAAATATGCGGACACGCCTTTGCACGGCAGGACGAAATCAACTACAATAGGCATACGGGGAGGCTCGAATCGTTTGGTCCGGCGGATTGTCAGCTTAGGAGGCTGTGTTCAGTGATTGGGGTATTGAGGTTTTTCAAGAAGTTCGTGCTGTGCGTTTTTTTGGCGACGCCGTTTTCCGCGGCAGCCGATGATCCGGACTTTCTGACCGTTGCGGTCGGGGCATTCGATCTGGTCCAGGATCACGATCAGGCCGCCGAATTCCGGGCTGAATACCGGTTCGACAAGAAAATCTGGATCGTGAAGCCGTTTGTCGGCGTGATGGGAACGACGGATTCGGCATTTTACGGCTATGGCGGTTTTCTGACCGACATATTCTTCGGGAGACGTTGGGTGCTGACACCCAGCCTCGCCGTCGGGTATTACGACAAGGGCAACGGTTTTGATCTTGGCCATGAGATTGAATTCCGTTCCAGCATCGAGCTGTCATACCGGTTCGACAACAGGACCCGTCTCGGGGTGTCGTTCTATCACCTCTCGAACGCCAGTATCAGTAACACCAACCCGGGTGCAGAGGTGCTCAGCATCGTCTATTCGATCCCGCTCGGGTCGGGTAACTGACGCCATCCGGCCGGTTAACTGCCAAGTTGCATCTTGCGCCTGCATTAGGCTACATCACGGCTACGGCCCCGTAGCTCAGCAGTATAGAGCGACAGATTCCTAATATATGATTCTATCTTCCTAAGTTAAAAAGACAAACAGAAACAACGCAGTAAAACCTCTCAATTCCTTCAATATTACCGTGTGAACGATTTGTGAAACTTTGTTGTGAAGATATCCGTGCTTTCTCCGTCTGAAACTCTGATATCAAAAACGATTGAGTTGTCCATTCTTGGTAGAAGGATTAATCTGATTT
>CAJIYX010000120.1 GCA_905181725.1 Alphaproteobacteria bacterium UBA830
GGATAAAACCATTCTTCACCAGTTTCATCCGCGTCGCCGCCGACAGGAATGCATTTTCCCAGAGCGACATATCCGGCACTGCGCCATGGCCGAGACGTTCTTCCGGCACAAGGCCCACACCGGCGGCGCGGCGCTGGTTCGGATCCATCTTGCCCGCAGCGACGCCGTCAACCAAGACCGCGGTCGGGATATCGCAGGAGACTTCGCCGGTCAATACTTCCATCAGCTCACGCTGGCCGTTCCCCGCAATGCCGGCAACACCAAGCACTTCGCCTGCGCGCGCAGCGAGATTGATGTCTTTCAGGTCGGTACCGTGCTGATGGGTAGATTTGACGTTGAGATCGCGCAGCTCGAGCCTGATCGCGCCGTCGACTTTCCGGTCCGTCCTTACGGGACTGACCAGATCGGCACCCATCATCATTTCCGCCATGGACCGCGCGGTTTCATTTTCCGGTGTGCATTCGGCAACGACCTCGCCCATCCGCATGATGGTCGCCGTATGACACAGAGATTTTATCTCTTCGAGCTTGTGCGAAATATACAGGATCGAGACGCCTTCTTCGGACAGCCGGCGGAGGGTCTTGAATAACTCGTCGACCTCCTGCGGTGTCAGCACCGATGTCGGCTCATCCATGATCAGTAGCCGCGGGTCTTTCAGCAGGCAGCGCACAACCTCTATCCGCTGGCGTTCCCCGACCGACAGGGTGTGCACATAGCGACCCGGGTCGAGCGGCAGTCCGTATTGCAGAGAGACCTCGCGGATGCGCCCCGACAGATCACCCTTGGTCAGTTCCGGCGAAATCCCGAGCGCAATATTTTCCTCGACCGTCATCGCATCGAACAGCGAGAAGTGCTGGAATACCATACCAATACCGAGCTTGCGCGCCGCGTTCGGACTGGCCACCTGGACTTCCTGACCTTCCCACAACACCCGGCCCGCATCGGCCTTTTGCACACCGTAGATAAACTTCACCAGGGTCGATTTGCCTGCGCCGTTCTCACCCAGCAAAGCGTGGATTTCACCCGGCATGATCTTCAGGCTCACATTGTTGTTCGCGATAACACCGGGATAGGCCTTGGTGATGCCGATAAGTTCGAGACGCGGCGTATCCGTCATCAGGCGGCGCTCCGTTGTTTCAGATCTTCGAGCGCTATCAATATGGCCTCAGGCGTCGCGGGGGCATCGAGTTTCGGCATAAGCTTGGGGGCACCTGTCCGGCTGACCGCATCGCGCAGCGCCAGCCATACGCTGATCGCCAGCATCACCGGCGGCTCACCGACCGCCTTGGACCGGTAAATCGTGGGCACCGGGTTCGGCACGTCTTCCAGAATATGAACCTTGAAATGCGGCGGCACATCGCGACTGCCCGGTATCTTGTAGGTCGACGGGCCATGCGTCATCAGACGTCCCTTCGGATCCCACACCAGTTCTTCCGATGTCACCCAGCCCATGCCCTGCACAAACGCGCCTTCGATCTGACCGAGATCAATCGACGGGTTCAGCGAAGACCCTACATCCTGAAGAATATCGGTTGTGAGTACGCGGGATTCACCGGTCAGGGTATCGATGACAACCTCGGACACGGACGCACCAAAGGTGAAATAATAAAACGGGCTGCCGGTCATCGTCTCGGCATCCCAGTGGATATCGGGCGTTTTGTAATATCCAGTAGCGGACAGCGACACGCGCTCAAGCCAGGTCTTTTCCGCGGCTTGTGCGAAGGACAGACTTTCATTCCCCGCATAAACGCGGTTCTGACGAAATTCGATTTCGTCTTCCGGCACACCGAAATGCCCGGCAACAACGCCGGCCATACGCTGGCGGATTTCATCCGCCGCATTGAAGGCCGCCATGCCGTTCAGGTCTGATCCCGCGGAGGCTGCCGTCGGCCCTGTGTTTGGCACCTTGTCGGTACGCGTTGCCGAAATTTTCACATGGTCGATATCGATCTGAAATACGGACGAGACGACCTGGGCTACCTTGGTGAACAGGCCCTGCCCCATCTCTGTACCGCCATGGTTCAGATGAACGCTGCCATCCGTATAAACATGGACGAGCGCGCCCGCCTGATTGAGCACCGGGGCATTGAATGAAATACCGAACGTGACCGGCATCAGCGCGATGCCTTTTTTCAGCGTGGTATGCGATGCGTTGAATTCGTCGATGGCTTTTTTGCGGCCGTCGAGATCAATCTCGCGCGCCAGCCGTTCCGCGATTTCGGGCATAATGTTTTCGGTGACCGTCTGGCCATAAGGCATCACGTTGCGGTCCGTCGTGCCCATCCAGTTGACGGCCCGCACGTCCTCGACCGTTTTACCGAGCTCGCGCGCGATATGTTCAATCGCCGTCTCAATCGCAATCATGCCCTGCGGGCCACCGAACCCGCGAAAGGCAGTGTTCGACACGGTATTCGTTTTGCACGGCCAGCCGCGGAACAGAACGTTCGGGATGTAATAGGCATTGTTGCCATGACACAACGCCCGCGCGACGACGCCTGCGGACAGGTCGGCTACATTGCCGGACCGCGCCGCCATATCGATGATCGCACTATCGATACGCCCGGTATCGTCGAAGCCCATGCGGTACTTGAACAAGAAATCGTGACGCTTGCCGGTCGCGATCATATCGTCGTCGCGGCGCAGGCGCAGTTTAACGGGCTTGTGGCATTTAACGGCCAGCAGAGCAGCGATACCGGCAACAATCGTCGACTGACTTTCCTTGCCGCCGAACCCGCCACCCATGCGGCGGACTTCAACCGTCACATCATTCTGCGCAACACCGAGCACATGGCTGACACCATGCTGAACTTCGGTCGGGTGCTGCGTCGATGAATAAACCGTGACGTCGCTGTCTTCCCCGGGCAATGCCAACGCGATATGGCTTTCCAGATAGAAATGGTCCTGCCCGCCGCAGCTCACGTCGCCGAAAACTGTGTTGGGCGATTTTTTTATCGCGTCTTCCGCATCGCCGAAGACGATCTTGGGCGGCGTGTATGTGAAGAGCCCCTTCTCCCAGGCTTCCTCGATCGACAGAACCGGCTCCAGCTCCTCGTATTCGATCTTGATCCGCTTCGCCGCCGCAAGCGCCTGATCGTAGGTATCGGCAGCAACGGCGGCGACCGGCATACCGGCATAATCCGCTGTGGCATCCGCCAGCATCGGCTCGTCCGCAAACACAGGCGCGATATCGTTGATCCCCGGAATATCCTTCGCCGAGATCACAACCGAGACCCCCGGCATACCGGCAGCTTCCGAGGTGTCGATCAACACGATCCGCGCAGACGCATACGGGCTTAAGACAAGGGCTGTTTCCTGGCAGTTTGGCGGCACCGGCATGTCGTCAATATAGACCGCGCGGCCAGTGACGTGTTTGACCGCGCTGTCATGGCGCATGTTTGTGTGAACTGCGCCGCGAATATCGTCACCGTCCATCAGACCCTCACCACTTCAAGTTCGGTTTCCGTGCCCGCGAGATCGCGGTAGAGCCGCGTGCACAGGTTGACAGCAACACGTGCGCGGTATTCGGCAGTCGCCCGATGATCGGTCAACGGCGCAAAATCCTGCGCCGCTTTCAGCCCCGCGGCAGCCGCGGTCTCTTCGCTCCAGGCAGCACCGTTAAGCGCCGCCTCCATCGCGACGGCGCGCTTCGGCGTCGCCGCCATTCCGCCATAGGCGATGCGGGCATCCGTCACGGTATCGCCGTCCAGCGTCAGCCGGTAGCCGCCGATGACGGCAGAGATATCCTGATCGTAGCGTTTGGAAACCTTGTAGGTCCGGAAGGACTGCGCGGCGGTCAGTTTCGGTATCCGAATGCGGCTGATGATCTCCCCTGGACGAAGATCCGTTTTCCGGTAATCCAGAAAGAAGTCTTCGATCGCGAGTTCGCGTTCGCCGTCCGTCGATGCCAGCGTGATGGTCGCATCGAGCGCAATCAGACAGGGCGGTGTGTCGCCGATAGGCGATGCATTACCGATGTTCCCGCCAATCGTGCCGAGGTTTCTGATCTGCCGCGATCCGATCCGTCGCATCATCTCTGCAAACGACGGATACAGCCGGTCGATAAAGGGCAAGGCGCGGGTGTAACTGACAGCCGCGCCGAGGATCAACGCATCGTCCGCCTCCTCGATCTCCAGCAGCTCGGCCACATGCGCCGTGAGAATGACGACGGCAGGCTTCTGGCGGTCCTTGCTCACCGACAGACCAAGGTCCGTGCCGCCCGCGAGCATCATCGCGGCCGGATGTGCGGCGCGCAGGCGCATCAGCTCCGAAAGCGTTTGCGGGGCGTGAAAAACCTGGTCACGCGTAGTGTGTTCGGATGCGCGATCGATTGCCGGCTGCGGTGTATAGTCGACAACCTTACCGCAGGCGTCCCGCGCTGCCTCGACAATCGGGCGGTACCCGGTGCAACGACAGAGATTGCCTGCCAGTGCGTCGTGTATAATGTCGTCGGAGGCGTCATCGCCCGATAGCTCCCCCGACTGCTCAAGCGCAAACAGTGCGCCAATAAAGCCCGGTGTGCAGAAACCGCACTGGGTGCCGCCACCCGTGGCCATGGCATCCTGAACCGGTGTCAGCGCCCCGCCATTTATCGCTTCCAGCCCTTCAACGGTCAGAATTTCTATCCCGTCCGCCTGCCCGATCTGCATCAGGCAGGAATTGACGGCCTCAAAGCTTCCGTCGACAATCCGGACCACGGTACAGGCCCCGCAATCGCCCTCCGCGCAGCCTTCCTTGGTCCCCGTCATATGGAGGTTTTCGCGCACGTAATCGAGCATGGTCGTCGTGGGAGAAACCTCCCCCACTTCATGCGGCGTGCCATTGAGAGTGAAGCGGATCACTCTTTTTCCCCCTCCGGCATCCCGGCGCGAATCCACACCCCAAGCGCCTTGCGCTCCGCCTCGGTCATCCTGGTCTTGTTGCCGAGTGGCATTGCTTTCGACAGAACCGACTGCTTGAGAATACGCACGCTGTGTTTCCGGATATCGGCCACGGTTTCCAGCATGACACCGCCCGGCGCTTTTTCTATGTCAGGATTGGACGGCTTCACGGCATGGCAGGACACACAGCGGGCCTGGGTAATTGCCAGCACATCGATCGCCGACGGCACCTCTATCACTTCTGCATTGGGGTCGGACGCAGGCTGCCAGCTCAGAAAGGCAATCAGAACCACCATCAAAACCGCAGCGGTTGGCCACTGCCAGCGCAGCGTAAAGATCGGTTTACCGGTGTGCATCAGGTTGAAGAAATGTCTGATAGATGCACCGATCATTAGGATCAGCGTAACGACCAGCCAGCTATACTTGTTGTCGTATAGCATGGGATAATGCTGGCTGATCATCATGAGGACGACCGGCAGCGTCAGATAATTGTTATGGGTCGAGCGATGCTTGCCGATGGCGCCGAGACGCGGATCGGGCTCTTCGCCGGCCAGAAGCGATTTTACGACCTTCTTCTGGTTCGGAATGATGATGAAAAACACATTCCCGACCATAATCGAGCCGACCATGGCCCCGACATGCACAAACGCTGCGCGACCGCTGAACAGATGTGTCAGGAAATACGCTGAAAAGGCGATGAGCACGAACACAGCCGCCGACAGCAGAAGCGAGTGTGAACTGAACGGCGAGCGGCAAAGCAGGTCGTAGATGATCCAGCCGGAAGCGAAAAATGCGACACTGATCAGGATTGCTTCCCAGGATTCCAAATCGAGCACGTCCTTGTCGATCAGATAGCTCTCGGCGCCCCAGTAATAAATCACCGCCAGCAGGGCAAAGCCGGAAAGCCAGGTGACGTAAGCCTCGTATTTAAACCAGTGCAGTTCCTTTGGCATCTCCGCCGGCGCGACGACGTATTTCCGCATCAGGTAGAAACCGCCGCCATGCACGTTCCAGGCTTCGCCACCGACCCCATCCGGCAGGTTGGCGTGCTTGCGAAGGCTGAGGTCGAGAAAGATGAAATAGAACGACGTGCCGATCCAGGAGACACCTGCAACCACATGCAGCCATCTGAACATCAGGCTTACCCAATCAGCAAAGGCAATTTCCAGCATGACGGCCTAACTCCCCCGATAGGTTGAATAGCCATAGGGCGAGATCAGTAGCGGCACATGATAATGCTCGTCCGGCGACGCGATACCGAAACGGATCGGCACGACATCGAGAAATGCCGGTGACGGCAGATCTTCGCTGCGCGCACGCAAATAATCTCCGACGTGAAACAGCAATTCGTAGACACCCGTCTGAAAGCTGTCGCCGTCGAGAAGTGGTGCTTCGCAGCGACCGTCATCGTTCGTCGATGTGGCCACAATGCGCTCCCGGTTATCTCCCGACAGCGCATACAACTCAACCGGCACGCCGGCTGCCGGACTGCCGCTGGCCGTATCAAGAATGTGAGTGGTCAGACGCCCCATTCTGCTTCACCCCGCAACAAAAATTGTATCCGATCAGTCTTATTTTGTCCTTTACCGATCATTCTTCAAAACCCTACCCGTCGGCGAAACCCGACGCAACCGCATTATCCCGCTGCTGTCGCCCGTCGCACTGTAACGGCGTGCTAGAGCCAAAAAATAGGCACTGGACGGATTATTTTCTGAGATCGCCTCCGGTTTGACTCTCAAAAACCTCAGCACGTGACGACAGCGATGTTGTTTTTCATATTGTATACAATTATAAAAAACATATGGAACAGGATCGCCATCCATGAAGCGCGGCAAAAAACCTTCCGAAGCCTGGATTTACGATCAGGTCTTCGGCGCAATCCTTGAGCAAAGGCTGCGCCCCGAAACCAAGCTGACTGAACACGAACTCTGCGACGTCTTTGGCGTCAGCCGGACGATCATCCGCAAGGTATTGCTTCGTTTGTCGCTGGACCGTGTCGTTGAGTTGCGGCCAAACCGCGGGGCCATTATCGCCGCACCGGAACCGAACGAGGTCCGCGAAATCTTCGATGCGCGACGGCTTCTGGAAGACGGTATTGTCGCGGAAGCAGCGAAAAAATGCAGTCAGATGGATGCAGATATGCTGAAAAGTATGTCCCGCCGCGAACATAAATGCATAGATGAGCAGGATATGAGCGGCGCTATTCGCCTGTCCGGCGATTTCCACCTCAAACTGGCGGAGATCGCCGGAAACCGCCCGCTTCACGAACTTTTACGCCAGCTTGTCGCACAGACATCCCTGGCAATCGCCCTGTACGTACCCACGGGTCAGGGCATGTGTGACGACGATGACCATGACCGGTTGATCGATGCAATAGAGGGCGGCAACGCCGATCTCAGCCGCACGATCATGCGGGAGCACCTGTCGGTCTGCGAAAGACGGCTGATGCTGGAGACACCGGAAACGAAGAGCGACCTGCGAACAGTTTTCGCCGACGTCGTCGCCGCGCAATAGGGAAGTGAGAAAGACAATATGACGCCCCCCTACCCTCGCGATATGGCCGGTTACGGCGCGAGCCCGCCCAGGGCGGACTGGCCCGGCGGCGCGCGCATCGCCGTTCAGTTTGTCATCAACTATGAAGAAGGCGGCGAAAACGCGATCCTGCATGGCGACAAGGCATCCGAGGCGTTTCTGTCCGAAATCGTTGGCGCAGATGCCCGCGAAGGCGTCCGTCACATGAGTATGGAATCAATCTACGAATATGGCAGCCGCACCGGTGTTTGGCGTTTGCTTCGCCTGTTCGATGGATACGATATCCCTGTCACATTTTTTGCGATCGCCATGGCGATGGAGCGCAACCCCGCCGTCGTAGAGGCAGCATTGAAAGCCGGGCACGAAATGTGCAGCCACGGTTGGCGTTGGATCGATTACCAGTATGTGCCGGAAGAGACGGAGCGCGAACACCTACATAAGGCTATCGAAATCCACACCCGGCTGTGTGGTGAACGGCCGCTCGGCTGGTATACCGGACGGACGAGCCCGAACACGCGCCGTCTTGTCGCCGAGGAAGGCGGATTTCTGTATGACGCTGACGACTATAACGACGACCTCCCCTTCTGGACGGAGGCCGCAGGCGGGCCGCACCTCGTCGTCCCCTATACGCTCGATGCCAATGACATGCGTTTTGCCTCTCTCCAGGGTTTCAATTCAGGCGATCAGTTCTTCACCTATCTGAAGGATTCCTTCGACACGCTGTACGATGAAGGCGCCGCAACACCGAAGATGATGTCGGTCGGGCTGCATTGCCGCCTCGCCGGACGCCCTGGCCGCTTCGCCGCGCTTAAACGGTTCGTTGAGTACGCGCGGAGCCACGAAGATGTCTGGTTCTGCAGACGGGCCGATATTGCGCGTCACTGGCGTGCACACCATCCCTATACCGGTGAAGAAACAGCATGATGGAAGCAGCCAACGAAAACCGCCGCTATATGCCCAGCCATATGAACCGCGACGAGTTTTCAGATGTCTTCGGTGGCGTCTACGAACATTCCCCGTGGATAGCGGAAGCGGTTTACGCCGATGGGCTTACCGGCACCCAGGATACCGTCGCCGGTCTGCACGACTCTCTTCGAACGGTCGTTGACGAGGCGGATGAAGATAAGAAACGCGCGCTGCTCCGTGCGCATCCCGACCTAGCCGGCAGGCTCGCGGTCACCGGAGAACTTACCGCAGAATCAACCAGCGAGCAGGCGAACGCCCAGCTCGACAAATGCACGCCTGAGGAATTGATCGAGTTCCAGTCGTTGAATGACCGCTACAACGAAGCCTTCGGGTTTCCCTATATCCTCGCGGTGCGGGGGCGTAACCGACAGGAAATCCTCGAAGATTTCCGGTCGCGCGTCGATAACAACGCCGAAGCCGAATTCGCCCAGGCGCTAAAGCAGGTCCACCGGATCGCGCTTCTGCGTATCGAATCCCTCTTTCAGGAAAACTAGAATATGTCGGATACATCTACCGCCATTCGAGCAACCGAAGACAAACCGGAATTTGACCTCGGCAGTGTAAATCTCGCCTCCCCTCGGCTCGGCGCCAATATCATCGAGGTCAGCGACGATTTCTTCGGCGCGGCCGAACGCATACTCAACGATGCGCCGCCAATTTTTTTTCCGGACCGCTACGACGATCATGGAAAATGGATGGATGGCTGGGAGTCCCGCCGCCGACGTCAGGGTGGGCACGATCAGTGCATCATCCAGCTTGGCGCCAAGGGCGTGCTGGCAGGGTTCGACCTGAACACCCGGTTTTTCACCGGCAATCATCCGCCCTTAGCGTCTATTGAAGGCGCGCTGGTCGACGGCTTACCGGACGAGAACACCGTCTGGACCGAGATCGTCGCTGAATCTGATCTCCTGGCTGACTCACAGAACCTTTTCCCGATCGACGACGAGCGACCCTATAACGTCCTGCGGCTCAACATTCTGCCGGATGGCGGCATCGCCCGCTTCCGTGTCTGGGGAACCCCCGTCTGTGAATGGAAACGCCAGGACTCTGCCGGATATCACGAACTGTCGGCCATCATCAATGCAGGACGGGTTGTCGGGTACAGCAACGCACATTATGGCGATCCCTGGATCATCCTGACCCCGGGGCGCGGCCTGAACATGGGTGACGGTTGGGAAACCCGCCGTCGTCGGGGACCCGGCAATGACTGGATCGTCATCGCACTGGGCGCACCCGGCAATGCCAGAAAGATAGAGATCGACACAGCCCATTTCAAAGGCAACTACCCGGACCGCTGCAGTATTCAAGCGGCCCACATGGGGAAGATTGGGACGATGGCGGATGCCGATATCGTTGCCGCAAGCGAAGACTGGGCAGAGCTGATGCCCGAGCAAAAGCTCCAGATGGATCATATTCACGATTTCGAGGGATCGGCGATCAGCCAGATTGGCCCGATCACGCATATCCGCCTGAATATCTTTCCCGATGGCGGCGTCAGCCGGGTCAGGATATTCGGACAACTGGCGCAGGAGGACTGACCCTGGACACGCTGGAGCTTTTCCCTGCGCCCCTGACGAAAGAAGCCTTCGCCCCCTTCGGCGACGTGATCGAGACCGCCGGCGCGCAATGCCTGTCTATCAACGAGGGAACGACCGAGCGCTTTCACGATCTCGCCGGTGTGGATGTCTCCACCGAGAGCGGCAGCCCGCTGATCAGCATCTTTCGCGGGCAACCCCGCCCGCGGCCAATATCCATCCGCATGGTTGAACGCCACCCGCTGGGGTCTCAGGCCTTTATTCCAATGCAGAATGATGACTGGTTTGTGGTCGTTGCCGCGTCAGGCGAAACACCCCTTGTCAGCGAATTGCGGGCTTTCCACGCCACCGGTCGCCAGGGCGTAAATTACCGGCCCGGTGTCTGGCATCACCCATTACTAGTTCTAAAGCCGGAGAATGACTTTCTTGTGGTAGATCGCGGTGGCCCCAGTCAGAACTGCGATGAAGTCTGGTTCGACGGTGACGGCGCCAGCATTCACGTCTGATCGCTCACGCCCGAATACCCTCATCGTGGGATCAGGGGCGGAAACTCAGCGCGCCGCTATCAATCAGGAAAGAGACGCCGATGGTCAAAACCACGGCAGTCGCGGTCGAGATCCCGGCCTTGAGCCAAAGTCTCGGGCGCATCGGCGCGCTTGATTCATTGCCAACATCGACCTCCTCACCGGCTTCATGATACGAGCGCGCGCCGATCGGCAATGACATGAAAAACACAAGCCACCAGATGACGACGAAAACAAGCGCTGCAGAAAACCAGGTCATTCAGTCAAATTCTCACCACGTGGATGTCGGTTACCGGCCGCTTGCCGATACTTTCGCGTAACGACCGGCGCACTGCAATACGTGCAGCCTCCGCGATCTCTTCGTCGTCCCGACCCTTCTTTTTGGGCAACGCGTTGACCGCCGCGATAATCGCGTCGATCGTATCATCCCAGCTCTCGTCTTCGCTGTCGTCGAGAACGCCCTGGACGGTAAGCTGCGGGTCGCCCTGCACCTTGCCGGCCGCGTCAACCACGACCGTTGCGACCGCAGCGCCATTGATGCGCAGCCGGTTACGTTCACGCAGCACATTGCCGCCGATCCGTACCAGGCGATTACCATCAACCGCAAGCCTGCCGGTCTCAACATTGTCTACCGCCTCGACACCGTCTTTCGAAAGACTGAGCATTGTGCCGTTTTCGGCAATCGCAGTCTGCGGGATCTGGCATTTACGCGCAAAACGTTCCTGTTCCTGAAGGTGACGCAATTCTCCATGAACCGGGATCAGCATCTGCGGTCGAATCCACTGATACATACGCATCAGCTCGCTGCGGCCAGGATGGCCGGACACATGCACAAACCCATCATGCTCCGTCAGAACCTTGACGCCCTTGCGGACAAGCTGGTTCTGAACCTTGCCTATCGACAACTCGTTGCCTGGTATTTCGCGCGACGAAAAGATCACCGTATCCCCGGGTTCAAGCGAGACGCTCTGATGAGAGCCATCTGCAATACGCGTCAGCGCCGACCGCGGTTCACCCTGGCTTCCGGTGACACCCATCAACACCTTGTCCGGCGGGATAAAGCGGATTTCCGATTCCGGCACGAACGGCTCAATATCCTCCAGATATCCGCATTCCCGACTGATATCCACACTGCGCCACAACGACCGTCCGACCAGGGTCGGGTTCCGGCCGGTCGCGACCGCCGCGTGGTTGATCGTCGCTACCCGCGCCACATTACTTGCAAACGTCGCCAAAGCGACGCGGCCCGTGCACCTCCCGATAATCTCGACCAGGCTTTTCCGCAGCACCGCTTCCGAACCAGATTCGCCATCAACAAAGACATTCGTTGAATCGCAAATCAGCGCAATAACGCCTTCGTCGCCCAGCGCTTTAAGGGCGGCTTCATCCGTCGGCTTGCCGACCAGCGGTTCCGGGTCCAGCTTCCAGTCGGTAGCATGTACGACGAGCCCTGCCCCGGTGCGGATCGCTAGGATGTTCGCCTCGGGGATTGAATGTGCCGCCGGGACCAGATCCACCGAGAACGGTCCGGCTTTGAATCCTCCGCCGACCGGAACCTCGATCAGGTCCACTTCGTCCAGCATGCCGCTGTACTCAAGCTTTCGACGCAGATGGCCGCAGGCAAACGGCGTCGCATAGATGGGGCACCGAATTTTGCGCCACAGATACGGCACCGCGCCCAGATGATCTTCATGAGCATGGGTAATCACCAGACCTTCGAGGCGGTCGAGATTATCCATGATAAACGCTGGGTCGGGCGTCATCACATCGATTCCCGGCGTGGTGTCGTCGCCGAAGCCGATACCCATATCGACCATGAGCCAGCGATCGTCATAACCGTACAGGCTCATATTCATGCCGATTTCGCCGGCACCGCCAAGAGGAACGAATAGCAGATCTTTAGATGTCATATAGCGGTGTTTCGCGCATGTATGCTGACAAGACCGCGCAATGTCAGATCGTCGTCGACCTGGCCGATAGAATCGGTAGCAGCTTCGAAAAGCGGTGCTAGGCCGCCGGTCGCAATGACACGCATATCTTCCCCATATTCTTCTCTGATACGTTTAACGAGGCCTTCGATCAGCCCGACATAGCCCCAGTAGATACCAGAATGCATCGCAGACTCCGTGCGTTTTCCGATAACGGTCGGCGGGCGCTCGACGGAGACCCGCGGTAACATGGCAGCGGCCATGTGCAGCGCCTCGACAGACAGGTTGATACCGGGCGCGATCGCCCCGCCAACATAGTCTCCATCACCATTAATGACATCGAAGGTCGTTGCTGTGCCGAAATCGACAATAATTAGTGACCCGCCGTATTTTTCATGGCCGGCGACGGCATTTACAAGACGATCCGCGCCGACCGATTCCGGTGAATCCACCAGTGCACTGATCCCCAGCTCAACCCCCGACTCTCCGACGGTCATCGGGTCAACCTGAAAATAGTTGCGACACAGGCCCTTCAGGCTGAACAGTGTATCCGGCACCACAGTCGCGATAATCGCGGCATCGACATCTTCCGGATGCAGCTTGGCGAGGGCCATAAGCTGCAGTAGCCAGACCCCGTATTCGTCTGCGGTTCGGCGGTAATCGTTTGCCCGGCGCCATTCACCGCACTGCTTTTCGCCCTCATAGAAGGCGAAGACGATGTTGGTGTTACCGGAATCTATGGCAAGAAGCATGAAACTCAATCGGCTCCCGGAAAGAACACGTCGCCTGCGGATATAATCCGCAGGTCGCCGCCTGAATCTTCGACCACCAGTGCACCATCCGCGTCGAGCCCGTTAAATCGGCCTTCGATACGGCCGGAGCCGGTCGATGCGGCGATGGTATCGCCCATCCCGTGCGCAGACGCAAGCCAGACGGCCCGCAACGGCTCAAAGCCATCTGCCGTCCATCGATCAAACCAGATGCTGAAATGACGGCATATCGCTGCAAGCAGGTCCCCTGCGGTGGGAACAGGCGAATGGCCGGACACCGTCCTAAGGTTCGTCGCCGGAGACCGTACCGCACTATCCGGCGGCGAAGCGACGATGTTGATGCCAATACCGATGGCGTAGCCGTGTTCCCCAGCCTCGATCAGAATGCCTGAAAGTTTTCGGCCTGATGCCAGGATATCGTTAGGCCATTTGAGCGCAAAATCAGCCCCCGGCGCCGCTTCGGACACGGCTTCGGAAAGGGCATCCAGAACCGCGAGACCGGCGACGAATGCAAGCTGTGCCGGATTTCGGCCGTTGGGTGGCGCCACACAGATCGTTGCGAACAGATTGCCTTGCGGGGATATCCATTCCCGCCCCTGGCGGCCGCGCCCCGCTGTCTGGCAATCCGCAAGGAAAACGTGCCCGTCTTCCGCACCAGCACGCAGGGCTTCGGCGTTGGTGCCGTCAATCTCGTCAAATTGGTGAAGAATGTACCCGTCAGGCAGCAATGATGCTCCGGCGGGTGCGGCGTTCATTCTATCCTGCTGAAAACAGAACCGCCGCGGCCTTGCTCGCCGCGCTCACGATCGGGGTCGGGAAAACGAAGAACAAAAGCGTGAACAGGCCCGATACCCCCATGATCGTGCCGACTTCACGGCCCGCCATTTTGTCGAACGCCTCTGCCGGTTCGTCGAAATACATGATCTTGATGATCCGCAGGTAATAGAACGCGCCGATCACACTGGTCAGAACACCAATGATCGCGAGCACGTAAAGGCCCTCGTTCACCGCAGCCATGAACACGTATAGTTTGCCGAAGAAGCCGGCAAGCGGCGGAATACCAGCCATAGAGAACATGAAAATCGCCATCGCGGCGGCCATCATCGGCTGGTTACGGGCAAGCCCGGCAAGATCGCTGATCCCTTCGACCATCATGCCCTGACGGCGCATCGACAGGATGCAGCAGAATGTGCCGATATTCATCACAAGGTAGATCGCCATGTAGACGCCGATACCACGAATGCCTTCTTCGGACCCGGCGGCAAGGCCGACAAGCGCATACCCGATATGACCGATGGAGCTATAGGCCATCAGGCGTTTGATATTGGTCTGCCAGATTGCTGCCAGCGCGCCGAGAAGCATCGAGGCGATGGAGATAAAGATGATGATCTGCTGCCACTGTTCGAACAATTCGCCGAACGGACCCACCATGGTGCGCACCAGCAACGCGATCGCCGCGATTTTTGGTGCCACAGCAAAGAGAGCAGTGACCGGCGTCGGCGCACCTTCGTAAACGTCCGGGGTCCACATATGGAACGGCACCGCCGACACCTTGAAGGCAAGACCTGCCATGAGGAACACCAGACCGACGATAACACCGACACCCGGATCGGCATTGGGGCCGGTAAAGAGCGTCGCCAGCTGGTCGAACTGGGTGGTTCCGGCGAAGCCGTAGATCATCGATGCGCCGTAAAGCAGCATGCCCGACGACAGGGCACCAAGGACGAAATATTTCAGACCGGCTTCCGACGACTTGGTCGAATCCCGCCGGAAAGCAGCGATTACGTATAGCGAGAGACTTTGCAGTTCAAGCCCGACGTAAAGCGACATCAGGTCGTTCGCCGACACCATCAACAGCATGCCGAGCGAGGCGAACAGGATCAGCACCGGAAATTCGAAACGCTGGATACCTTCGCGTTCGTTGTAATTCATCGACATGATGATCGCGAGCGCTGAGCCGATCAGAACCAGCCATTTCATATATGTTGCGAACTGATCGACGATCAGCTGACCGCGGAACGCAGACTGTTCGGTATCCGGTGAGGCCGAGATAATGATCGCCGTGAGGACGAGCGCACCGACAGCGAGCCAGGATACTGTGTTCACCGTTTTGTCGCCGCGGAACACGCCATACATAAGAAGCGCCATTGCGAGGACCGCGAGGATCAGTTCCGGCAGGACTGAGTAAAGATCGGCTGAGGTGACCATTCTGCTATTCTCGCCTATTTAACCGCAAAACCGTCGGATTGCAGTGCGCTCATCGCGGTCTTGTGCTGCTCGATAAGATTGGCGACCGACGCATCCATCACTTCTAGGAACGGTGCAGGCCAGATACCCATCCAGAGCGTTACGATAATCAGGGGAACGAATATCGCGATCTCGCGCGGTTTGAGATCAAGGATGGATTTGAGATCCTCTTTTTCAAGTTTCCCGAATATCACCCGGCGATAGAGATACAGCATATACGCCGCACCAAGGATGATCCCGGTGGTTGCCAGCGCCGCCACCCAGGTATTTACTTGGAAGACCCCGACAAGGATCAGGAACTCGCCGACAAACCCGCTCGTTCCCGGCAGACCGACCGAGGCCAGCATAAACACCATAAATACGACGGCATATTTAGGCATCCGTTCGACCAGCCCGCCATAGCGGGATATTTCCCGGGTATGGATGCGGTCATAAATCACGCCGACACACAGGAACAGCGCGCCGGAAACAATACCGTGGCTGATCATCTGGAAGATCGCGCCCTGCACGCCCTGGAATGTGAGCGTAAAGATACCGAGCGTCACAAACCCCATATGCGCCACCGATGAATAAGCGATCAGTTTTTTCATATCTTCCTGCGCTAGGGCAACCAGCGAGGTGTAGATGATCGCGATCACCGAAAGCGTGAAAATCAGTGGCGTGAAGAAATCAGTCGCATAGGGCATCATTGGCACGGAGAACCGCAGGAAGCCGTAAGCACCCATTTTCAGCAATACACCCGCCAGAATGACAGAACCGGCCGTCGGTGCTTCAACGTGGGCATCGGGCAGCCAGGTATGGAACGGCCACATCGGCACTTTGACCGCGAAACTCGCAAAGAAGGCAAGCCAGAGCCAGAGCTGCGTCCGCGGATCAAGCATCGTTTTCAGCAGCGTCGGGATATCTGTCGTCTCGGCTTCGAAATAGATCACAAGAATTGCGATCAGCATCAACACGGAACCTGTCAGGGTAAACAGGAAGAACTTGAACGCCGCGTAGACACGCCGCCCGCCGCCCCAAATCCCGATAATCAGGAACATCGGGATCAGCACGGCTTCGAAGAAAATGTAGAACAGGATGAAGTCTAGCGCGCAGAACATCCCGACCATAAGCGTTTCAAGAACGAGAAACGCGATCATGTACTCCTTCACGCGGTGCTGGATCGATTCCCAGCTCGCCAGAATACAGATCGGGGTGAGGAAGGTCGCCAGGATGACAAAGAACACCGAAATGCCGTCGACGCCCATGTGATAGCTGAGCCCAATAGACGGGATCCAGGAAACTTTTTCGACAAACTGGAAATCTGCCGTCGAATTATCGAACCCGACCCAAAGGAAGATCGAGACGATAAAGGTCACCAGCGAGGTCCACAGTGCGGCGGCTCGCGCGTTACGCGCGACGATCTGCTCGTCGCCACGGATCAACAGGATTGCCAGCGCTCCGATCAGCGGCAGGAACGTCGTCAGTGTCAGGATGGGAAAATCAATCATGTCCCTACCCCGCTCTCGTGAAGAGATACCAGGTCACGATCCCGGCTACGCCGATCAGCATCGCAAAGGCGTAATGGTAAACGAATCCGGACTGCAGCCGGGCAACACGCTCGGCCACATACCGCGCGGCCGATGCCACACCATCCGGTCCCAGCCCGTCGATCACGGCACCGTCGCCGTCTTTCCACAGAGCGCTGCCAAGACGTTGAGAGGGCCTCACAAAGAGGAAGTCGTACAATTCGTCGAAATACCATTTGTTCAGCAGGAATTTGTAAATCCCATGGAACCGCGCAGCCATTTTGCCCGGCAGCTCCTTGTTCATCATGTAAGCGTAATAGGCTCCGATGATGCCGACGACCGCAACGATGATCGGCAGCAGTTTGACCCAGCCCGGCACATGATGCGCCGCAGCGATAGGATCGGTCCCCGGCAGCACATAGATTGAATCGCCCCAGAATGCCTTCATATCGTGGCCCACAAAGTACTCGTAGCCGAGCCAACCCGCGAAGATCGCCCCGGCGGCAAGAACTAGCAGCGGGATAAGCATGACCTTCGGCGATTCATGGACATGAGCAAGTGTCTTCTCGTCGGCGCGGCTTTCACCGTGGAATGTCATTATGATTAGGCGCCAGGAATAAAATGCCGTCAGGACTGCCGCGACGATACCCATCCAGAAGGCATAGATACCAACGCCGCTATGTGCACCGAAGGCCGCTTCTATGATGATGTCCTTCGAATAATAACCGGCAAAGAACGGAATGCCGGCAAGGGCAAGGCTGCCGATCCACATCAGCGTGTAGGTAACCGGGATCAATTTCCAGATACCGCCCATCTTCCGCATATCCTGCTCGGACGACATCGCATGAATGACGGACCCTGCACCGAGGAACAGCAACGCCTTGAAGAAAGCATGCGTCGTCAGATGGAAGATACCGGCCGAATAGGCCGATACACCGCAGGCGAAGAACATGTAGCCAAGCTGGCTACAGGTCGAATAGGCAATAACCCGTTTGATATCGGTCTGGCATAGGGCCACGGTGGCCGCGAACAGCGCCGTGGTTGCGCCGACGATTGTCACCAGCATCAATGCGGACGGAGCCTGCTCAAACAGCGGCGACAGACGCGCGACCATAAAGACGCCCGCGGTGACCATCGTTGCCGCATGGATTAGGGCCGAGACCGGTGTCGGGCCCTCCATCGCGTCAGGCAACCACGTATGGAAGCCGAGCTGCGCCGATTTACCCATCGCCCCGATGAACAACAGAACGCACAGCGTCGTCATCGCGTGCATCTCGTAACCCAAGAAATTGATCGTTGCCTGCGCCTTGTCAGGCGCGGCCGCAAAGATGGTCTCGAAGCTGATCGAGTTGAATAGCAGGAACACGCCCATAATACCGAGCGCGAACCCGAAATCGCCGACCCGGTTGACGACAAACGCCTTGATAGCCGCCGCATTCGCTTCAGGTTTGTCGTACCAGAAGCCGATCAGCAGGTAGGAACAGAGCCCGACACCTTCCCAGCCGAAGAACATCTGCAGCAGATTATCCGCCGAGACCAGCATCAGCATGAAGAACGTGAAGAAGCCGAGATAGGCCATGAAGCGCGGGATATGCGGATCGTGGCTCATATAGCCAACGGAATAGACATGCACCATCGACGACACGACCGTGACGACGAAAACCATCACCGCCGTCAGCGTATCGAAGCGGAGCGTCCAGTTGACTTCGAACGTGCCGGAATTGATCCACGAGAACAGCTCAATCGTGCGCGGCTCACCGCCAAGGGCAACCTCGGCCAAGATCACGCAGGAAAAGACAGCCGAGAGCAGCATGCAGCCGCAGGTGACTATCTGTGCGCCGCGATCGTGCAGCCAGCGTCCGCCGAACCCGGCAAGAATGGCGCCGATCAGCGGCAGGAATATGGCAAGCGCGTACATCCGGCCCTAGCCCTTCATCAGGTTGATATCTTCAACCGCGATGGAGCCGCGATTTCGGAAGTAAACGACGAGTATGGCAAGGCCGATGGCGGCCTCTGCCGCTGCAATGGCCAGCACAAACAATGCGAAGACCTGGCCGGTTAGATCATTCAGATGAACCGAGAACGCCACCAGGTTGATATTAACCGCTAACAGGATCAGTTCGACGGACATCAGAATAATAATGACGTTCTTCCTGTTCAGGAAAATGCCAAAGATACCCAGCGTGAACAGGATCGCCGCCACAGTCAGGTAATGCGAAAGACCGATTTCCATCATCAGACCCCGCTTCCTGGCTCGACCTGCTTGATCTCGACCGATTCCTCGCGCGTACGTGAGATCTGCGCGCCGATATGCTGACGTTTCACGCCTTCGCGCGACCGCAGCGTCAGGACAATAGCCCCGATCATCGCAACCAGCAGGATCAACCCGCAGGCCTGGAATAGAAAGGCATAGTCGGTATACAGAATCTGCCCGAGCGCATGGGTATTCGTCGTCTCTGTCAAAAACGGCGTCGGTGATCCTACACGCTCCGCGAAATCAGGTGCGACCACCCAGCTTCCGAAAATCAGGACCAGTTCGGCAAGCAACACCAGGCCGACAAGCGCACCAATCGGCAGGTACTGGAGGAAGCCCTGTCGCAGTTCGACAAAATTGATGTCGAGCATCATCACGACGAACAGGAACAATACAGCGACGGCGCCGACATACACGATGATCAGGATCATCGCGATGAATGCGGCCCCCATGAGGACGAACAATCCTGCGGCGTTAAAGAATGCCAGAATCAGGAACAGGACGGAATGAACGGGGTTCCGGGCAGAAATCACCATGACGGCCGCGGCGACGGTCACCGCGGCGAATGCATAAAAGGCAATGGTCTGGATGATCATGCTACCTGCCCTACCGGTACGGCGCGTCCGCGGAAAGGCGCTGCGCGAGATGGCTCTCCCACTGGTCGCCGTTCGCAAGGAGCTTGTCTTTGTTGTACATCAGTTCCTCACGCGTTTCGGTCGCGAACTCGAAGTTCGGACCTTCGACAATCGCATCCACCGGACAGGCTTCCTCACAGAAACCGCAATAGATGCACTTGGTCATATCGATATCGTAGCGCGTCGTCCGGCGGCTGCCGTCGGCGCGGGGCTCAGCCTCGATAGTAATCGCCTGCGCCGGACAGATCGCCTCGCACAGCTTGCAGGCGATGCAGCGTTCTTCGCCATTCGGGTATCGCCGCAGGGCGTGCTCACCGCGAAAGCGCGGGCTCAGCGGACCTTTTTCAAACGGATAGTTAACCGTCACCTTCGGCTTGAACATATACTTCAATGTAAGAGCCATGCCGGAGACAAGCTCCGCCAGCAGCAATGCACGGGAAGATTTTTTAATAAACGACATCTGTTTTCCCTTCCCTCAGCCCGCTGCTTTCGGGAGCCAGTCAAAGGCGATAAGCGCGCCGGCTGTCAGAACGACCCAAAGCAGCGAGAACGGGAGAAATACTTTCCAGCCAAGACGCATCAGCTGATCGTAACGGTAGCGCGGGAACGTGGCGCGAACCCACAGAAAGACAAACAGGCAAAGCGCAATCTTTGCGGCAAACCAGATGATGCCCGGTACCCAGTTGAACGGCGCAATATCGATCGGCGGAAGCCAGCCCCCCATAAACAGGATGACGGTCATGCCGCTCATCAGGATCATGTTGGCGTATTCACCGAGGAAAAACAGGGCGAAGGTCATCGCCGAGTATTCGACATTGTAACCGGATACCAGCTCTGCTTCCGCTTCCGGAAGATCGAACGGATGGCGATTGGTCTCCGCCAGGGTGGAGATGAAGAAGATGATGAACATCGGGAACAGCGGCAGCCAGTACCAGGTCCAGAAGCCGCCGCCCTGTTGTGCCATGACGACGTCAGTGAGGTTCAGTGAGCCGACGCACATCAGCACTGTGATGATCACAAAACCGATGGCGACCTCGTAGGAGACCATCTGTGCGGCAGAGCGCAGCGCACCAAGGAAAGCGTATTTCGAATTACTCGCCCAGCCGGCCATGATGACGCCGTAGACACCGAGCGACGAAATCGCGAACAGATACAGTATACCGACATTGATATCGGCCAGAACCCAGCCGGAATCGAACGGGATCACGGCCCAGGCGATTAGGCTGAGGACAAACGTCAGCATCGGGGCAAGGATGAACACCACCCGGTTTGCACCGGATGGAATGATCGTTTCCTTGATCAGCAGCTTGATGCCGTCGGCCATTGGTTGCAGAAGACCGAAAGGCCCGACAACGTTCGGTCCCTTGCGCAACTGCATGGCCGCGATGACCTTGCGTTCAGCCAGTGTCAGATAGGCGACAGCGCCGAGCAACGGCACGACAATCAGCAGCACATAGCCGACAATTTCCAGACCGGGTAACAGGTATATGTTCCAGAGCTCAGCCATCGGTGCCCGTCTTCTCCGCGGTTCCGGCGAATGATTCCGTACAGGCCGCCATCGTGGCCGACGCACGGCTGATCGGATCGGTCATGTAGAAATTGGTAATCGGCGTTGCGAAAGCCGCGTCGTCCATCGACCCCGCCTGTCCGAACCCTGTCCAGTCAGACGCCTCGACGATATCAAGTTGATCCAGGACCGGCGCGGCTTCGGCCATTCGCGCGCGAACCTGTGCCAGATTATCATAGGGGAGCGTCTTGCCGAGCACGTCCGACAAAGCCCGAAGAATGGACCAGTCTTCCCGCGCATCACCAGGTGGGAACGTTGCCCGGCGGCCGCGCTGAACACGCCCCTCGGTATTGACGTAGGTGCCTTCTTTTTCGGTATAGGCGGCGCCCGGCAGGATGACATCGGCGACATGCGCCCCGGCATCACCGTGATGGCCCTGATAAACGACAAAAGCGTTTGCCAGTTTAGAAGCATCAATTTCGTCCGCAGCCAGGAGATACACAACCTCGATATCACCCGATACCGCACCGTCTAGGATGCCGGCGACGTCTTTGCCGCCCTCGCCCGGGACGAACCCGAGATCGAGCCCGGCGACGCGCCCAGCTGCCATGTGCAGCACGTTAAAGCCGTTCCAGTCTCCCGCAATCATGCCTGTCGCATCCGCAATACTGCGGGCAGCCGCGAGAACCGCCGCGCCGTCATCCCGGGTGAGTGCGCCTTGCCCGACGATAATCATCGGGCGTTCCGCGCTTTTCAGAACCTCGCAGAATGCATGTGTGCCGCCGGCAATTTCCTTGAGCGTCTGCGGTCCGGCGCCCAGATGATCATAACGGTAGGTCAGATCGACCGCCTCGCCTACCAGGCCGACCTTGAAACCGCCTGCAACAATGCGCTTGCGCAAACGTGCATTGATGATGGGGGCTTCCAGCCGTGGATTCGATCCGATGATCAGGCAGGCATCGGCCTCTTCGATTCCGGCGATCGTCGTGTTGAACGTGTAGCCCGCCCGCGCACCGGCGGTCAGTTTAGCTCCGTCCTGGCGGCAATCGATATTGGATGACCCGAGCGCCGCCATAAGATCCTTGAGCGCGGTCATCGCTTCGGCATCACACATATCGCCGGCAATCGCCGCGATTTTCGAGCCGTCGAGCCCGCGCGCTTTGCCGCCGATGGCATCAAAGGCCTCATGCCATGAAGCGGGCTGCAGCTTGCCGTCGACCTTCACGTACGGTTTGTCGAGCCGCTGATGCGTCAGCCCGTCAACGGCGTAGCGGGTTTTGTCGGAGATCCATTCCTCGTTGACATCTTCGTTCAGCATCGGCAGGACGCGCATAACCTCGCGGCCGCGGCTGTCGACGCGAATATTGCTGCCCACCGCGTCGAGCACGTCGATGGATTCGGTCTTGGTCAGTTCCCACGGGCGCGCTTCGAAGGCATAGGGCTTTGATGTCAGCGCGCCGACCGGGCACAGATCGATGATATTCGCGGACAGTTCGGACGAAATGGCCTTTTCGACATAGGTGCCGACTTCCATGTTCTCGCCGCGCCCCGTCGCCCCCAGCACTTCAACGCCTGCGACCTCGGTCGAGAACCGGATGCAGCGCGTGCAATGGATACAACGCGTCATGTGGGTTTCGACCAGCGGGCCGAGGTTTTTATCCGTGACGGAACGCTTGTTTTCCTTGAAACGCGAATGATCGAACCCGTAGGCCATCGCTTGGTCCTGCAGATCGCATTCGCCGCCCTGATCGCAGATCGGGCAATCGAGCGGGTGGTTGATCAGCAGGAATTCCATCACGCCGTTGCGGGCTTTTTTTACGGTTTCGGTATTGGTCTTGATGACCATGCCTTCACCCACTGGCATCGCGCAGGACGCTATGGGTTTGGGCGCGCGTTCCATTTCGACCAAGCACATGCGGCAATTGCCGGCGATGGAGAGCCGTTCGTGGTAACAGAAGCGCGGGATTTCTACACCGGCCTGTTCACAGGCCTGCAGGACCGTGATGCCGTCTTCGACCTCAATTTCGGTCCCGTCGATGGTCATTTTTGCCATAAGTGCCTGTGCCCCCTCAGGCCGCGCTGCGTGAGCTGTTGGAGGTGATCCGGTCTTCGACTTCACCCCGGAAATGACGCATCAGACCCTGGATCGGCCACGCGGCGGCATCGCCGAGCGCGCAGATCGTATGGCCTTCAATTTCGTAGGACACGTCGAGCAACATATCAATCTCTTCGATTTCTGCTTCGCCCTTTACAAGCCGTTCCATCACCCGCCACATCCATCCGGTGCCCTCGCGGCACGGCGTGCACTGACCGCAGCTTTCATGCTTGTAGAATTTCGCGAGCCGAGCGATCGCAGCGATCACATCGGTCGACTGGTCCATCACGATGATGCCTGCGGTCCCAAGTCCCGATTTCACTTCCTTAAGTGAATCGAAATCCATCAGCACCGTGTCGCAGATTGATTTCGGCAAAAG
>CAJIYX010000121.1 GCA_905181725.1 Alphaproteobacteria bacterium UBA830
CGGATCGCTGACCTACGAGCAGTCCCGCATGTCGCTCGACGGCTTTGTCGAGGAAGTCATGCCGCATTTCACCCCCAACCGACAGGCCGCCGAATAATGATCTTCGAACGACGCGCATACACCATGGAGCCCGGCCACGTGCCTGCCTTCGACAAGGCACAGACCGATCGCGGTTTCGACCTGGTCAAAAGCTATATGGACCGCCTCGTCGGATATTTCTCGACCCGGACGGGCGTCACCGATCAGGTCGTGCATTTCTATCGCTATGACAGTTTCGACGATTGGAACACGCGGCTGCGCGGCCTGTATGCGGTGCCCGAACTGACGCCGTACTTCGTTAATACGCGCAAGATCGTCCGCCGCCAGGTGAACGGCTTTTCCGAATTGCTGCCGGTTGAAGCGCTGAACCCGATGTGGGCCGGCGGCAATGACTGGCTGCCCGAGACCGGCGCCAAGCTCGGCGCCCTGGATGGCGACAAGGTCATCGAAGAACGCGCGTTCCAGCTTCGTCCCGGGGGCATTCCAGCTTTCGTTGAGGCCTGCAATGCCCATGGCATCAAGGCGCTGGAGACGATGGACGGGCGCACGATCGGCGCGTTCATGTCGATGACCGGCCCGCTTCACAATATTACGCTGTGGTGGTGGTTCGAAAACACGGCCGAGCGCGAAGCCCGGGTGGCAACACTTGATGCCCTTGCCGACTGGCAGGCGTTTATTGCCGCGATCACGCCGCTGCTTGTCGATCAGTCGAGCCTGCTGATGACGCCGCGCCCGATCCCGGAGATGTCGCCGCTGTTTGCTTGACAAGTTCCTGAACTGGGTCGCATAATTGTATGTACACGAACAATTATAGGTTCGGCAAAATGAGGGGATTACGCCATGACATTTGTCCGTAACGCCTGGTACGTCGCCGGTTGGGCGCATGATCTGACTGACGCGCCGTTGGCCGAAACGATCCTCAGCGAGAACGTCGTTCTGTGGCGGGGCGAAGACGGCAAGCCCCGAGCCGCCGAAAACGTCTGTCCGCATCGTTTCCTACCGCTGTCGCAGGGGCGGGTGCGCGGGAACGACCTGCAATGCGGCTATCACGGGCTGACCTTTGACGGAGGCGGCGTCTGTGTCGATGCGCCGACGCAGGACGCGCCGCCGACGAATTGCCAAATCCGTTCGTATCCCGTGCATGAAAACATGGGAATGATTTGGATCTGGGTGGGCGATCCGGCGCTTGCCGATACGGCAGATATCTATGACCTGCCCGAATACCATCAGGATGGCTGGGGCGTCGGCTTTGGCGATGCGCTGGATGTCGACGCGAATTACCTGCTGCTCTGCGATAATCTGTGCGATCCGACGCATGTGAATTACGTCCACCCGTCGACCCTCGGCAACCCGGAGGGAATCAACGCGCCGGTGACGTTCGATGACAAGCCGTGGGGGGTGTTGACCGAGCGGTTTACGCTGAATTCGGCACCGACCGGGTTTGTCGACGCCTTCGGAAGTTACGAGGGCAGGGTCGATATGTGGCAGCGTTACCTGATGTATACGCCGTCGGTGTCGATCATCGATTTTGGCGCGACGGCGACGGGTACCGGCAGCTTCGAGGGCGGCGGTGAGGGGCGTATCCAAGTCTATTCTTGCCACTTCATGACGCCGATTACCGAAACGCGGACAATCGACCGCTGGCTGCATGTGCGGAATTTTCTGGCGGGGGATGCATCCGTTGGCGACGGGATCAGCGACCAGTTCCGCAACGCCTTCGCCGAAGACAAAATTATCCTGCAGGCCGTCCAAGGCGAGGAAGACCGCCATGCCGGGCGCACGAAAATTGGGCTCGATCTTGATGCGTCAGCTGGTCTGTTCCGGCTCAAGGTCAACAGGCTGCTGCGGACCGAGGCACCGGGCCAGGCGGCGGAGTAAAGCTAAGTCGCCCGGATTGAGTATCTGGTCTAGCTCTTAGCTGAGGCTGTTGATTTTGAATTAGACCCAGAGCAGAAAATGATCACTGGCCTGAGTCCGGCCGCCTTTGCGTGTCCATGACCCGCATCAACGACTTGCGTTCCGCGGCAATTGTTTCTGCACCTGTCGGCATGTGACCCTACCTCCATCGTTTCTTATGCCCCGAAATTAGCTCATCGCTGCGCGCTGTCGACAGAAGGGACTTGACCTATACAATTCCATATAGATAATTTAGTTATCTATATGCTTCACTGTTTGGGAGACGGTCATGGCTGCCAAGGGAACAACTTCTCAGCCCGCCACACGATCTGCACAGGGGCATAACCGGCCCCTCGACCGGGACCTGCGCGGATACCTCGAAACCAATGCCGACCTGCTCACCGTGATCGAAAAACCGGTATCGATTGACGATATAGGTGCGCTGTCGGCGCAGTCGGACAATCCGATCCTGTTTGAGAATATCACAGAATATCCGGATTTCAGGATGTGCGACATCCTGGTCAAGCATCGCTGGTCGCAGTGCCGGGCACTCGGTGTGGCCGAAGAGGACTATCTGTCGACCCTGGCGCACCGGCTGCGCAAACCACCGCGGGGATTCGTCGATGTTGCAACCGGACCGGTAAAAGAGGTGATCTATACCGGCGACGATGTCGACTGGCTGAAGCTGCCGGCGCCCATCCATTCGGCTGAGGAAGGCCAGCCCTATATCTCGGCTATGAATATCGTGAAGGATCCGGAGACTGGGTTTTACAATTCATCCCACGCCGGCACGACCCCGGTCGGGCGGCGTCACGGGTTTATCAGCTTCGCGACGCCGCATACCCATATCATCATGCAGAAATACCGCGACATGGGCCTGAACGAGATGCCCATCGCCCTCGTTTTCGGCGTGCATCCGGCCTATGAGATCATGGCCAATTTCTCTGGCATGCATATGGATGTATGGGGCGAGATGGAGATGGTCGGTACCATCATGGACCAGGATGTTGAGATGGTGCCGTGCGAGACCATCGATCTTCGGGTACCGGCGCATGCGGAGATTGTTGTCGAGGGTATCGTCGATGTGTCGCAGACCTTCGAGGTCGGCGGGGTCAATGCGCCGACCGGCTATTTCCTGCCCAAGGAGCAGAAAATTCCGCGGATTGACCTGACCGCTATCACCATGCGCGCGGGCAAACCGATTTACCGCAATCACCAGACCGTGCCGGATACCGACCACCAGCCGCTGCCGCGTCTGTGTCACGAAGCGGTGCTGTATAACCGGATCAGCGAGATCGGCCTGAAAGTGCATGACGTGCGCTTCCCGACCTGGGGTGCTGCAGTCAGCTGCGTCATCCAAGTCGAGTATCCGCGCCCCGGTTTCGTCAACGATGCGCTGATGCAGACCATGGGCTCGCCCTGGCTAAACACCAAGATGGTCGTCGCGGTCAGTCCCGACACCGATGTCTCGAGCGCCGAGGCGGTTTACCGCGCCATCGCGACGCGGGTCGATCCGGCGCGGGATATTTTCGTCGTGCCGGGCACGCGAGGCTCGCTGTACGAGCCGTCGGGGGAGCTGATCCCGGGGCATGAGCCGTGGCGCACCGTCGGTAAGATCGGCATCGATGCCACCGCAAAACCGCATCGGGGCGAGACTGATTATACTGAAGCGTTTCCCCTAAACTGGGGAAAAGTGAAACTGGCGGATTACCTATCATGACCGAAGAAACCCCGTTTATTCCCTATGCAAACCACGATGCACGGCCCGACCAGCTCAAAGCGCCGCTTGAAGCCTATGAAGCGCGTATGGGATTTATGCCCAATGCGTTGAAGATGTATATGCATCGCCCGGAGCTGCTCGCCTGTCTGATCCAGCTCAACAACACCGTGATGCGTGATCCGTCAAGCCATCTCGATGCCGGGCTCAAACGCCGGATCGCGGCGATCTGCAGTTTTCTCAATCAGAGCGCCTATTGCGTCGCCCACAACACCAACACGCTCATGACCGACACCGAAGACGAGAGCGAAGGCTGGGACTTCAAGGCTGAGGATATCGCGAAGCTGTTAGACCCTGCCTATGCGTCTGACGACCCGGCCGAGAAGGTCGCCATCGAATACGCCCGGGCTGCGACCATCGATCATGCGAACGTGCCGCGCGAACTCCTCGACAGGCTGGCGGCCTGCATGACGCCGCCGCAGGTGGTTGAACTCGGCTGCGTCGTCGGCTTCTGGAAAATGTACAACTCCGTCCACGAAGCTCTGCACGTCCCGGTCGAGGCCGCGCTGCTGGGGAATGTGGCGTTTCTTGACGCATGACTGTCCGAACGGTTTCGCGCCCTGAACTGCTGGATGGCGACGGCAGCGACACGACATTCCGGGGGATGGTCTACGATCTGCTGGCCGTCGGCGCGCGGATGCAGGAAGTGCGCGACCGGCTTGCCCGGGAAATGGGCGTGACCGGCCCGCAATATGCGATCCTCATGACGATCTTTCACCTGCAAGAGGAGTTCAGCGGCCCCGGTGTACGTGCGGTGGCGCGCAGGCTGCACGTTAGCGGGCCATTCGTGACGACACAGTCGAGGTTTCTGGTGAACGAGGGCCTGGTCGAAAAGAAACCGAATCCGCTGGATGGGCGGGGGGTCTGGCTTTGTCTAACCGAAGAAGGCAGCCGGCGGATCGCACATACCGCAGAGCTGAGCCAGAAGGCGAATGACGCGTTTTTTGGCTCGCTCGACAGCGTTCACTTTCTGGTGTTAAGCGATATCGCCACGCGGCTAGAAAAGAGCTCTGACAGGGCCGTTCGGGCGCTCAATGAACCGACGAAACCAGTTTAAATAGTTCATGTTATATTTATGTCATGTGCGACAGCAGAGATATCGAATTCAAACAAAGGAAAATTAGTATGATCAGATTTTCGCTTAAGACGCTTGTCGCCGCCGGCCTCACTGTCGGTGCGATCGTCCTTTCCGCCGCTCCGGTAGCGGCCATGAATAAGCAGAATTTGATCACCACGATGGCGAAGGATGCCGTTATTTCCATATCCGGAGCTTCCAAAGCGCTTGATTTCTTCACTGCAAACACGGCAAAGGCGCTGAAAAAAAGTGACCGCGTGTCGCTTGTCGGATTTAGCTCGTTCTCGGCGTCGAATCGAGCGGCCAGGAGCTGACGTAAGCCGCAGATCGGTAAGCCGAAAAAAAAAGTGCCAAAAAAGTGGTGAAATTCAAGGCTGGGAAAGTCTTGATCGATTAGATGAACTAGCAGCGCACTTCGCGCCTTACTAAATGAAAGGGCGGTCCTGCAGGACCGCCCTTTTACAATTAGACTGAACCGGCCGATGGGCCAGAGTATGGACTTGCCCCGGAGCAGGATGGTTAATTTGCCCTTCCGGGTGCTTGCTTCATTTCCTGAAAAAACAGGAGTGGACATAAAAAGCCTTCTGCCAGCGCGATTCCGGATCCGGGGCCAGATGCCGCCTATCGTAGATAGACAGGAGGGGGCGGGCATGTCATTTACCGGGCGACTTTCATCGATCCTGACAGACAGTGCCCGATTTTGAACTCGCGCCTCAACTCTTCACCTGGCTCTAAACCGTCCTCGCATTGGCCGCTGGTTATCTGCCTCGGTCTGGTCGCCGCCTTGGCACCCCTGTCGATCGACATGTACCTGCCGAGCTTCACCGAAATTGGCGCGGATCTCGGCGCGAGCGCGGCGCAGATACAGCTCACGCTCAGCGGCTACATGATCGGCTTTACGCTCGGTCAGCTTGCCTACGGGCCGCTATCCGACCGGTTTGGACGCAAATACGTTCTGCTGTCCGGGATCACGATCTACGTCGCGATGACAATCCTGTGCGCAACCGCCGGGGATATCGAAAGCCTGACCGCCTATCGCTTCTTCCAGGCCATCGGCGGCGGGGCCGGCACCGTTCTATCGCGTGCGATCATCCGCGATTTCTATAGCGGCGTGCAGATGGCGAAAGTGATGTCGCTGATGCTGACAATCATCCTGTTCGCGCCAATGATTGCCCCCGTGATCGGCGGCTATGTCCTGATCTGGTTTGGCTGGCGGGCCGTGTTCTGGACGCTGTTGATCTTCGGTGTCTTGGCCATCTTTGTGGTTCTGTTCGGTATCAAGGAAAGCCTGCCGCCAGAACGGCGCAGTAAGCCGGGTTTCGGTCCACTGCTGCGCGGCTACGCCTCGGTTCTGACCCATCGCCAGGCTATCGGATATATCCTGACCGGCGGGATGACCTTCGGGGCTTTATTTGCGTTCCTGTCGGGGGCGCCGTTCGTGTTTATCGAATTTTATGGCATCGCACCCGAGCATCTCGGTTTTATATTCACGCTCAACGTTGTCGGCGTGATGGCGGGTGGGTGGTTGAACAGCAAGCTGGTCGTGACCGAAGGCGTCGTCCGGATGCTGACCCTTGGTGTCTGGCTGCTTTTCGCCGGCGCTGTCGCCCTGTTTGTGCTGATCTCGACGAATGTCTGGGGGATGTGGGGGGTGATCCTCGGGATCGTCTGTTTCACACTTCCGCTGAACCTGATCAACGCCAATGCGGCGGCGGGCGCGCTCGAATTCTTCCCGGACAACGCCGGGACGGCGTCGGCCGTGGTCGGGTCTGTGCGTTACGGGTTCGGTGCTATCTCCGGTATCTGCGTCGGGTTGCTCTATGACGGCACGGCGATGCCGATGGGCTGGGTGGTGCTTGGCTGTTCGGCGCTCAGTGTCGTCTTTCTGCTGACACTGCTGCGGCGGCGTTAGCCGAGGGGAATTAAACACGTTCTTGTCAAGCGGAGGGTGGTCAAGCCCGCGGCCAGACCTGCGGGCACTGATCGCCGACCAGGCTGAGCGGATCGCCGTCATTCAGGGTGCGGTCGAAGATCAACGGCGCGTCCGACCGGTTTTTCCAGCGAATATCGTCGCCTGCATACCGCAGGGACAACGCGCGGCGGCTGTTTTCCGTATTGCTGTTGCCGGAAGATGAATGCAGCGTAAGACCGTGGAATACGATGATGTCGCCCGGATCGGTTTCCATCAGCACTGTCGGGTAATCTTCCGGGTTGTTGTCGATGTCGGGCACGGTGGCGACCAGGTCGTCGCGGTTGAAACTTTGGACCGGAACGTTCTCGCCGATTTTGATCGGCTGATACAGCTTGCCCCATTTATGCGACCCCTTGGCGAAGCGGAGCGCGCCGGTGTCTTTATGCGTCGGGTCCAACGCAAACCAGATGCTCGCCAGCTGGTCGCCAGCGATTGAGAAATAGGGCATGTCATGGTGCCAGTATGTCGGCGCCGGCGCACCGGCCTCCTTGATCAGCAGGTGCTCGTCATAGAGATCAATGCGCGCGGTGCCCATGATCTCTGCGGCGACCTGGACCGTGGGCCCTTCGAACAGGAATTTGTGGAACGGGTCGAACCGGCTGAACAGTTCGTGGTCGGTGTGATAGCGCGGCGCGCCCTCGGGGCCGTAATTCTTGGCGAAGCGCCCGGGTGCCGCGACGGCCTGATCGAATCCGTCGGCCAGCGTATCGAGCCATTCTTGTGACAGCACCCCCCGCAGGCACACCGCGCCGTCTTCGTGGTACGTGTGGATGTCTTCTTTGCTGACAAGATTGTCGTTGTTATCGGGGATCCGGGCCATCTGTCTCACTCCGTTCTTATGCGAATGACTTTGCCGTACGGATGTCTAATGTGCAAATCGTCTGTTGGGACAAAGGCATCGCGGGTTTGTCGCGCACATTGTGGTGTGCCTGAACTTTGTCAACAACACTCAATAAATGGAGAAAAAAAAGATGCTGAAATCGTAGAACGTCACAACGGGTGTCGCCGCGACTAAATTCATTTCGTCGCCCTGGCGCAGTCGGCCATCAAAAAAGGTCCAGAGATGAAAACCCAATGCACGGTGAACTGCACGAAGCCAAAGAAGAAAAAGAAGAACTAGGCGTCGGCATCCATCCCTAACGGGTTGCTATTCGCGGGACGGTCTGTTGGCCACCCCGTTTTTTGTGTAAGCCTGAATGATGAGCCCCGCCCGCCTAACCGTTCTGTCCTGCACGTTTCTCGTCCTCAACCTGCTGGCCTTCATGACCGTTGCAGCCGTGCTGCCGACGCTGATTACCGAGTGGGCGATGAGCAACTCGCAGGCGGGCTGGCTCGGGGGAGTCTTTTTTGCCGGGTACCTGGTGGCCGTGCCGGTTCTGGTGCCGCTGACCGACCGCATCCCGCCCAAGCGCATTTGCCTGATCGCGACCGTTCTGGGTGCCGTCGTATCGTTGGGTTTCGCGCTTCTGGCGACCGGGTTCTGGTCCGGCATGGTTCTGCGCTTTCTGGCAGGAGTTGCGATGGGAGGGGCGTATATGCCCGCGCTTAAAATCCTCGCGGATAGTCTGGAAGAGCCGTGGCGCAGCCGGGCGACGAGCTATTACACATCCGTTTTTGCGATCGGTACGGCCATCTCCATTCTCGCGGGTGGCCTGATTGGGGATGTCTATGGCTGGCGCTGGGCCTTCGCCGCAGCCGGTATCGGCAATGCACTGTCGCTGATTATCGGGTTCCTCTGGCTGCCGACGGGCAGGTCCGATCCATCGATCCGCAGCGGGCTTCTCGTCGATTTAAGACCGGTATTCAGGAACCGCGCTGCGATGGGCTACATCCTCGCCTATGCCGGACACCTGTGGGAAGGTTTTACGAACCGGATCTGGATCGTCGCGTTTCTGGGCTGGTACGTCTTCCAGCAGCCGGGCTCGGCGATGTTCACGACACCGATCATTGTCGCGACGCTGGTCGCTTTATGCGGCGTGCCGGTGTCGATGTTTGCCGGTGAACTTGCGGCCCGCCGGAACCGCAAAAAGGTGCTGTATTCGATTTATGCCGCGGCATTGATCATGGGATTGCTGCTCGCGTCGACGTCGCTGACTGGCATGCCGCCGAGCCTCGTTGCGGTGATCGCCATCATCTATGGCATGGCGCTGTATGCCGATACCGGCACGGTGACGGCGGGGACGGTTTCCACAGCTGACCCGGCGTTGCGCGGGGCGACAATGGCGGTACATGCGATGATGGGGTTTGTTGGTGCGACACTGGGGCCCACCGTGGCCGGGATCGTGCTCGATCTCGCCGGCGGGCGCGACGATCCCGTGGCCTGGGGGGCGGCCTGGCTGGTCGGGGTCAGCGGTGGCGTATTTGCCGTCTTTGCGCTCCGCTACTTCGGGCGACCCGGTTGGGTAGAGCGGCCGGATTAAACGGCGCGTTTGCCCGCATGGGACGACGTAATCTTTAGCTTGTGGCCGGATGGTGCGCGGATAAAGAACGACGAATGGATCGACCCGGAGGTTATTTCCGACGGCTCGAAGTCCTTCTTCGTATATTTCCTATGCGTCTTCTCGATATCGTCGACCATGATATCGAACGGAGCCGCGGTGCCTTTGCGGATCGGTTTGTCCCGTTTGACGACAATCAGCTGGGTGCCGCTGCGCAGTTCAAGAACACCGAAATCCTCATTGCGGAAAATGCCACGCAGGCCGAGGGCCTTGAAGAATTCGATGGTGTCATCGACCGGATGGGCCTGGATCCAGACATGACCGATGGCGACGGGGCGGGCGGCTGTCTTTGGCTTGCACCTTTTTCAGCTATTTGGGCCTTGATTTTGGCTTTTGACACCTTGAAAATCCGTGTCTGCCTTTAATCTGGCGACGATACCTGCGAAGGCAAGCCCTGTCTGAGAAAGGCCAGCGGCCCGGCCTTATGGCGGTAGGTCGGTCCATCCGCGAGCGGCGCTGAAACTGTCTCAAACCCTTTGACGGTAAATCCACCGAACGTGAAGATCAGGCCCTCCCGCAAGGGCCAGTGCGTCTCGCCCAGGCGCTAGGTATCTCTCCCCGCATAATCGAGGGTGAACTTTCGACCGTGAAAACTGCCGGAAAGCCGGTGCTTACCATGATTGCCAGCACTGCCGGGGATGGCTGCGAAGGCAATCGGGCCATAGGCTGGGTGCGTGAACGTGCCGGCATAGGTCCCGGCCGCCTGGTTGGGCGTTGCAGGGGCAGGGGGCGGAAGCACGGGTTTTGGCGGTTTTCGTCCGTCGCCGAAGCGGGCGACCCAGTCGGTCCGGAGGGTACCGGTCAGACAGTCGAGGACGATTTGGGACACGATACGGGCAACCGGGGTCTGGCCCGACATATTGGTCAGCACGACAACACCGGCTTTGCGGCCCGGCAACACCGAAATGCGCGCGCCGTAGCCGTCGATAAAGCCGGGATGAAAGGCGAGCTGCTCGCCTCGCCATTTGCCGACCCGTAACCTCAGGCCGTATCGCGGGGAGGTGGGTTCTAGGAGTGTCTGCACCGCTTTGGCGGGAATGACCCGGCGGTCATCGACAATATCGCCGCCCGCAAGCAGCGCGAGGTAGCGTGTCTTGTCGGGCAGATTGGCGTAGACGCCCGCGGCGGGGCCAACGGGGTCGGTATCCCGGAGGTCCAGCGAGATCCGACCTTTGCGCGCGGGGAAATACGGGGTCGCCCGATCCGGGTTATTCCGGAAAACGGTAAACCGTGTCATGGCGGAGGTAATGCCTGTTGGTCCAAGGATAACGTTACGAATCCAGTCGTCCCACGAGACACCTTTCAGCTTGGTGAGAAATGCACCTGCGGCGGCGAGGGGGACGTTGTTGTACTGAAACGCCGCGCCCGGCGGCGCAAATCGTGGAAGCCGCGCAAGCCGGGTGGGCAGGGACTGGCGATCATAGGCGTTCAGATACCAGAGC
>CAJIYX010000122.1 GCA_905181725.1 Alphaproteobacteria bacterium UBA830
CCACATTGACGAAGAAATTCTTGGTTTCCTCCATCTGGACGGTGCGAATGTTTATGTGATTGAGTTCCTTGATCGCCATGTCAAATCTCCCGTGACGGCATTTACCCGGCGCGCATTGCTGCCTGTCTCTGCGTGAATTCTGACCGTTGTGTCACCATCAGGCAAGATGTAGCCCGTCTCCCGTTACAGAACGGCAATGATCAGCGACAGAACGGCAATTCCCCCAAGGGTGAGATTCCGAAACTGCGCGTCGGACGCATGGGCAAACAAGCGCATTCCCGCCCAGCAGGCCAGGGTAAACGGGACGAACAAAACCGCGCACAGGATTAACAGTTCGAGCGAAATCAGACCTGATACCGCATAGGAGATAATTGCCCCCAGCTGCACGAGCAGGCCAAAGACCAGAAAGTTCGCGCGTTGTTCGGCGGCGGTGCCCGGCCCTGACAACAGGTACAGAAAGACCGGCGGGCCGCCCATCGACACAGACCCGGTGATCAAACCGCCCAGACTGCCGACACCGACCCTGATCGGCAGCCCCCGCGGGCCGCGATATCGCCAGCCGGACAGCAATAACAACGACAGGACAATCGACGTGCCCGCCACGATGCGGCGCATGAGATCTTCATCGACGGCGATAAGCACCCATGCCCCTAACGGGGTCATCAACATCGCCGCGAGCCCGATCGGCAGCATCCGGCGCCAGTCCGCATGCGGCAATGCGCCGGGCAGAACCTGAATGTTACTGATGAGGTTCAGCAAAATAATAACCGGCACGCCTTCACGTGCACCGAGGATCAACGCGACCACGGGGGCGGTAATAAAATTCGCCCCGGCGCCGCCATTGAAGCCCCGCACAAGCCCGGAGGCGACAAAGGCACCGACGATCGCCCCTATTTCCCAGATGGAAAGTGTTTGAAAGATCATCAACGCAGCCTACAGGAACAGCGTGGCAATGCCGATCACCATCAGAAATATCAGAGCTATCCGTCGGAAACCTGCCTCAGACGCCTTTGCGAACAGGTTCTGGCCAAGCCACATACCGGTCATCAGGGTCGGCATGATCAGCAGACACGCGCCTATAATCTGGGCCACCAGCAACCCGCCGATCCAGTACATCGCCATCGCTATGGTCTGCACGAATATAAAATACAGGATGATCGCGGCACGGTTCTGCGCTGCATTGAACGGCCCGGCCATCAGGAATGTAACAACGGGCGGTCCGCCGACCGACGCCGCGCCCGTTATCAATCCGCCGATAAGTCCGACAGCGCCCATTATCCAGCCGTTGATCCTGCCGGTGTAGCGCCAGCCCCGCATCATCATGAAGGCGAAGAAGATGATCAGCACCGATATCCCCTTGCGGATAGCCTCCGGATCTTCGGTCGCCAACACCCACGCCCCGATCGGGATCGTGAAGCAGCCCGCGATTGACAGGGGCGCGACGCGTGCCCATTCGACATCCGCCAATGCCCGCGGCAAGAGCTGAACACTTGTAACCAGATGGACGGCGGTCACCACCGGGACCGCGATCTGCGGCCCAAGAAAGGCGGATGCCACAGGCACAATCATCAGCGCAGAGCCGAAACCGGAAAATCCGCGCATGACACCAGCAAAAAAGGCGACAGCAGCAATCGCGGACGCTTCGACAATCGAAATATCTGGCCAGATTTCCAAGCAGCTGCTTTCAGGCGAAAAGGGTCGAGAGACCAATGGCGAGCAAAAACGCAAGCGCTATGCGACGGTAAAGCTGGTCGGAGGCTTTGCCGAAGAACTTCTCCCCGATCCACGTCCCCAACACAATGGTCGGTAACATCGGCAGGGCGACCCAGAGCGTCTTGGCCGTCATCAGCCCACCGAAAGAATAGACGATCAATGCCACGGCCTGGGTAAACAGAAAATAGAGAATAATCGCCGCACGGTTCCGGGCAGCACTTTCCGGTCCCGCCAGCAGGAACATGATTACAGCGGGCCCCCCCGCCGCAGCCGCGCCGGAAATAAACCCGCCAACCCCGCCTGCAATGGCGCTAAACAGGGGTTTCACGCTCCCCTTATAACGCCAGCCCACAAACATCAGGACGGCAAAGAAGATGACGGTCAACGAGATCGACCGCCGGATCAGCTCCTGATCGACAACGACCAGCAGCCAGGCGCCTATCGGGATGCCAATGGCTCCGCCGACCGACAGCGGTATGACCGTCGACCAGTTTGCGTTGTTCCAGGCCTTGGGTACAAGCTGAATACTGGTCACCAGCATCACGATAAGGATCGCCGGGATTGCCGTCCGCGGCCCGACGGCAAGGGCGAGGACCGGGGCAATCGTCAGTGCCGATCCGAACCCGGCAAACCCCCGCATCAATCCCGCGAGCAAAGCGGTTCCCGCCACCAGGGCCGTCTCGATCGTGGTCAGTTCATAATGTTGCTGCAGCCATTCCACGATCAGGTCAGATTAATCTCTGTGCCGCGGCCCTCTTCGCAGGCACGGCGATACGCCGTCATCGCCATGGCCATTTCGGACGCGCCGGTCCCGTTGTTATTCTTGTGATACGTGATCTGGTTGCCGGATGTCCGCCCCGGATGGTTCCCGGTGACAAGATCGCCAATCTCATAGACATCGCCGACATCGATCAACCCCGCCTGGATCGGACCGAACAGATCCCCCTGCTCTTCGCTCACCATCGATTCCTTCAGATTCGTGACGACAACGTCCGCGCGGACCGCCGTGTTGTCGTCTATCTCGCGGCGTGACTTCTTCAAAAACCCACCCTGAACGAGCTGCTTGTTCCCGCCGATGATGCCGGTGACGTGCTGGCCGGCAACAAGACGATTGCCATCGAACAGCTCCACATTGGTATTGGTCGCACAAATGATGACATCGACATCGTCCAGCAGAACATCCGGTGTATCGACGGAAATAATTTCGATATCAAACTGCGGGCCATAGGTTTCCGCAAACACGCGCCGGTTCTCCGCGTCGCGGCTATAGACTTTGACCTGTTCAATGGACGGTCGTTCGGTCTTCAGCGCCAAAATCTGGTTCGCCGCCTGTCCGCCCGAACCAAAAAGACCCACAGTCCGCGCGTCCTCGCGCACAAGATAGCGAAAGCCGACGCCGCTGGTCGCGGCAGTGCGGAACGCCATCAGACTGGTGGGGCCGATGGTCTTCTCGTCGATCTCGCCAATCAGTATGGCCAGGAGCTGGCCGGATTCGGAATCGTGCAGCACATGAACCGGATGTTCGCGATGGGCGTAGCGCTGGTTCGCTCCCTCCTGAACCACCAGCTCGGCCCGAACCTGTGCGCCCATGACGCCGAGCGCATGTACGCCTCCCGGGAAATTCGACACCCGCACCCCGGCAGGTGAATGGACCCGGCGGCGCGGCGCGTTGATAACGGGGAACTCCGTCGATTCGCGGTACCCCTGCTCGATCGCACCAATCGCCTCTTTCATCGAGACAAGACCCTGCAAATCGGCAGGTTTCAGAATCAGTACACCCATAACCGCAATCCCTCTTCGTCTTTTTCCAGACCTTGGCCGTTAGCGGCCGGGCCGTCAATTAGCGGCGCATACACCCATTACCCATTCCCCGGCCCGGCGGGTTTGACGGCCGGACAATTCGGATTGGTCTGCGGCCCACAGCGTCCTCGGAGAAAGAGTTCTAATGACGGCGGCATCGGAGTGGATGACCATGATCCAGACCGGCAACGGTCTGGAAATCCGGCTGACCGGCGATTGGACCATCGACAATGCCGACCGTATAGGTACGTCTATCGCCGCCTTGACCAGCGCACCGACAGGCGACACCGTTATCGATGCCGCCCCGATCGACCGGATGGACACCGCCGGCGCATGGATGGTGGAAAAAATTCGCCGGCGGCTCACGATGCCCGATCTGGCAGCGGAAATTACTGGATTACAGCCCAATCATCAGGTTCTTGTCGATCGACTGAATACCCTGACCGGCGAACCGGCGCCGGAACCTGCACGCTACAGCGCCCTGTCGCTCGTCGCAGAACAAACAGGCCGGGCCACCATCTACGCGCTCCGCGAAGGTGGCGACCTGCCGAATTTTCTGGGACTTGCCACGATTACCAGCGGCAGAACCGCGATATCACCCCGTCGTTTCAGAATGACCGCCTTTGTTTACCATTTGCAGCAAGTTGGCCTGAACGCCCTGCCGATTGCCGGATTGCTGTCCTTTCTGATCGGTGTCGTCCTCGCCTATCAGGGAGCAGACCAGCTGCGTCAGTTCGGAGCGGAGATTTTCACGGCAAACCTTCTGGGCATATAGATCCTGCGCGAGATGGGCATCCTGCTGACCGCCATTATCGTCGCCGGGCGATCAGGCAGCGCTTTCGCCGCACAGATTGGCACGATGCAGGTGAACGAGGAAATCGATGCGATGCGCACCATCGGGCTCGACCCGATGGAGGTACTGGTTCTGCCCCGCACCCTTGCCCTGCTGGTGGCGATGCCACCGCTTGCCGTCTATGCAGACCTCATGGGGCTGGCGGGCGGCGCACTGATGGCCATCGTTTCACTCGACATCATATTTACCCATTCACGGAACGACTGAAAGACGTTGTGCCGACCTGGGCCTTCTGGGTCGGGATCATAAAGGCCCCGGTTTTCGGCATCGCAATTGCTCTTATCGGCTGCCGTGAAGAACTGAAAGTCCGTGGCAGTGCAGATAGTGTCGGACGGCAGACGACACGTGCCGTCGTCATATCGATCTTTCTGGTCATCGTCATCGACGCAATGTTTTCGATCTTCTTCTCCGCGGTCGGGGTGTAGGCCGTGAACACCGAACCCGTCATCAGCATTTGCGACCTGCGGACCCAGTTCGGCCAGAGCGTCATCCATGACGGTGTCAATCTGGATATCGTCCGTGGCGAGGTGATGGGCATTGTCGGCGCATCGGACACCGGCAAGTCGGTTCTGATGCGCGCCGTCATCGGCCTTGTGGCGCCGACAGCAGGCTCTATCCACATCTTCGGCCAGGACAAGGCGGCGATGTCGGGCGCAGCACTCAACACTGCTGAAAAACGATACGGCGTCCTGTTCCAGAATGGCGCGCTGTTTTCGTCGCTCACGGTGGCCCAGAACGTGATAGTGCCGTTGAAAGAGCACACCGGCATGTCATCGACACTGATGGCGGAGATTGCGGCCTATAAAATTGCGATGTCCGGATTGCCGCATGATGCCTGCGCAAAATACCCGGCGGAGCTCTCGGGCGGCATGCGGAAACGGGCCGGCCTCGCGCGGGCACTCGCGCTCGACCCGGAAATTCTTTTCCTCGACGAAACAACGGCCGGGCTCGACCCCATCGGAGCAGCGGCGTTCGACGAACTTATCCGTGATCTGCAGCAGACACTCGGGCTTACCGTTGTCATGGTCACCCACGACCTCGATAGCCTGTACGCGCTTTGCGACCGTGTCGCCGTCCTGGTCGACAAACATGGTATTGCCGGCACTATTCAGGAGCTAGCGGAAAACCTGAGTAAATTGACGGGAACCCTCGCGGGCAGCAGCGGGCAAATCGAACAATTGATTGCAGACAGTCAGAAGACATTCACCGCGCTGCGTGAAGCAGCCGATGGCATTGCCGAGTTGATGGGTGGATTGAACAGCAAGATCGGCCCGATAGCCGACGGTGCCCAGGATGTCGTCGTCGATGTACAGAAAGCCGTCCGCGGCTTCAGTAAGGTCGCCAGCCAGCTTGAACTCGTCGTCGACGAGAACCGCGATTCAATTCGCGACTTCTCCTCCGGCGGACTGTACGAACTATCCCAGTTTATTGCAGAATGCCGCGTCCTTATCTCAGCCCTGACACGACTGTCGGCTCAGATCGAGCGGGACCCGGCACGGTTCTTCTTCGGTGACAATCAGAAAGGTTTCGAAGCGAAATGAATTTGAGAAACGTTGCAAAACTTCGCTCCGTCACATTGACTGTGGATCTGAGCGCTCTGCTCTCTGCTTGCACGGACAATCTCCTACCCGGTGCCGGGACTGATCCGCCTAGTCTGTAAGTACTCACTCCGAAAACCACTTTTTCCAAGGATCTGCCGAAGGTCGCGTGGCAGTTGACGATCCCGCTGCCGATCGCAGACGCAGCGTTGAAGACCGCGCGTATTACCCTGCGCCAGAGCCCGATATCGCTTGAATACTATGCCCGCGCCAACTGGGTCGATACCGCGCCCCAGATGGTCCAGACACTGCTGGTCGAGAGTTTTGAGATTCAGGCAAGATCATCGGCGTGGGACGACAGTCGGTCACGCTGCGTGCCGATTATAGCCTGCTGACGGACCTTCGGGAGTTTCAGGCGGAATATATCGGCAGCGGACCGCCCCGGGTACGGGTGCGCCTGAACGCCAAGCTGATGAATATGCCCCAGCGGACGATCCTCGCGACGGAAACGTTCGAGGCTCTTGAGCTGGCAGCGAGCTCTTACTTCCAGGCCGTGGTCAGCGCGTTCGATGTTGCGTTGGGGAAGACCCTCAAGCGGATTGTCGAATGGTCGTTGAAAGGAGTGCAACCCGGATCGCAGCGCGCACGCCGCTAGCCTGACGGACCGGGTTCAGGAGCCCTTTTTCTTCGCCAGATAGTCGCCCATCTTCGATACCAGCTTCTCTGAATCGCCCGCCGTCAACATATAGGTCCAGCCCTTGGTCCGCGCATTTATCTCTGCGACAGCCTTTTCAGCGGCGGTCTTCTTTTTGGCGTCGCCGACGGTCTCGTCAATCTTGGCCGAGAAACGGCCCCAGAAATCATCGCCGAACTTCGCGGTTTCGATCCGGACCGTGTAGCCGTCCCAGACAGTATAATGCGCGACCCAGGGTGTTGCGGGCCATTCCTGCTTTTCAGCCTTCTGCACATCGTCGAACATCATACGCCACATCACGCCGGCAAGCGGATCGGCTTCGTCCTTGTTCTTGATCGCACGGCCTTCGGGCAGGTTTTCGAGCTTGAAGTTCGGGTCCTTCACGTCTGCCTTGGCAAGGATGATCTCTGCGCCCTCGGGATTGGCGACAACAACCTTGCGCACCTTTTCCTGACCGTAATTGACGATCTGGCGCGCCATCCAGTTATTCGGCTCTTCGCCCAGGTCCACCTGGCCGCGGGCAAGCCAGGTCGCCTTTTCGTCGGCGCGCCGGATATAGGTACCGGCACCGCCGGTGCCAAACAGGTTCGGGTTCAGCTTACCGATAACAACATCGGCAAGAACGGCGCCCTTCGCATCCTTCAGGACGATCTTCCGCGACTTCGCCTTCTCATCTGCCGGGTCGTTCAGCTCAAGCCGCTCATACCGCGCCGCATCGGCGGTTTTCTTTTCGATCAGCTTGAAATTCGACAGGTTCACGATGGCCGATTTGACCTTCTGAAATTCGACGCGATAACCGTCTTTCTGATCCAGCCCCCAGTTCTCGCCTTCCAGGGTCATCGAGAATTCGGAACTCGCATTCCTGATCTCGATCTTCGCGACACCGTTGACGTCCTCCGATAATTTCGGAAACGCCGGATCGGCACCCGCTGTCAGGGCGGTGATCTCCGTCTGTGTCGAAACGGTGACACCGGCGGCAACAACAACAGCGGCCGTCAGGCCTGCAAATACGTAGAATGTTCCGGGTTTCATCGTGCGCTCTCCACTTCAGATCAGGACGCCGCGCGGGCACGTTTGCGATTGCGGCGCACGAGCGCCACAAGCACGGCGAAAATTGCGACTGCAGCCGGCATGGCCGCGATGTTGAGCAGTTTCAACTGTCCGTCGAGCTCGTCGATATCGCGGCGAAGATTGAGCTGGACACTGCGCAGTTCGCGGCGGATTTCCAGCACACGGGCGCGGAACTTGCCAATCGCCTCCTGCTGTTCGGGCGACATCACGGCACCGCTCTTGGCGCGTTCGGTCGTCTGAAGCTCCTGCATCTTCTTTTCGACGTCGGCGAGTTCAGTTACCAGGCTGCGTTCCTTCGTGCGGTACTTGTCCTCGGCCTCGTTCTGGATTTCTTCGACCAGTTCAAACGGACGTGCAGACAGCCCGCGGCTGCGAAGCCCGATCAGCGAACTGGTCCCCGACAGGTTATCGGCGGCGTTGACAACGAAGTCGGCATTGTTGGCCGTCGGCACGGTAACCGTCTGCCCGAACAGGTCCTGGGTGCGCACCCAGAACATATCTGCAATGAAATCGGTATCGGCGACAATAATGATGTTCGCCGGCTTTTCGGATTTCATCAGATGCGGTTTCACCGCAGCTGCCTTTTCGTCCTTTTTCTCATCTTTTTTGGAATCGTCTTTCGGCGGACCGTCGGGGAAAGCGCTTTTGACCGTGCCGCTGAGCCGAGCCGCCAGGATGTAGGTCTTATCCTGAGGCTTGAACTGCTGCAGAATATCGGCAGGCTTTGGATCGCGCCGCACCATATCGGCGGGGAACGGCCCCGATGACGCGGTCGATGTAATCAGCGGTTCGACCTTCACCGTTGCATCGTCTGCTACCTCGAAAAAGCCCGGCGTGCCGAAATTGACGAGGCGCAGTTGCGAGCTGGTCACATCCGTCGAATTGATGTTTTCCGGACCGTAGCTGGTCCACGCCACGTAACGCGTGATGATCGGCCGACCGAATGAATCCACGCCGGCCTGTACCCGCTGCCCGGCTTTCAGATCGCCGAGCACTTTGTTTCGGTCGAACTTGATGCCCCAGGCCTTGAACAGCTTCGGCAGGTCGGAACCGAGGCCCGGCGGCAGGCGCAGGGCCCGGTTGCTGCGCGCACCTTCTTCGGCATGCGGGTCGACAAAGACCATCGCCTTGCCGCCGCGCAGAACGTACTGATCGATCGCGTATTTGGACAGGTCACTAAGACCGAACGGGTGAACAATCATCACAAGATCGACGTCATCGGTAATTTTTGGCGTAAGCCCCTGAGGCCGCACTTCAAAGAACTGCTTCAGCTGATCGACCAGCGCCCAGGCCTTATATTTCTTGAGCGGGTCGGAATCGAGCGGAATGCCGGCAACCAGCGCGATGACCTTCTTCTTCGGGTTCGCCAGATTGTTGATCATCCGGGTCAGGTCATATTCCAGAAACTGTTCGCGCTGCGGCGTCAGGAACGGGATCACGTCCTTGTCGTCGGTCGTGTTTGTCGCCGCGATACCGAAATAGCCGAGATCGCCGGCTTCGGTGATGGGTACGCCGCTCAGACCAAAACCGACTGCCCGATCTTCTTCCGGCGAAAACGGCTCGGGGTCGACCAGTTCGAGACGGATCGTGCCGTTGGAAAGACCGACATATCGCTCCAGCAGTTCCTGGACACGATCACCATAGGCGGTCAGTCCCGGTGTGGTCTCAACCAGTTTCCGGGTCGAAAAGAACCGAAGCGTGATCGGCTCTTTCACGGCGCCAAGCGTCTCCCGGGTACCATCGGAAAGCGTAAAGAGCTGGTTCTCGGTCAGGTCGACCTGAACGCCCCTGATGGCCGCTTCCAAAAAGGTGTTGATTGCCAAGAACATAACGACGGCAAGTGCCAGGGCGACGACGCCGAGTTTACGGCTGTCTTTGACGATGGGTTTGCTGCTATTTGCCATGGTGTACCCTCATGAGCCTTTCTTGAGGTCGACGACCACAACATTCGCGAACAGGAAGATGCCGATAACCGACGCCAGGTACACGAAATCGCGAAGATCGAAGACGCCGCGCGTAATCGCGTCAAAATTTGTCAGGAAGCTGAGCGAAGCGACCAGGTCGACGACAAAGGCGCTGGCCCAGCCGCGAAATGCCGACTGCACCGGCTCGAGCCCGCTCATCATGAAGATGAAGCAGACAGCCGCGGTGATCACGAAGGCGATGACCTGGTTTCGGGTCAGCGCAGACACGAAGCTGCCGATGGCGAGGAATGCACCGGCCATCAGGAAGCTTGCGACATAGCCTGCAAAAATCACGCCGTTATCGGGCGATCCGAGATAATTGACCGTAATCCAGATCGGGAAGGTAAGCCCCAGCGCGATACCCGCGAAAACCCAGGCGGCAATAAACTTGCCGGCAACGGCCTGCGTGGTGGAGACCGGCAGCGTCATCAGCAGTTCGATCGTGCCGGATTTCCGTTCCTCGGCCCAGAGCCGCATGCCGACGGCAGGGATCAGAAATAGATACAGCCACGGATGAAACGAGAAAAACGCCTGCAGGTCAGCCTGCCCACGCTGGAAGAAACCACCAAAAAAGAACGTCGTCGCACCGGCGAGTGCCAGGAAGATAACGATGAAGACATAGGCGAGCGGCGTCGAGAAATACGCAAAAAGCTCACGCTTGGAGATTGCGAGGGCAGCACTCATTTTTCGCCTCCCTGTTCGTCGCCGGTAAGTTGGCGGAAGACATCTTCCAGGCGGCCGCGCTCAACATAGAGCTGCTCGGTCACAATGCTCCGGTCTTTCATCCGCGCGTTCACGGTTTCTATAATCGTCGCGCCGTTCTTGGGCATCACCACGACATGCGCGGTCTCTCCGACGTCATCACCGGTCTCGATACGTTCGATGTCGCTGATCCCGCCAAGGGCTTCCTTGAGGCCAGCCACATGATCTCGGTGAAGGCGGACCGACACTGCGTTGTAATAAGAAGAGCGGCGCTCAAGATCCGACGGAGTACCGTCTGCAATCATTTTGCCCTTGGCGATCACGATCGCCCGGCTGCACACGGCATCTACTTCTTCCAGCACATGCGTCGAAATAACGATCACCTTGTCCTTGGACATATCGGCAATCAATTTGCGGACATGATGCTTCTGGTTCGGGTCCAGACCATCCGTCGGCTCGTCAAGGATCAGAACGTCGGGATCATGCAGGATAGCCTGTGCAAGCCCGACCCGGCGTTTGAACCCCTTCGACAGAGTGCCGATCTGCTGGTTGAAAACTTCATTGAGCTGGAGCTTATCGACCGCGTTATCGATGCCGTTCCGTCGCTCTGCGCCGGATAGGCGGCGCACATCGGCCACAAAGGACAACATCCCCGACGGGGTCATATCCTCGTAAAGAGGGGCGCCTTCAGGCAGGTAGCCGATATGGCGTTTGACGGCGATGGGATCGCGCGTGACGTCATTACCGCACACAATCGCGGTGCCTGCCGTCGGCGTCAGGAAACCCGTCACCATTTTCATCGTCGTCGATTTGCCGGAACCGTTCGGGCCGAGAAAGCCCAGAACTTCGCCCGCAGCCACCGAAAAACTTACATCATCCACCGCGGTGAACTGTCCGAACTGCTTAGTCAGGCCCTGAATGTCGAGCATTGTGCTCATTGTCGTATCATCCTCCCGGTTCGTTCCGCTGTCTGGGCTATCGGGAGTTCCCGACACCGGTTTACCACCGGTCAAGCTACCAAGAACCGCGAGGGACTAAAGCCCTACGACCGGTTCGTCAACAGCGCTTGTCAGACGCGATGGTTAATATCGTGCCGTTTAGAACCATCATCCCTGTCGTCAAAACAGCCAAAAGCCGGCCCATTACGGCCCGGCTTTCAGTACTTTTCAGTTTACGCTGCCTGCGCAGGCTGGTCTTCGATAACGGTCGTTGCCGACTGGATTTCGACCTTGCGCGGTTTCATCGCTTCGGGAATTTCCCGAACGAGATCGATCACGAGCAGACCATCTTTCAGGTCAGCCGCCTCTACCTCGACATGGTCGGCGAGCTGAAAACGCCGCTCGAACGCACGCCGTGCAATGCCACGATGGAGAAAGTTCACATCGTCCCTTTCATTGGCGCCCTTGCCGATAACGACAAGCTGTCCATCGCGCACCTCTGCATCGAGATCCTGCGGACCGAAGCCGGCTACGGCGACGCTGATCTGATAAGCGTCTTCGCTGGTTTTTACGATGTTGTAGGGCGGGTAGCTGTCTGCCGCCGCGGTTTTCTGGGCAGAATCAAGCAGTGACGTCATACGGTCAAAGCCGACAGCGGAGCGGTAAAGGGGGGAAAAATCAAAAGTACGCATTCACATATCCTCCTGTGAGCAACATGTTGGAGAGCCGCCAAACAGGCCGGCCCCGGGTTAACATCCGGCCCCGAACGGGCACCGGACAGTATTAATGTGGGATGTGAAAATCAGATTTCAAGAGAACATAACTTATTGTTTTAAATAAGCTTCTTCACGTAGTCAGCAATTGCAAGAGAGGATGTCACGCCCGGTGATTCTATTCCGTAGAGATTAATCAGTCCGATGACACCATGATCATCCGGCCCCTGGATAAGAAAGTCCCGTGCAGCTTCACCCGGCGCCTGTATCTTCGGCCGGATACCGGAATACCCGGGCTGGATAGCCCCGTCCTCGAGCGCCGGATAGTAGGTTCGCACCGCAGTATAGAACTTGTCGGCGCGTGCCGGGTCGACGTCGTAGTCGATCTCATCGACCCACTCGACATCGGGACCGAACCGGACCTGCCCGCCGAGATCCACCGTCACGTGAACACCCAGACCGGCTTTTTCCGGTACCGGGTAGATCGGTCGGCTGAACGGCGCTCTACCGGACAGCGTGTAATAGTTGCCTTTGCAGTAATAGGTCGGGGGAACGGTCCCGGCGGGAATGCCGGAGATCGTCGACGAGACGGACTGGGCCCAGAGACCCGCACTGTTGATAACCAGATCGGCGACCAGCGATATCGGCGCATCGCCGCCACAATCGAGACGAATGCCGTCATTCATCGCCTGTCCGCCGGTGACCGGCGTGTTAAAAGCGAACATCGCGCCCGCTTCCTCGGCATCCCCCTGCAGGGCAAGCATATAGGAATGGCTGTCGAGGATGCCGGTCGACGGCGACCAGAGCGCACCGACGCAAAACACCGCCGGTTCCATCTCGGTGACCTGTTCCGGCGTCATCCATTCGAGGTCGACAACCCCGTTAGCCGCTGCTGTCGCCTTCAGTCGCTCCAGCTCAGGCAACTGCAAGGCATTTGTTGCGACGATAATTTTACCGCAATTGTTATATTCGACGCCGTGATCGTCGCAGAACGTATACATCGCGTTTTTACCGGCAACGCAGAACCGTGCCTTGAGACTGCCGGGCGGATAATAGATACCGGCATGAATGACCTCGCTGTGACGCGAGCTGGTCTCGGTGCCAATCGTGTCCGCCTTTTCGACGACAATGACCTCACGTCCCGACTGTGCGACGGCGCGCGCAACCGCCAGCCCGACGACGCCGGCACCGATCACCACGCAATCGACATGCTCGCTCATGCGCCTTCTTCGCCTTCGGCAAAACTGTCGTCGCTTTCGGGGACGGTCCCGAACCGCTGGTCACTGGATTGAAGCCAGGCTTCTTCCGCCGCCGTATTCACCCGACCGAGCATTGCGTTGCGATGCGGGAAGCGCCCGAATTTCGCTATGATATCCTTGTGGAGGATCGCAAACTCGATCCATCCTTCCTTGCTTTCATGCTCGTCGATCGCTTCGTAGAAAGCGACGCATTTCATCTGGTCGTCAATATTTTCACTGTGCTCAAAGGGCAGATAGGCGAACAGTTTCTCCACCGTGATCAGCTCGTCGTGCAGCGGGCTTGCGACCAGCTCCCTGGCCGCCGACAGGGCGACCGGGTCTGCCGCGAAGGACTGCCTATGGCCGCGAAAGATATTCCGCGGCACCTGGTCCAGCAACACGATCAGGGCCACCCGGCCACGCGCATCCAATTTCCAGTTTTCTAAATCGCCGGCTGCGGCGCGGTGATACTGATCCTGGAACCGATCCCTGAGCTCCCGGTCGATATCCGGAGTACTGGCAAACCAGAATTCCCGCACATCGCCATGCCCGTTGCTGGCAGGTGTCCCGAACCAAAAATCGTAAATCTCGCGCCACTGGGCCATCGTTGCTTCCCATAAAATTCCCGCTTGGTTTTAAGGCCTTATCGCCGCGCGTAACAAGCCACCTATCACAATCATGCGGCAGATTACCGGCGGAAAGATCTCTATTGTCCGCAACAATGTTTCCCGCGTCGCCGCGCCCGGCGGCACAGCACCGTCTCCCGGACGATCCAGTTGCTCGAAAATATCTTTCGCAACTTCGTCCGCGTGGGCCGACACGTGGACGACCTGCTGTTCGATCACACCTTCTTCCGCCAGCGGTTCGAGCCAGTCGGCGAGCGCCGCCAGCAATGCCGGCCAGGCCGTAAAATGGCGAAACAGCGAAGGAACAAGTCCGCGATCCTGATCCGTGGTCAACCCGGCGAGCCGATACAGGATGTCCATCGTTGCCGGAGGCAAGCCATCAAGCGACGCCATCGGGAGGAGAACAGACAGCTTCCCCGTATCCGGCGGTCCTGCTTGTGTCGAGACAGGGGCCTGCCATAACGCCGGACGACCAACCTCCAGCGCCATCGCAATAACACGAAGACTAAGGGCATTCATCGGGTTTGCTCGGTTATAGGCATCGAGCGTTTCAACCACCCTGTTGCCATGGTCTTCCGATAAGCCGGCAAGACAGAGAGAAACGCCGGCATCCATTGATGTATCGACGGATGCAGGAATTTCGCCGTCAGATCCGAGGGCCGTCGCGCATTCGGCGAATTTTCCGTTCTGAAAAACAGGCCCCACCGTGCTCCACGCCCATTCAAGAGCGCCGGGGACAGTCGCCAGGTGCCGGTATACAAGATTGACCAGCCTCACACCCAGGGCAGTCTCGATCGCGTTATAGATATCCTTAATGTCACCCGTCGCATTCTCTACCGCGAGTTCGTCCAATACCGGTGTTTTTTGAGGGGGCATAATATCCAAACTCCTTCCCGTCTTCGCTGACCCGCATTCGATCCCAGGTTTTGCGTCAGTGTTAATTAAAATTTTAAACGCAGCAGGTTACCCTCCGCGCGGTCACAGATTTCAACAGGCATACCGTCTTGGGCGGAAGCTTAACATTCGACGTGCTCGTCTTATCGGGAAAATCGCAATGGACTAGCATTTCGCGTTGGCCCGGTGCGACGGCCGCCCAGAACGAAGCACGCAAACTTGTTGCCGCCACAAAGCACCTGGGCGTGAAGGTTTCGCAGGAGACCTACGATCACCCCGAAAACCGCTTTAAGGAAAAGACGCTTTTCAAACACCTGACAAGCGACAAGAAGGCGCAGCACCGGTAGCGGTGGAATCATCCGCGGCATCGATGGCCGAGTTTGCGGACGCCGGAACTGATGAATTCGATTACTTTGATGAATTCGACGATTTTGAGGACTACCATGACGATGATGATAGCGATTGGGTGCTTCCAGTCTTCAGAGTTTTCGCCGCACTGGTCGGGGAGCAAGAAGACAATCCTGTTCATCACCCACGGCATCCAGGAAGCCGTATTTCTCGACAGGCCGGGTGATCGTATTGACGTCCAGCCAGTCCCGGATGGCGGCGGACATACCGGTGGAACTGTCCTATCCCCGCAAGCTCGAAATCAAGACCCACGAGGATTTTGGCGCCTATACCCGGCAGGTTTACGGCCGGCTTGGAATGACCAGACAGCCCGCTGCTGTTACGCGACAGCGGCGCTTTCGCGACCGAGATACAGATCGCGGCCAGCGTTCAGGACGCCAATCTTGCGGTCCGCGATGTAGCGTTTGTGATTCCATAAACCGCAATCGGGATGAATATAAGTCACGCGGCCTTCACCCATGATGCTTTCGGCTCGTTCGATCAGCCGGGCAATATCGTCCGGCGACTCCGTCATCGTGCGTTTGACGTCCACGACACCGAGCCCCATGCCAATTTCCGGGCGAAGCTCCTTGAACGCGATCAGATCCTCGGCCGGGCGATGTGCACATTCCATCACGATGTGATCGACATGAAGCGCGTTCAGATAGTCCATCAGACGCCCCCAGGAGCCGTCCTGCGGCTGCTGGCCGGCATAGTTACCGAAGCACAGATGCACCGCAGGGATGCCCGGCACGGCATCAAGAACCTTGTTCATGGCGGATGCCGCCCATTCCCATTCTTCGGGATTGCCCGGCAAATTTGCTTCATCGATCTGGACGATATCGGCATCGAGGCGGGCGACCTGTTCGGCAAGCACATCCGCAATCGCGTCGGTGACGGCTTCGATACTGCCATAGTGATGATCGACCAACGTTTTCGCGAGCATATGCGGCCCGGTCAGCGCAAACTTGAACGGCTTCTGCGCCAGTGACTTTGCGCGGCGGCAGGGAAGCGCCAGGTTCATGGTGCCGCTGCTAATCGCGCTTTCAACAACGCCCGCCGGCAAACGGCGCCAGCCCATGTTCATATCGGATTCGAACTGACGGATAAGATCGAACGTCAGCGCCGAGCGGATACCCTCCATCGGCGCGGTGAAGTATTCGATCATGCCGTTGGTTTCGGGATGACTGAGATCGTAACGATACACTTCGCCGTCACAGACGACGTCCAGCCCGGCGGTTTCCTGCGTGTGCAGGATCACGCGCGTGGCGTCCGTTATGTCCTGCTCGGACGGGCTGTTTCCGAGCCAAGCCGGCACCGGATAGGAGCCGACAGTGGTGGTCTTGATGCGTGGCGCTGAGTCCATGATCATAATCCTTGCCGAAACGCCGGTCCCGGCGTAAGTAACTGACTAGTTATTTTAGGCTACGGACAGGGTTATCGCCTGTCAACCGTCCCTAGGCCTTCAATCCCCCGACCGAGGTAAAACAAAGCGTTATGACGTCTGAAGTTGACAGCAAACCAACGAAAGAACCGACACGCCGCGATCCCGATGCATCACGCCAACGGATACTTGCCGCCGCAACGGAAGTGTTCGCAGAGCAAGGGCTGGACGGCGCCAGGGTCAACGAAATCGCCGACCGCTCCCGCATCAATAAAAGGATGCTGTATCATTATTTCGGCAACAAGGACGAGCTGTTCTGCGCCGTTCTGGAGGAGCTATACGAAACCATCTGCCGAGAAAGCGCCAAGCTCGACCTCGACGCCGGCTCCCCGCCGGAGGCGATGCACCGGTTGGTAGATTTCGCGCTCAATTTCTACCTCGACAACCCGCACGCGATGACCCTCCTGAATAACGAGAACCTTCACAAGGCGCGACATCTCAAAAAATCCGGGCGGGTCCGTGCAATTCATGTGCCGTTCGAAAACATGATCACCGCCTTGCTGGATCGCGGTGTCGCCACCGGCGATTTTCACAGCGGATTAAACGCCGCTCGACTTTACATCACAATCGTGGGCCTCACCTATTACTACCTGTCAAACGGTCACACCCTGTCCCTCGTTTACGACCGCAATCTATACCACCAAAAAGAACTAAGTGCCTGGCGGGAGCATATTCACGACGTGATCACGCGTTTCGTCTCCGCCGATAGGGCGGTAGAAAATCACCAGAACAGGGAATCTTTCACATGACTGAACATCGCCTCGGAATCATCATGAACGGCGTAACAGGCCGCATGGGCACCAACCAGCACCTGATCCGGTCGGTGCTGGCAATAATGGAAGAAGGCGGCGTGAAGCTGCAGAACGGCGACACCGTCATGCCCGACCCGATCCTAGTCGGCCGCAATGCCACAAAGGTCGCCGCGCTCGCGAAGGAACATGGCGTCGAGCGCTGGACGACCGACCTGGATGCCGCAGTTGCCGACCCCCGGGACTCACTGTTTTTCGACGCAGCCAGCACCAACCTGCGCGCCGACCTTGTGCGCCAGGCTATCGATGCCGGCAAGGACATCTATTGTGAAAAACCGTCGGCGGCGACACTGGAAGATGCGCTCGAGCTTTATCAGCGCGCCGAGAAAGCCGGTATCAAGCACGGCGTCGTGCAGGACAAGATCTTCCTCCCCGGCCTGCAAAAAATGAAAAAATTGATGGATGACGGCTTCTTCGGTCGGCTTTTGTCAGTGAAGATCGACTTCGGTTACTGGGTATTCGAAGGCGACTGGAAAAAAGCTCAGCGGCCGAGCTGGAATTACCGCAAGGAAGACGGCGGCGGGATCATTCTCGATATGATGCCGCACTGGCGTTACGTTCTCGACAACACGTTCGGCAACGTCAAAAGCGTCACCTGTATGGGCCGCGTGAATATCGACAAGCGCTGGGACGAAAACAACGAACCGTATGATGCCGACGCGGACGATGCATCCTACGCGCTGGTCGAACTTGAAGGCGGCGCGGTGGTCAATATTTTCGCGTCCTGGTGCACGCGCGTGCGCAAGGACGATCTTGTCACGTTTCATGCCGACGGCACCCATGGCGCGGCGGTTGCCGGCCTGACGAAATGTCATATCCAGGATCGCCCCGGCACGCCGTTCCCCGTCTGGAACCCGGACGAGCCGCAAAAGACCGATTTTTTCAGCACATGGACCGAGTACGGCGGCGACATGGAATTCGATAACGGCTTCAAGGCGGAGTGGGAAATGTTTATCCGGCACCTCCATGAAGATGCGCCCTTCCACTGGAACCTGCGCGAAGGCGCCAAAGGCCTGCAACTGGCCGAAGCCGCCATGCAGAGCTGGCAGGAACGCCGCTGGATCGATATCGACGAAATCGCGGAGTAAACCCGATGGCAACGCTGACCCTGCCGCGCACCGATGGCGGGCTGGAAAACTATATAACCGGCGCGCCGCGCGACTTTCCGGAGACCGCAGACCGCCCGTTCAACCGGGTTGCCTATGCGGCGGCCCATGTCGTGCCGAACGCGTCAGCCGATAACGACCCCTGGGTCGACACCGATGTCGACTGGGACCGCACCATCGCGTACCGCACACATCTTTGGAAACTGGGTCTCGGCGTCGCAGAAGCCATGGATACCGCCCAGCGCGGCATGGGAATGGACTGGCCGACATCGCTGGAGCTGATCCGCCGCAGTGTGGACGCATCGCAGGACGTGCCCGGCGCAGTTGTCGCATCGGGTGCCGGGACCGACCACCTCGCCGCGTCCCCCGACCTGTCGATCGACGACGTGATCGCGGCCTATGAAGAACAATGCGCCGCGGTCGAAGCCTGTGGCGGGCGGATCATCCTGATGGCGAGCCGCGCGCTTGCCGCCTGTGCCAAATCGCCGGACAATTACGGCAAGGTCTATGACCGCATCCTCGGCAACGTGAAAGAACCGGTGATCATTCACTGGCTTGGCGAAATGTTTGACCCTGCCCTCGAAGGCTACTGGGGCCAGGCCGACCATTACCAGGCGATGGATGTCTGCCTCGACGTGCTGAAGCGCAATTCCGACAAGGTCGACGGAATCAAAATTTCTCTGCTCGACAAGGATAAGGAAATCCGGCTGCGGCGCGGCCTGCCCGACGGCGTGCGCATGTATACCGGCGACGATTTCAACTACGCCGAGTTGATCGCCGGTGACGATGACGGATATTCGGATGCCCTGCTGGGCATTTTCGACGCCATAGCCCCCGCCGCATCGGCAGCGCTCGCCGCTCTCGCCGGAAACCGCCTCGAGGAATTCCACTACATCTTCGCGCCGACTGTTCCGTTGTCCCGCCACATCTTCAAGGCGCCCACCCGGTTCTACAAAACCGGCGTGGTGTTTATGGCCTACATCAACGGCCATCAGGACCATTTCGTAATGGTTGCCGGCCAGCAGAGCACGCGGTCGATCACCCACCTCGCCGAAATATTCAGATTGGCGGACAAGGCGGGCCTGTTGAAGAACCCCGAAGATGCAGCCATCCGGATGAGCCGGCTCATGGCCGTCCACGGTATAGGGGTCTGACGAATGGATGCGCCTGATCTCAAAAAACTCGCCATCAATCAGGCGACCACGATGAAGCAGTGGAGCTTGCGCGAAGCCATAGAGGGCTATGCGGCGAAAGACATCCGCGGCATTTCGGTCTGGCGCGACAAACTTGCCGAATGCGGGGTCGATGAAGCGGCCAGAATTCTGAAAGACAACGGCATGACCGTCACTGGTGTATGCCGTGGTGGCATGTTTCCCGCCAATGGCGATGCCGGACGCCGGGCGGCATTAGACGACAATCGCAGCGCCGTCGACGAGGCTGCCGCCATCGATGCGCAATGCCTCGTCATGGTGTGCGGCGGCCTGCCTGACGGGTCGAAAGATATGATCGATGCCCGCAAGCAGGTCGCGGACGGACTGGCGGCCATGCTGCCCCACGCCATCGATGGCGGCGTGCCGGTCGCCATCGAGCCGCTGCACCCGATGACCGCGGCCGACCGCGCCTGCATCAACACGCTCGAACACGCGCTCGATCTCTGCGATGCGCTGGGTGACGGCATCGGCGTTGCCGTCGATTGCTATCACGTCTGGTGGGATCCCAAACTCGAAGAACAGGTCGCCCGGGCCGGCAACCGGATTCTCGGATTTCATATCTGCGACTGGCTCGTCCCAACCGTCGATCTGGTGTGGGATCGCGGCATGATGGGTGACGGCGTGATCGATATTCCGAGCATTCGGGGCTGGGTTGAAGATGCGGGGTATCGCGGCTTCAATGAAGTTGAGATATTCTCGGAACTAAACTGGTGGCAGCGCGACCCGGTCGAGGTCGTCGACACCTGCATCGAACGCTATCAACACTTCGTTTAGGGGAACTAGTAATGGCGAGCGCAGAAGGGCTTAAAGAGGTCGGTTATTTTGATTGCGCCGGCGGCGGACAAATCCGCGTCGACGGCACAACGGCCTATATCGGCCACATGGCCAATCCTTTCGGGACCAGCATTGTCGATGTCGCCGACCCGAAGAACCCAAAACTGCTGTCCCATATCGAGATGCCGGAAGGCACCCATTCGCACAAGGTTCATGCGCAGGGCGACCTGATGGTCCGCAACCATGAGCTCATCGGTCCCGGCAAGCCCGACGATTTCCACACAGGCGTCGGTGTCTATGATGTATCCGACAAAGAAAACCCGAAACTGGTGTCCACCTGGGACACGGTTGGACGCGGCGTCCATCGCTTCGATTTCGACGGCCGCTACATGTATTTCTCATCCACGGCCGAAGGCTTTCGCGGCCCAATCATGGTCGTCCTTGACCTGAAAGACCCCGAACACCCAGTCGAAGTCTGCAAATGGTGGATTCCCGGGCAGTGGGAAGCCGGCGGAGAAGAATATCCCTGGGGCGACGGGCCCGAACCGCGCTGCCATCACCCGCTCCGCATGGGCAACCGTCTGTATATGAGCTATTGGCATCATGGGTTGTTCATCCTCGACATCGAGGATCTGTCAAACCCAAAGATGATCTCGTCGTTCAATACCGGTCCGACCTTCCCGCACCCGACCCATACAGCCCTGCCGCTCCCGTTCGAAATTGGCGGACATCGACATATGATTGTCGCCGACGAAGACGTCGCCAAGCTGCGCCCGCATGCGCCGGCCTTTATGTGGATCTTCGACATCACGGACGAGACCAACCCGATCCCGATCTCGTCCTGGCAGGTAAACGGTCTTGACCTGATCGGTAAGCCCGAAGGGATGTTCACCGGGTGCCATCAACCCAGCGAAATCATCACCGGCACGGTCATCCCGTTCGCCTGGTTCGCCCGCGGCATTCGCCTGATTGATATAGCCAATCCGCACGCGCCTGAAGAAGTAGGACATTTCGAGCCCGACCCCCAGCCTGGCTGTGACCGAATTTGCGCAAACGATATCACCGTCGATGATAGCGGCCTGATTTACGTGATCGACCGCCTTCGTGGGTTCCATATCGTCGAGCAGGTCTGACTGGAAAGGGACCGCCCGCATCTAACCAGCATCCGTCGATCATTGGATGCCGGTAATACTCGATCCCTATTTTAGATGCCGAAGTCTGAGTGCTAAGCTACTGGAAATATTATTTTCATTGCGGGAGATGGATCATGGCATCATCAACAGATGGAACGATGAAACGCGGAGAAAATCGCAAAGCACTTCTCGACGCAGTATATAACAAATTGGGCTCGCTCGACCTAGCACCCTACTGGGCCGTAAACCCGAATGAAAGCCAGAACGACGAGGACAGCCAGGTACTGAAAGGTAAGAAGGCAGCGCCGTTCATGTGGAAATATTCGGATATAGAGCCCCTGCTCTATGAGGCGGCTGACTTGATTACCATGGAAGATTCCGAGCGTAGGTCCATTGTTCTGGTCAACCCCGGGCTCGCGCCGGTGAGGGCAACGGTTTCAACACTCTACACCGCCTACAGGCTTAACGACCCATACGAGATCATGCCACCGCACAGCCATTCTATCAACGCGGTGCGCATCGGACTGACAGGCGATCAGAATTTTACCGGTGTCGAAGGCGAGGCAATTACGTTTGGTCCAGGCGACGTTGTGCTGACGCCAGCCAACGCCTGGCACAATCATGGAAACCACGGTGACGACTACGCAGTGAATGTCAGTATCCTCGACCTTCCTTTGACTGAGGTACTGAACGCAGCCTCGTTCGAACACGATTACACGGAAGAAGTTGACGGCCAGATGGTGTCGCGCCGGGAACAGACGACGCGGTACTCGGACGACCATTCGAATAAAACATATGGTTTTGGCGGATTACGCCCCCGCTTCCTCGACCATCGCCGCGGAACCGGTGTTCATTCGCCGATGTATGTATATCGTTGGAACAAAACCCGAGAAATGCTCGAAAATTTCCGCGAGCATGAAGGAAGCCCGTGGGATGCGATCCAGGTTGAATACACCGACCCTGTCAATGGCCGGACCGCCTATCCCACGATGACATTTTTCGGCCAGATGCTGCGTCCCGGCGAACGCACGCTGCCACAGCAGCAGAATGCGAGCCAAGTAGTTATCCCATTCCACGGCAACGGACACAGCATCGTTGGCGGCAAGCGCTTCGACTGGTCACCGTTCGATGCAATCGCGATCCCAGGCGGCGAATGGTACGAACACGCAAACAGCTCCGACAGGGAGGAAGCCACGATGTTCTCTGCCAGCGACGAGCCCGTGCTAAAAGCGCTCGGCTTCTACAAACGTCACGGCAAAACCCAAAGCGGCGAAATCATTCTACTGGATTAAAAACGGGCCAATCAACCCAGGTTTTCAGGCCGACGTCGGATGATACCGCGTCTTTGAGCGACCAAAATAACCACCGACGCATAGATGAGCTGAAAACCGAGAAACGGCAAGAATACCAACATTCGGTTGTCGGGGCCGAACCCTATCAGGACGAGCGCTCCAACACCCTGCACTGCAGTAATACCGATATGAAAGAGGCTGACCTCAGCATGGCTCCACCCGATCTGATTGAGTAGTTGATAAAGGTGCGTCCGGTGCGCCTCCGTCACGTTTTCGCCTCGCAACGCCCGGCGGCACAAAGTGAAGGTAGTATCGAAGATGAAATTAAAGAATAGCAACGGAACCACCAGGAAAGATGTCCGAGACGCATCTATTTCCGCCGCTATCACAGCAAGAGTGGCAAAACTGAAACCTATGAACTGGCTACCGACATCCCCCATAAAAAGGCGCGCTCGGGGAAAATTGAAGACCAGAAAACCGGCCGCACTCGCCGCCATTATGTAACAAAACACGTAGACAAAGAACGATCCTTCCATGAAGGTAACCGCACACAAGAAGGCTGAAACCGTAACCGCAGTCCCACCAGCTAGCCCATTCAGCCCATCCATGAAATTGAACATATTCGTCAGAGCGACGACCCAAAACACGGTCAAGGGATACCCCAACCAGCCCAGATCGATCGCACCTATACCCGGCAGAGAGACCTGACTGAAGACGATCCCGAAGGCAAGAAGCACGAGTGACGCGGCGATCTGCGCACCCAGCTTAATCTTGAACGTCTTCAAAAGTTTCAGGTCATCAAAAAGTCCGACAAACGCGATGCCCAGCGCAGAAATCGCAAAACCGCAAAGGTGATAGGTGGAAAGCCGCGCCTGATCGCTCAAAACCCAAACGATCGCAAACCCGATCGCAAAAGTCACTACAATCGCGATCCCTCCAGTCGACGGCGTAGGGCGGGCATGGCTGGAGCGGTGATTGGGCTCTTCCATGACCCCAAAGCGCACAACCAGATATGTCGCGACAACTGACACGCAGAATAACGCTATCGCAAACAGGATATGACTGAGGAGAACAGAGTTTGTCATGGCGCCCGCATCATAGTCTCAGAACTTCCCGAATCGCGCAGAACAGCCCGCATAAGTGAAAGTTCATAGAGCATGGTGCAAACTGCAATAAACGCTTTCACAGTTTATTTACATTAACGATTTATAACCCGTCATATTTCTCGATGAGTCCAAGTAATTAATTCTAAATAGGTCGCTCATGCATTATTTAGGTGTCTTAGAAGAACAAATTAAAAGTGCTGAAAAGCATGTTTCCGTCGCATCGCCGCAAACGCTAAGTATTGATGGAAATGTGCCGAGGCATTTGCGACCAATTTAAAGCCCCGAGCAGAAAATCGTGCGACACAGGATGCCACTCCGACAGTGACGATGAGCTTTCATCGCTAATCGAGGTAAAGCCCCCCCCGAAAAAAACCGCTGGAGCCAAGTTCGGAGAAAATATAAAAGCGCCATTTTTAGTGATGACGATAGTCTGTCCGGCCCCGGATCAACAACCGCCACCGACAAGGCTGAAAATGAAGGAACCCAAGATCTCGTTTTACTGATTGAAAATGTAGTAACTGTTTCGGCGGATACGAGCGTTTTCTGGGGGCCAGTAGCGGCCACTAGGGGCAACAATTACTGCCGGGGGATGGAAGGTTGCACCGGTCAGCGTTGAGGATATCATGGGCCCCAACGCCAGAGCCGCAACCGGAGAATTTCATGATAAAACTGGTCGATCTTCGATATGTACATCTCGGCGCATCAAGCGCCACCGCTGCGTCAAAATGGGCGCAGGAGATTTATGGTTTAGAAGAGGTAGCGCAGGAAAACGGGCGTATTTATCTGCGCGGCGACGACCGTGACCACAACATCTGCTATTTCGACGGTGATCCCAAGGATAACACCGTTGGGATTGAGGTTGCCGACTATGATGCGCTGGATCAAGCGGCGAGCCGTCTGGAAGCAAATGGCGTGCAGGTCATCTGGGGAGATGAACAGGGTGCAGCCGTCCGACGTTGCATGAAGTATCTCACTTTCAACGATCCGACAGGCAACAAGTTCGACCTCCTCGTCCGTCCGTTTGCATCAGGCCAGCGCTATTTCCCCAGCCGCGATGCCGGCGTGCACTGGTTCAACCATATCGGATTAAAGACCAAAGACGCGCCCCGGGATGAAAAATTCTGGTGCACCTTATTCAACTTCACGGCTAATGATTGGATCGGTGATGCGCCACTAATGTCCTTTGACAAGGTCCATCACCGGTTTGCGCTGTTCCCGACAAATGAAGCAGGCGTTCAGCATATTAATTTTCAGGTGAAGGAAACTGACGATCTGATGCGGTCATCCTATTTCTTCAATGACAAACAGATCCGCATTGTTTTCGGGCCCGGTCGTCATGCGACCTCTGGTGCTCGCTTCCTTTACTTCGAAGGCCCAGACGGCATGATCTACGAATATTCCTGCGGCGTACGGATGATTGAACCAGAAGAGGAATGGAAACCCCGCCAGTTTCCGTTTACACCGGAATCATTCTGCGTTTGGGGGTCAAAGCCCGACATCCCCGAGTTCAAGGACTAGCCGATGAGCGGCATGGATTTTGGCTTCCTTGGCGAACCGCTGGATCGCAGCCAGTCACGGGTCCGCGTCGCGGCGCGCGCGCTTGGCAATAACGATCTCGGTCACGCTTTCGGTCATGTAAGCGCCCGTATAGATGCTAAAAGTTTTCTGGTCTGCGCACCCAAACCGATGGGACTGATTGAGCCCGGGGAGACCGGCACAATCGTGCCAGTCGAAGGCCCATTACCAGACGGGGTACTGGGCGAGGTCCGCTGCCATCAGCAAATATATAAGCGCCGGCCCGACGTGAACGGAATAGCACGGACTTTCCTCCGCGCCGTCATGACGCTGTCGACCTTCCAGCGCACGCCCAAAGCGCGCATCGGCTTCGCAAGCTATTTTGCGCCCTGCCCACCACTTTGGGACGACCCGCTGCTTCTCCGGGATGACGCCGCAGCAAAGAAATTTGCCGAAACACTCGGCAATGCCCGCGCTATCGTCATGCGCGGCAATGGCTGCGTTCTAACCGGGGCCACGGTCGAGGAAGCAATCGTGATGGCATTTTTTCTCGAAGAGGCGGCGAAGACCGAGCTTGCCGTTATGGCCAGTGGTCATGAAGAAGCCTCCGTCGTCTATTCATCGGAGCAGGCAGCGGCCCGCGCCGTTTCCTCGGGGCGGATCTTCGAGCGCATGTGGGATTATCTGACAAACGGAGACCCAGAAGCGTAAAGCCTTCTCCTATCCCACATGCCGGCTTCTGCACAAACTGCTTGCGCGGGGAAACGAAGACAAGAAACCGGAAACGGGTTTTGAAATTATCAGAACCACACATGGGCCAGAAACATAAGAACCTTATCGCAAAACTTCTGGATGCCACGCCGGATGGAAAAAACACCAACTGCCTCCATACTCCAA
>CAJIYX010000123.1 GCA_905181725.1 Alphaproteobacteria bacterium UBA830
CAACGAATGGAAAGACATCACGGGCGTTGAGATGATCAACGGTCTCGGTATTTCCGAACTCCTGCACATTTTCATCTCGGCGAGCGGTGACGACATCAAGCCAGGCGCCATCGGCAAGGCGACGCCAGGCTTCCAGGTTCGCGTCGTCGATGATGAAATGAACGACGTCAAACCGAATGAAATCGGCCAGATGATCGTCAAAGGCCCCAATGGCTGCCGGTATCTGGACGACCTCGAACGCCAGAAAGCCTATATCCACGACGGCTGGAACAAGTCGGGCGATCTGTGCCGGATCGACGAAGACGGTTACTTCTATTACGAGGCGCGGACCGACGACATGATTCTCACCGGTGGCTATAATGTTTCCGGTCTTGAGGTCGAGGCGGTCCTGCTGGAACACCCGAAAGTCCGCGAAGCCGCTGTCGTCGGGACCCCGGACAAGGACCGTGGACAGATCGTCAAAGCCTTCATCGTACCCGCGAGCCCGGACGCCAAAGGCGATGAGACTGTTTCCGAGTTGCAGAACTTCGTAAAATCGCAGATATCTGCATTCAAGTACCCGCGGGCAGTGGAATTCGTCGACGATTTGCCATTGACCGCGACCGGTAAAATCCAGCGTGGCGCTCTGCGACAATTGGAGCGGGAACGCGCGGAAAATGCCGGGATCATCTGAGAGAGGAAATACATGTCGGCGCTGAACGTAAGAGACAAAGACACCATCGACTTCCTGCTGACGCGCCGCTCAACGGTCGCGAAGATGATGGACGGCCCCGGCCCGTCAGACGCCGATCTGCAGAAAATTCTCGAGACCGGTATGCGGGTGCCAGATCATGGCCGCCTGACCCCGTGGCGCTTTATCGTCATCCGCGGCGACGCACGCGAGAAAATCGGCGACGTGATTTGCGCCTCTTACAAAAAGAACACCCCCGATGCGATCGAGGAACAGATCGAAATCGAGCAGGAACGCCTGACACGCGCGCCGGCCGTTGTTGCCGTTATCTCGCGCGTACACAAAGGCCACAAAATTCCCGAATGGGAACAGGTTCTATCCGCCGGCGCCGCCTGCCAGACAATGCTGATCGCCGCCCAATCGATGGGCTATGCCGCGCAGTGGCTGACCGAATGGTACGCCTACAATGCAGACGTCAAAGCAGCCATCGGTGCGGAACCGGGTGACGAGATTGCCGGGTTTGTCTATTTCGGCAACGAGATGATGGACGGCAAAGAACGTGCACGCCCCGAATATCAGGACATAGTGTCGGAGTGGTCGGCAGCCGGCTGACCGGCTCGGCCACCTCAGGCACTCGTATCGATGACAATCTTGCCGCGGACCTTGCGGTCACTGAGCACCTTGCAGGCATCGACGATCTGATCCATCGGGAAGACCGCCTGCACCGGCACCTTTAGCTTGCCCGCCGAGACCATCTCGAAGATTTCGGTCTGGACACGCTGGACCCAGGCGGGATCACGGTCCCGGTATTCGGCCCAGTTCACACCGGTCACGGCGATATTCTTGAGCAGCGTATAGTTCACCTTCACCGACGGAATCGTGCCGCTGGTAAAGCCGACGACCACGATGCTGCCGGCGAAATTGAGCGCGCGGATGCATCCGTCAAAAACGCCACCCCCGACAATCTCGACAACGATATCGACACCGCCACCGGTGATCGCTTTGACATCATCACGGATACTATCTTTGACGTTGTCACCGGAAACATCGATCACATGATGGGCGCCGTTTTCGCGCGCCAGATCTTCTTTCGACATGGTCGTCAGCCCGGCGATCACTTCGCAGCCCCACGCGGCGGCAAGCTGCATCGCGGCCAGCCCGACACTGCCCGACGCACCCGTCACAAGAACTTTGTCGCCCTTCTTCACATGCGCGCGCGCGACAAGTGCGAAATGCGCCGTCTGGTAGGCAATGCCAATCGCGGCCGCCTCTGCGAATGAAACCCCGTCCGGCACCGGATAACACTGAGATTCGTCGGCCAAGATTTCCTGCGCGTAGGATCCGTATTCGACCTGCACCATCACCCGGTCGCCCTGCTTGAGGCCAGTTACACCCTCGCCAACAGACTTGATGATTCCAGCACCTTCTTTACCCGGCGAAAATGGCAGGGGCGGACGGAACTGGTACTTGCCTTCCATCACCAGAAGATCGGGAAAATTGACTGCGGCCGCTTTGTTATCCACGACCAACTGCCCCGGTCCCGCCGTCAACGGCGCAAGGTCTTCGATGAAGAGGTTTTCCGGCGGTCCCAGTTCCCGGGCGATAATTGCGCGCATTGCCGCTGTTCCTTTTTTTCTCGCCGCTAACGGCGGTACTTCTTGCCGCTAACGGCGGTGCTTCTTGCCGCTAACGGCGGTGCACAAGACTATACTACCCGCGGACCCTAATTCAGCAACTTATTTTACACTAATGTAAAATTTATTTTACGCTCATGTAAATTAAATGTAAGACTGGTAACTGACTTAGAACGCCCCAATAATTGGGGGCAGCAATTACAGGAGCCCCACATGCTTATCGGCGTGCCCAAAGAAATCAAAGCCTTCGAAAACCGTGTTGGCCTCACCCCGGCCAGCGTTCGCGAGATGATCGGAAATAACCATAAGGTTCTGGTCGAAACAAATGCCGGCCATGCCATCGGCTTCGACGACACCGATTACGAGGCTGCGGGCGCGAGTATTGCCGGCACCGCAGCCGACGTCTTCGCCAAAGCGGAAATGGTCGTGAAGGTGAAGGAACCGCAGGCATCTGAAATCGCAGCACTCCGCGAGGGACAGATTCTCTTTACCTATCTGCACCTCGCCCCGGATGAGAAACAGACCCAAGGCCTCCTCGATAGCGGCTGTACAGGCATCGCCTACGAAACCGTCACCGATAATCGTGGCGGCCTGCCTCTTCTGGCCCCGATGAGCGAAGTCGCCGGCCGGATGGCTGTGCAGGCAGGCGCGACCTGCCTTGAAATCGCTCATGGCGGCCGCGGTGTTCTGCTCGGCGGCGTGCCGGGCGTGACCCCCGGCAGAGTGGTGGTCATCGGTGGCGGCGTCGTCGGCAGCAATTCCGTCTTTGTGGCAACCGGAATGGGCGGCCATGTCACCGTCATAGACCGAGACATCCGCCGGCTCGCCGAAATCGATTCACAATATAAAAGCCTGATCACGACACGCTTTTCGAACAGCACCAATATCGAGGAAGAGGTCGCCAATGCCGATTTGCTGATCGGCGCAGTCCTGGTTCCCGGTGCAGAAGCCCCGAAGCTGGTCACCGCCGACATGGTAAAGAGCATGAAACGCGGCGCCGTTATCGTCGACGTAGCCATCGATCAGGGCGGGTGCTGCGAAACCAGCCGGCCGACCACGCATGACGACCCGACATACATCGTCGACGGCGTAGTTCACTACTGCGTTGCAAATATGCCGGGTGCGGTGGCGCGGACATCCACGTTTGCACTGAACAACGCCACCCTGCCCTTCGCGATCAAAATTGCGAATATGAGCGTGAAGGACGCGCTGGAATCAGATGCCAACCTCATGGAAGGCCTGAATGTCCATGCCGGCAAACTGACCTATGAGGCCGTCGCGACGGCGCAGGGCCGAGACTTCACTCCGGCAGCCGACGCACTCACCGGCTAAAAGCCGGGCGGCGCGGTCTTATTCGATAGTTTCTTCCTGGCGGACGCTGTCCAGCAGGGATGATCGCATCAGCCATGCCTTGGCCTTTGCCGGGTCCTCCGCATTTTCGCGCAGAATTTTCTGGTTGGCCTTGATGACCTCAGGATCTTTTTCCTCGATCCGCTTCTTATTTTCGATGGTCACGCTCTGTAGGAATTCGGTAGCAAGCTGATGGCGTTGGCGATGATAACGCTCGAAGATTTCCGGCTGTGCCCGACCGAACCAAACATCGCCGATTTTCTTGGTGATATTCATGCAGTCGTGAATACCGGTATTCAGCCCGAGCCCGCCCAGCGGATTGTTGAGATGAGCCGCATCACCTGCGAGGAAAATTCGCTCGATCGCAAAACGGTCGGCAACGCGTTGGTTCACCGTGTACAGATTCCGGTGAAGAATATCGTTGTGGTTCATATCGGGCCGCAAGCCGCTGATGCGCTGCGTCACCCCGGCATCGGATAGCAGGTCGGCATCCAGTTCCCCCTCGTTGGTCGGAAATAGCGTCCGCCAGATGCCCTCGTCCTCATCACCCATTACCTTGAACACCGCACACCACTCGGTCGGGTCCAGCACATAATTCCGATAGATGTATGCATCGCTCTCGACGAAATCGTGCAGTGATGTCAGCACTAGGAAACGCTCGCCCCAGGTAAAGCCGGACATATAGACGCCAAGGCCGATACGGATGGTGGAACGACCTCCATCGCAAGCGATCAGATAACGCCCCTCGATCTTCTCGAGCTCGCCGTCGGTGTTCTCCGTGACCACGGTCACGCCATCATAATCCTGAGAAAACGCCGTCACGTTGGTGCCGAGCCTGACATCGGCAATGTCGTATTCCTTCAGCGCTGCGAGACCGTCGCGGACGAGCTTCCATTGCTCATACTGAACGGCGAGCGGAAATTTAGTTTCGTCGGCAATATGCGCCATGTCGAAAACCGCAACGATTTCCTGCGACTTGCGGTCACGAAACTGGAATGCCGGCGCGTGCAGGCCGCGTTGCAGGATTCCTTCGGCGAGGCCGAGCGTATCGAGCATCTCGAGCGTCGACGGATGGAGCGTCGCGGCGCGTGGATCACGCGGCGGTTCCTCGAACGATTCCAGCACGGTCACCGGGATACCCTGCTGAACCAGTGCGAGGGCCGTCACTGCCCCCACTGGTCCACCGCCGCAGATAATCACACGTTCGTTCTGTTTCATTCCAAAGTCCCAATAAAAAAGTTCAAGTCATGCGGCGCGAAGCCGCGAAGTTAATCGGCCTGCAGGCTGCGCAGGACCATCCGGTTATACATGGCAATCAGCTCCGGAACAGGTGTTGAACTACCCGGCTTGTACCAGCGCGCCACCCAGTTGCAGAGGCCCAGAATACCCAGATGGGCGAGACGCGGATCGAGCGTCGCATCGAAGACACCCTTGTCTTGACCTTCCTGAATAATCGCAATCCAGAGTTTTTCGTACTCATCCCAGATCGGCTGCATTTCGGCGAGGACGACTTCGTTTTCGGCAAAATAGTCATCGCGTAGCGTGATCTTTGATTCCGCAAACCGGGTTTCGAAGCGCATCAGGTGGTTTTCGACCGTCTGGCGCATTTTATCTTCCGGAGGTGCATCGCTTTCCAGTATCTCGCGCACCCGGTCGCGAAGCTGCAGACCCAACGGCTTGATAATGGTGATCAGAACCTGGGTACGGTTCGGGAAATAGTAATACAGCCCTTCCCGCTTGATCCCTACAGCCCGCGCAATATCGTCGAGCGAGGTATTGGCATAGCCCTTACGGTGGAAAAGATCCTGAGCGGCACGCAGAATTTCGTCGCGCCGGTTTTCCCGGCGTTCCGCGACCGTCGTGTTCGACCTGCTATTTTGCGGTTTAGCCAATGCATTCCCTTTCAGGGCGCATTTTTTACACTTGTGTAAAGATTCGCAAGGGCTTCGTAAGCCTTATCCACCGAAAGTCCCATCATCAGCGTTTTTTGGCTCAGATGATCGAAATCCGGCGACAATACAAGCTCTTTAAACCCCTCATCTGTGCGCACGGAAGCGCAATGAGCCCCCCAAGGCCCGTAGCGGGTCTCCGGCGACGGGCCGAACAGCCCCAGCGTCGGCGTGCCCGTCGCCGCCGCGATATGCATCAATCCGGAATCATTGCCGACATACAGCGTCGAGCGTTCAATACAGGCGGCCGCAACCGGCAAAGACCGACCGATCAGGTCTATGCGCCGCTCAGCCGGTAGCGCATCGAGGACAGGCTGCGCCATCTCCCGTTCCGGTTCAGCGCCGAGAACCGCGACACTTGCCCCTCCAAGGAGGCCGCCCGCACCGGTCGAACGCAGTGCCAGCGCAGCAAACCGGTCCGCCGGCCATTGCTTGCCGCCCCAGTTCGCCGTCGGCCCGATGGCGAGCACGGGAAGCCCCTCCAGGATTAACCCGGCGGCGGCCTCACGGGCCTCGTCAGACAGCGACAACATTGGGGTCGGCGGCGGCGACACGCCAATAAGTCGGCCCAGTTCCTCGACCCGGTGAATACTGTCATCCCGGTAATTCCCGATATGGCGTTCGCCTGCCCAGATCAGTCGTGCCAGCATCGAACCGCGCAGGTCGTAGATCCGGTCCCAGCGGTTTCCGATACACGCTGCCCATAGTGACAGCCAGTGGCTATGAAACGACTTTTTCTCGATAACGATCAGCCGGTCGAGCCCCGGCACGGCTTCAAACAGGGGTGCCGCCGGCGCACCGCAGGCAATAGTGAACCTTACACCGGGATGCTGCGCGGCCAGATGCGCGACCAGTCCGGAAGACAGAACGGCATCGCCAATACGCGTTGCGGTGATAAACAAAATCTTCAACGGTCGTTTCCGGTGTAGCCGCGCTTGATTGCACAATGATTGCAAAATGATTGCAGTATGGATGCATGACCGGACGCGACTCCGCAACCGCCTCCGACCCGACGGGGACCCAGACGGGACCCAGACGGGACATTGAACCGCCGGGCGCGCTCTGATACGGAGATACCCAGTCCGGCCAATCGGTCGGGTAACACGGAAAGCCTTTACCTTGAACACCCCCGCAGGTGACGCTTACGCGCCGAAACTGAACAACGTCCGCGGAATTCTGTGGATGCTGCTGGCAGTAACGACCCTGACGACGATGTTCGTTGTCGTCAAACATATGGCGACGGAGCTCCCGATATTCGTCGTCGCCATCGCCCGAACTTTCTTCGCGCTTTGCATGCTGACACCCTGGCTGATCCGGTCCGGGCCCGGTGTCCTGCGGACCCGCCGCCCGGGGCTACATTTCGTGCGGTCTTTTTGCGGTATCGCCGCCTTCGTCACGCTGATCTTTGCCCTTGAAGACCTGATCCTGGCGGACGCGATGGTACTGGCGTTCACGTCGCCGTTCTGGTCAACCCTCATCGGTGCGATCGTCCTGAAAGAATTGATCCATGGCCGGCGGGTCGCCGCCACCGTCGTCGGCTTCTGCGGAATGCTGCTGATAGTCAAACCGCATCTCGGCGTCGAGCCGGCGATGCTGCTGGCACTGGGCAGCGCAGTTCTCACGTCATCGGCGATGATTTCGATGAAGAACCTGTCCTCGACGGAGCCCCCCACCCGTATCGTCTTTTACTTTATGTTTTTCGGCACGCTGATCCTGCTGCCCGGCGCCGCGTATACATGGGAAACGCCGACACTCGGGCAGACCGGCTGGCTGTTTCTGGCCGGCGTTCTCGGCGCCATCGGCCAGGATTTTCTTGCGCGCGCCTATGATGCAGGAGAGATCAGCATCGTCGCACCGTTCGATTTCATGCGCCTGCCAGTTGCCGCGATACTAGGTTTTCTGGTGTTTTCGGAAATACCGGATCGGTGGTCGATCATCGGCACCGTCGTGATCATCGCGTCGGCAGTCTACCTGCTCCGGCGCGGACATATCGAACGCCGGGAGGCTCAAAGGGGTACTCCCGGGTCCTGAAACGCACCCCCGTCAGCGCTTGGAAATTGCTTTCACCTTGCGCTGCTTCTTGCCGCTGTAAGCACTCAGCGGCCGGATCAGGCTGTTACTGGCGTTCTGCTCGATGATATGGGCGGCCCAGCCGGTAATCCGGCTCATCACGAAGATCGGCGTATACATATCGATCTCGAAGCCCATCAGGTAATAGGCAGGGCCTGCGGGGAAATCGAGATTCGGGTGAATGTTCTTTTCCGAAATCATGATGTTCTGGAGGATGTCCGATATCTCCAGCCACTTGGTGTCACCCTTCCATGCCGCAAGGTCTTCAAGGGCGGTACGCATTGTGGGGACGCGGGAATCGCCCCGCTTGTAGACCCGGTGGCCAAAGCCCATCACCAGCTCGCCCGCCGCCTGCTTATCACGCAGCCATTTTTCGGCGCGCGAAGGTGTGCGGATTTCTTTCAGATTATGCATCACTGCTTCATTGGCACCACCATGCAGCGGGCCTTTGAGCGAGCCGATACCGCCGGTCACCGCACTGTAGATATCGGACCGTGAGGACGTGATGACGCGCGCCGTGAAAGTCGACGCATTGAAGCTGTGCTCGGCATAAAGGATGAGCGAGATGTCGAATGCACGGATCACTTCCTTCGGCGGCACCTCACCGAAACACATATGGAAGAAATTCTCCGACATGGTCAGGTCTTTGCGCGGCGTCTTGCGCGGCAGACCTTTGCGGAACCGGTAATCGGTCGCAATCATGGTCGGAATCTTGGCGAGCATATCCATTGCGCGGTTAAGATCTTTCGCCTCCGGCTCACCGCCCCAGGCGGTTTCGGTCGTGCCAAGATAGCTGACCGATGTCCGCAGCGTGTCCATCGGATGCGCGCGCTTCGGGTATTGGCGGATCACTTCGACATGAGCGCGTGAAATATTCCGGCGGCTGCGTTCGTCTTTTTCGAACTTCCGAAGCTGGGCGCGGGTCGGCAGTTCGCCGTACCACATCAGATAGGCGACTTCCTCAAACCGGCAATTGGCAGCGAGATCCTGCACCGCGTAGCCGCGATAGGTCAGCGAATTTGTCTCCGGCATCACCTTGGACACCTCGGTCGTATCAACCGTGACGCCAGCCAGTCCCTTATAGATTACCGGGTCCACCACCTTGGTCTTCTTCACCTTGGTGATTTTGGCCTTCGCCTTCTTTTTAACGCTCTTCTTTGCTGTCTTGGCTGCCATTCTTCGTCTCCCTGCCGTCAAACCTTGAAGTTAAAAATGTCCTGGTCGAACTTGTTGTAATCCTCGTAGCGGATCAGTTCGTAAAGCCGTGCACGCGTCTGCATACGGTCGACAATTTCCTTTTGCGTGCCCTGCTGACTGATTTCCGCGAGGCCGTCCTCGACCGCTTTCATCGAGAGCCGCAACGAGGTCACCGGATAGATCGCAATATTGTAGCCGAGATCTTCGAGTTCCTTCTTCGTCAGTAACGGCGTCTTGCCGAATTCCGTCAGGTTGGCGAGCAAGGGCACGTCCAATGCTTCGCGCACCGCCTCATATTCCGACAGATCCTGGAGCGCTTCCGGGAAGATCGCATCGGCCCCGGCATCGATATAGGCCTTTGCCCGGTTAAGCGACGCTTCCAGTCCTTCGGAAGCCCGCGCATCGGTGCGCGCCATGATGAGGAAGTTTAGGTCTTTTCGCGCATCCGCGGCGGCGCGGATTTTCATCGTCATTTCGCGGACCGGCACGATGGATTTGTTATCCAGATGCCCGCAACGCTTCGGGTTCACCTGGTCTTCGAGATGACACCCGGCAATGCCCAGCTCTTCGAGTTCCAGAATACTGCGTGCTGCACTCATCGGCTCGCCGAACCCGGTATCTATATCGATCAGTGCCGGCAGGTCGGTCACGCGGGCGATTTGTCGGCCCCGCTGCGTAACTTCACTCAGCGTGGTCAGGCCGATATCTGGCAGGCCAAGTTCTGCGGATAAGGCAGCACCTGAGATATAGACCCCGTCAAAGCCCTGATCCTCGATCGCCAACGACACAATCGGCGAATGCGCACCCGGGAACTGCAGCAGACGCCCGGTCGCGAGTTCCTCGCGGAAGGATGCACGTTTTTCAGCGGCGGTTTTCTTGGTGAACAGCATTAGAAAATTCCTCTGTCATCGCGGCTGTCATATTCGAGCGCCATGGCGTCGAGCGTGACATGGAGCCCACCCAGTTCGTCGGCCCTCAGATTCGGCAGGCGCTGAACGGTATCGAGAAAACGATCCCGCTCGCCATCGGTGACAACCCCATCCACCAGCATCTTGAACTTGTTGATGTAGTTCTCTCGGGCGAATGGACGTGCACCGGCGGGATGCGCGTCGGCAAGTGCCAGTTCGTCTTCGAGCGTCGAGCCGTCCTTCATCGTAATCACGACACGGCCGCCAAAAGCGCGCTGGTTCGGATCGGAGTGATGATAGCGTTCTGTCCAGCGCGGATCTTCGACGGTCGAAATGCTGTGCCACAGCTTCACAGTGTCGGACCGCTGTGCGCGTTGCGGCGCATAGGAATTGACGTGGTGCCATGCCTGATCCTGCAGCGCGACGGCGAAGATATACATGATCGAATGATCAAGCGTTTCGCGGCTAGCCGTCGGATCCATCTTCTGAGGATCGCCGGCTCCGGTGCCGATAACGTAGTGTGTGTGATGGCTGGTCTGGATGACGATATTGCCGATCGCATCGAAATCCGAAATCTGCCCGCCCATTTTACGCGCCAAATCTATCAGCGCCTGGCTCTGATATTCCGCGGAATGTTCCTTGGTATATGTCTCGAGGATCGCCCGCTTGGCCTCACCCGGTTCAGGCAGCGGCACGGTATAGTTCGCATCGGCGCCGTCGAGCATCCACGCGATCACGCCGTCTTCGCCCTCATAGATCGGTGACGGCGCGCCCTCGCCCCGCATACAGCGGTCGACAGCTTCAATCGCGAGCTTGCCCGCATGCGCCGGCGCATAGGCTTTCCAGCTTGAAATCTCGCCCTTGCGCGACTGGCGCGTGGTGCAGGTAACGTGAAGTCCCTGCTGCACCGACTGATAAATCGTCTCGGTATCCAGCTTGAGCAGCGTACCGAGCGCAGCCGCCACGGAAGGCCCGACATGCGCGATATGATCGATCTTGTGCTCGTGCAGACAGATACCTTTCACCAGATTGACCTGGATTTCATACCCGGTCGCGATTCCGCGCAGCAACTGTTTGCCATCGAGGCCTTTTTGTTGTGCGACCGCCAGCGTCGGCGGGATATTGTCGCCGGGATGTGAATAATCGGCGGCGAGAAACGTGTCGTGATAATCGAGCTCACGCACCGCCGTACCATTCGCCCAGGCAGCCCATTCGGCACAGAAACGCTGGTCCGCGGGCATGCCGAAGATCGTCGCACCGTCATCGCGGGGATGACAGATTGCCATCGCACGGGCATTCGCCACGGGACGGCGATTGACCGAAGCCATCGCGACGGACGCGTTATCGATCATCCGGTTGATGACCATGTCCGTAACGTCATCATCGACATCGACCGGGTCCGCCGCGACCGCGGCAATTTTCCAGGCGAACTGGTCTTCGCGTTTTAATTCCTGTTTCGAAGGATAGACCTTAACGGTATGATTTTTCACGAGTTGGCTGCTCCGGGTCGGCGGTTTAAAGGGCGCGTCATCATACCGGCGGGAACAGGGGCGTCAACGCGGCCTCCCGCCGTTCTTGCCGCCAAAACAGAGCTGTGATACGCAAATTCGATAACAAGGAGTGATGCCGAAATGGCCGACTACATTCTGCGCGTTTACACCGACGTTTTTACCGGAAAAGCGACGCTGTCAGCGCCCCTGCCCGGCGGCAATCGCGGGATATACATCGCGGACGGTATGGCGACGATACGTGACGACCGGTGCGGCGCAACACTCAGCGCAAACTCGGCCTGGTTCTCTACCGACGACACAACGGTTACAGCGGGCGCAGACGGTGCCCGGTTTCTCCGCTACGAGCTGGTTGCAGGCGACATCAAGGATTCGGACGGTCTCGCACAGGGCGACGGCGTGACATCCACTCACAAACTATCCGCCGCGGTCGACCTGGAACCAGGAGGCGGTTATCTGTGGCGCTGCGACCGCGTCGATATCCCGCCGAGTGGCATAGCATACACACATGTTCATCAGGGCCCCGGCATCCGGTGCCTGCTCGAAGGTGGTTTCAAGGTTGAAACCGGCGGCGAAACCCACGTCATCGCGGCGGGCGAGCCATGGTTCGAGGCCGGACCGGTGCCGGTGCTGGCCTATGCGCCCGATGACAAGCCCGGCAATTTTTCGCGCACAATGATCCTGCCGCGCAGCCTCAAAGGAAAATCGTCGATTTCCTATGTGCACGAGGAAGACAAGGACAAACCCAAGCGCCAGAAATACACGATTTTTCTGGACCAATTTATCGAGATTTAGATCATGGCCGACAGCAATTCTTCCAATCTCCGCACGGGCGGACAGATCCTCGTGGACTGCCTGCGCCTCCACGGTGTCGACACCGTCTTCTGCGTGCCGGGCGAGAGCTATCTGGCCGCCCTCGATGCGTTCCACGACGTGCAGGACCAGATCAATCTGGTCGTCTGCCGGCAGGAAGGCGGCGTCACCAACATGGCCGACGCCTGGGGCAAGATGACCGGCAAACCGGGCGTCGCTTTTGTGACCCGTGGCCCCGGCGCCACCAACGCGTCGGTGGGTATCCACACTGCCCATCAGGATTCGACACCGCTGATCCTGTTCGTTGGGCAGGTCGCCCGCGACATGTCGGAACGCGAAGCTTTTCAGGAAGTCGATTACCGCCGCATGTTCGGCGAGATGACCAAGTGGGTCGCCCAGATCGACAACCCTGCCCGCGTGCCCGAAATGGTCAGCCGCGCCTTTCACGTCGCGACATCGGGACGCCCCGGACCGGTCGTGCTCGCCCTGCCCGAAGATATGCAGACCGAACGCGCCGATGCCGAAGACGGCCAAGCCTATCACAGCGCGCAGTCCAACCCTGGCGCTGCCGACCTGAAGAAATTTCGTAACATGCTCGGCGCCGCGAAGAAACCGCTGGTGCTTGCGGGCGGAGGCGGCTGGACACCAGAAGCCTGTGCCGACCTGACAGCTTTTGCCGAACAGAACGACCTGCCCGTCGCCGTGTCGTTCCGCCGCCAGGATCTGATGGATAACCGTCATCCGAACTATGCCGGCGTCATCGGTCTTGGCATTAATCCCAACCTGAAAGCCCGGCTCGACGAAACCGACCTGCTGATAGTGCTCGGCCCGCAACTGGGGGAAATAATCTCCGGCGGCTACACCTATTTCACGTTCCCGAAACCGAAGCAGCCATTGGTGCATATCAGCGCTGGCGTGGATGAGCTCGGCAAGGTCTACCAGGCCGATCTGGGTATCAATTCAGGCATGGCCGAGTTCTGTGCCGCCGCGAAGGCGATGGAGCCGGTTAAAGGCACATGGGGTGGCGAAGCCGCCGCGGCCCACGCCGATTACATGGCGTTCTCGACCCCGCCTGCCATGCCGGGCGACGTGAACTATTCAGAGATCGTCGGCTGGCTGAGCGATACCCTGCCCGAAGATTCCGTGATCACAAACGGCGCCGGAAATTACACCGTCTGGGTCCACCGATTCTACCGCTACAAGCAGTACGGCACCCAGCTCGCGCCGCAGTCGGGCGCGATGGGCTATGGCGTGCCGTCCGGCGTGTCAGCGGCTGTGCGTCATCGCGACCGGGTCGTTGTGTCATTCAGCGGCGATGGCTGTTTCCAGATGAACGGCCAGGAAATCGGCACCGCCGTCCAGGAGGGCGCCAAAGTGATCTTCGTGGTCGTCAATAACGGCATGTACGGCACCATCCGGATGCACCAGGAAACCCACTATCCAAAACGCAAATCCGGTACCGACCTGGTAAACCCGGACTTCGCCGCCCTCGCCCGCGCCTATGGCGCGCATGGCGAAACGGTCACAAAGACGGTGAATTTTGAAGCTGCGTTCGAGCGCTGCCGCGCGGTGGATGGGCCGTCGCTGATTGAACTGGTGATCGAGCCGGATGCCATTCTGCCGACGTCGACACTGTCGGGGATTCAGGCTGCGGCATTAAAGGCCTAGCCAAACCTTAAGTGTCACTCGGCCTCCGGATCAGGTCCAGAACAGCCCGTGCCGGGACCCAGAGGACTTTGTGATTTGAAGACTGGGCCCCGGAATAAATCCGGGGTGACAGCTTTGTGATTGTGAGGAGGAACTACCCCATCAACTTGTTCATCTCCGGGTGGATGATGTTGTCCTTGCCCCAGCTCAGCGTGCCGGATGACTTCATTTCCTCACAGGATTCGCGCAACTGGCTGTAGATCAGCAGCGAGAACAGCCCGCCGATACTGACCCGCGCCACGCCCATTCCCTGCATCTGGCCCAAATCCGGGGCTACCGGGTTGGCGAGAAAATTGACCGCGCCATCGATGGCTGAGACCAGTTTTTCCATCGTGTCGCGATCGCGCACGAAAGGCACGAAGACGCAGCCCGCGCCCTCCTCCAGGTAGGCGTTGCAGCGGCGGACTGCTTCTTCGAACACGCCGTCGCCCGGTCCGCCGAAGAAACCGTCGGTCCGGGCGTTGATGACGAACGGCACACCGTAATCGTCGGCAGCCTTCTTCGCCGCCCGAATGCGCGCCACAGACAAATCGTAATCCAGCAGCGGATGACCTGCCGCCTGGGACGATCTGTCTTCGATATTTGCGCCGACCGCACCGGCGTCCAGCGTCGCGACGACCGTGTCGGCGACGGCTTCCGCCGCTTCGCCGTAGCCCGCTTCCATGTCCGCCGTTACCGGCAGATCGACGCCATCGGCGATCTTCTTGACCATGAACAGCATGTCATCGCGGCTGATGATCTCGCCGTCAGGGCAGCCGAGCGACCAGGCGATGCCCGCGCTCGACGTGGCGATCACCGGATAGCCCTGGTCGGCGACGATGCGTGCACCGGCGACATCCCACACGTTGGGCAACACCAGCGTTTCATCGGCATCAATCAGCGCCTGAAGTTTTTCGGCCTTCTGGCCAAGCGTCGCCTTATCCATGATCGTTTCCCATTGTGTTGGCGGATCAGATAACAATTTCCGGCACGGGGCCGCCATGCGCCATCCCGAGCACGCCATCGATGATGGCATCGACATCGTTAACCGCCGCGAATGTCAAAAGATCGCGCGCCTTGTCGATCATCTCGTCGCGGGTCAGGGCATGTTCCGGATCGCCCTTGCAGGCTGTCCGCGCCGCGGTGATCGACGCACCGTCTTTGAGGTTCACCGTCACCTCGCCGCCCCAGTCTCTCGGATAGGCGTTGCTGTAGATCTCACCCGCGTGGACGGAGATCGATTTGCGCAGTTCCGCTGCGCGGTCACGCCCGGATGGATCGAAGGACGCAAACACGCATTTTCCGTCGAGCAGGCTGATCGCGACACAATGCTGGACCGAGAATTTCGCTTCGTATTCGCTTTCCGGCACCGGGCGGTCGCATACATCGATAGATGCCTGATAGACCGCGACATCCACGCTCTCGATCGCCTTCACATCGATCTTGCCGGAAAGCTCCAGCGCCGCATCGATGACGGGGTGCGTATGGCGGCAGGACGGCCACGGCTTGATCGATGTCAGATGCACCTGCCACGGCGCATCAGGGTCACGAAGCACCGCATCGGGGTCCGGGTCCGGGCACGCACCGGCATAAAGTCCCTGCGGGCCTTCGAGAATTGCAGACGGGCCGGTAAAGCCAAGCTGCGCCAGTTCGGCGGCGACAATCCCTGCCTCCGCGCCGCGACCGGCATGCAGATGCTTGCTCATCGCGCCGGTATTGAGGAATTCCCATAAACCCGCCGATTGCGTTCCCGCATTGCCGAGCGCGTGGACGGTTTCTGCGTCAGTCAGCCCCATCAGCGTCGCCGCCGTCATAGCACCGCCAAATGTGCCGCAGGTCGCGGTGTTGTGCCAGATTTTGTAATGCGCCCTGCCGACCGACATACCGACACGCGTACAGGATTCAAACCCGAACAGGATCGCCTTGAGGAAGTCCGTGCCCGACGGCATGTCATCGGCTGCGAGCGCCAGTGCCACCGGTATCGTCACGCAGGCAGGATGCACGACCGATGCCTTATGCAGGTCATCGACCTCCAGAATATGGGTCAGCCCGCCCATCACCAGTGCCCGGCGCCCGGTATCGCCTTCCTTGCCCTTCAGATAGGCGAGCAGCATTTCTCCCGGCACCGACCGGCGGCCGGCCAGCATGTTGGCAATACCGTCAAGTGTGAACAGCGCCATGGCATCGAGGTCCGCCTGATCGACGCGTTTGTTGCGGATAAGCGATACGAGCCCCTCGGTCAGCGAGCCATCAAACCCGGGGTCGAGCAGTTTAGTTGGGTCGGTATTCATGGGCCTAGCCTTCTGGTCTGAGGAGCCAGTATTACATTCTTCGCCCTCTGCATAAAAGTGGTTGGCGATGCCTTGGACAAATGGGGCACGGCATTAGGTTGCGGCCCATGACTACACCGCCCTCTTCCGAACAGCCCTCTTCCCCGCTTGCCCTCCTTCCGCCGACTTTTTTCGGGTCGGTCATGGGTGTCTCCGGCCTCGGCCTCGCCTGGCGGCAGGCAGAGAAATTTCTCGCATGGCCCTCACTTCCCGGCGATATTATTCTGATCATCGGCGCCGTGATGCTGGCGATCGTGGCGACGGCTTATATCGCCAAATGCCTGGTTTACCCCGCAATGTTATCGCGGCATTTCGACCACCCGGCGAGGGGCCCGTTTCTTGGCGGGGCCCCGCTCGCGATCCTGCTACAGGTGCCAGCTGTCCTGCCGCTGCACGTGGGTGTGGCGCAGGGCCTGTTTTTCCTCGGCGCCGGGCTCAGCCTGTTTCTGACATTCTACATCTTCTCACGGTGGTATCTCCGCCCGCGGGAACTAGCAAAAATGAACCTGATCTGGCTGATCCCCGGGGTCGGCAGTTTCCTGACGGCACTGATGGGGACGTCGTTCGGCTATATCGAGCTGAGCTGGTTCTTCTTTTCAATCGGGTGGATCGTCTGGGTGCTGCTATCGGTGGTGCTGATGTACCGGATCATGTTTGGGCCCAGCCTGCCAGAGCCGCTGACGCCAAGCTATTTCGTGCCGATCATGCCGCCGGCGTTGATGTGGATGATCTTTTCACTGCTTGTGCCTGGCGATATCTCGCCGTTAACGCGGATTATCTACTATTCCGCGCTGTTCCTGCTGCTGCTGAACATCTCGATGATCCGCACCTTCCTGAAGGTGAAATTCTCAATGGGCTGATGGCCCTATTCGTTTCCACTCGACACCATCGGCGCGGCGACGCTGATATACGGTAACGCCACGAACAACGCCTGCCTGCTCGTCGCCGAGCAGGCGATCCTGGTCGTTGCGACAGTGCTTATCGTCTATATCCTGGTGCGAACACTGATCGACGTTGCCTGCGGCCGCGTAGTGATTCCCGACCCGCCGCCGCCGCCGTCACTGTCAACGGTGGGTTAAACCGGCGGCGTGTAGTTCGGATAGCGGTCAGAAACGTCCATGCCGTAAAGCTTCCGGGCATTCTCGCCGAGAATATTCTTTTTCTGGCGTTCGTCGAGAAACGGCAGATCCCAGATGACGCTCGGCAGGTCCATATCCCAGTGCGGGTAATCCGACGACCAGCAGAGTTGGGTCTCTGCCTTGATCATCTTGAACGTCATCTCAAGGATGTCGGGATCGTGCGGCATTTCCATCGGCTGCGACGAATAAAACATGTCCTGCATGTATTCGCTCGGCAGTTTGCGCAGCAGCGGTGCTTCGGACGACCTCATGCGGTAATCGTTATCGAGCCGCTGCATCATCCACGGTATCCAGGCAAGTCCGGATTCGATCCACATCACATCCATCTTTGGGAAACGTTCCGGCAATCCGTTGATGATCCAGTTGCACATATGGACCGCGTTATAAATCGTGAAGCCAAGCGCATGGGTGACGAGAAACCGGTTGGTGTTGCCCAGTAGACGGTCGTTCCAGCTGAACGACGCGTGAAATGCCAGCGGCTTGCCCATTTCTTCGATCAGCGCATAGGTCTTCATATAGGCGTTGTCGTAAACTGGCTTGTAACGGGTCGACACCACCATGAAGCCGCATACTCCAGGTGCATCACCAAAATCCTGAACCATCTTATAGGTCGCGTCAGGATCGTTGAACGGCAGATACAGCATCGTCTTGAGGCGGTTTTCCTCCGCCAGGATTTTCTCCGTCAGCCAGCGGTTATAGGCCCGCGACATGGCGACTTCGTATTCCGGCACC
>CAJIYX010000124.1 GCA_905181725.1 Alphaproteobacteria bacterium UBA830
CATGGAGCGTGGCACGGTGGCTGGTGCTGGCGAGATGTCCGGAGAGTTCTGGAAGAACACGGTCACACCGTATTTACACCGACCCTGACCGGGCTGGGGGAGCGGTCGCATCTGCTGTCGCCCGATATCGACCTCGAGACCCATATCGCCGATGTGATAAACCTGCTCGTCTGGGAAGAGCTGAACGACGTGATCCTGGTCGGTCATTCCTATGGCGGCATGGTGATCACCGGCGTTGCTGACCAGGCGAAGGATCGTCTCCGCCATATCGTCTATCTCGACGCATTCCTGCCGGCGGACGGTGAGAGCTCGGCCACGCATATCGTGAAGCTGCTGAACCTCGATGCGACCGAGGCGGATTTCGCCGCCGAGGTCGCCCGGCGTCGCGCCAGCGCTAATGCGCTCGGCGGCGCTGCGCCCGATCTCGACCGATTGTTCGATATCCCGGCGGATATGGCCGAAAAACGAGCCTGGGTGAAAAGGCGGGTTACGCCTCATCCTGTCGGCACCCAGGTGACGCCGATCCGTCTTGAAAACAGTGGTCTTGAAAACGGCGGGCCGGATGGACTCCCGAGGACCTATATCCTGTGTGCGGGCGCCCCGGGCAGAACACCGTTTATGGTCCTTGCCGATCGTTTGCGTCACGATGATCGCTGGACGTATCGCGAACTGGATACGACGCACGATTCCATGGTCACGATGCCTTCGGAAACCGCTGCGTTGTTCATGGAAGCAGCTGGTGACTGACGCTATCTGGAAATAGGGAGCGGAAGATGACTAAAGCAGTCTGGAACGGTGTGAAGTTGGCTGAGAGCGATACTGTCGTCCATGTCGAAGGAAACGCTTATTTCCCGAAAGAATCCGTGAACCGGAAATACCTGCGCGATAACGATGAATTCGGCACGACGTTCTGCCACTGGAAAGGCTTCGCGGCTTATTCCGATGTTGTGGTTGACGGCGAGGTGCTCGAAGCCGCTGTCTGGCGTTACGACACGACATATCCGCAGGCAGGTCTGATTGCCGACCACGTGGCCTTCTGGAAGGGTGTCGAGGTCACGGGCGGACCCGAGGGGCCGGGTTTCGTTGAGCCGGAACCAAGCCTGCGTGACGGTAAATCGGGCTGGGAAGCCCTTTGCTGGCTGCTGCGCCATCCACCCAAAACGACCCTCAATGCTTCAGAAATACTGGCGAACACTGGTATACCGGAAAGCGGTATACGCGATGCATGGCAGAAGAAGGATGTTCAGCGCTATGCGACCCGCTACCGTTGGACGCTGAAACAGGTCGAGGGTGCGGAAATGTCGCTTGTCCAGGCAGACGGGATGCCTGTCAGCATCGATTGAAGGGTGGATTAGCCTTCCTCTTGAATCGTCCCTTCCTTAAGATGGTTTCGACTATATCGAATGTGTGATGTAATCGAAGGTCGATTTCAGCTGATTGCTGCGAAGTCGCAGGGGTTGTCGACCGAGTTTGCGACGGCGGGTTTTATAATAACGCTCTGATGGTTTTCGAAGGCGGTTCTATGCCTGCGAGGATGATCGCAACTGAGTGACAGTATGTTTGCGTATGCTCTATGACCGCCTTGTCCAGGGAAGCTTTGTGCTGGCCGCCGATACCGATCAACGATCAGGCGCGTCTGGCTGAACTTCGCCGCTTCGAAATTCTCGATACGTTGCCTGAAGAAGCCTTCGACCGGCTCACGGCGCTGACCGCACTAACCTTCAGCACGCCAATAGCCCTGGTGACGTTTGTCGACCGGAGCAGGCACTGGTTCAAATTGCATGTCGGATTTCCGGTCCCGGAGCTTCCGCGCGAAAACGGGTTTTGCGATCATACCATCATGAACGATGACATCATGTTCGCACCGGATGCCACACAGGACGTGCGGTTCGGGGAGGATCCGGCCGTTATCGGCCTGGCGGCGATCCGGTTCTATGCCGGCGCGCGCCTGACGTTGCCTTCAGGCTTCCGGCTGGGAACCCTCTGCATGATGGATAAAAATCCCCGACCAGAAGGTCTGTCGGAGCGGGAATGCGAAATTCTTCGGAGCCTGGCGGCGCTGGTCGTCCGGGAGATTGAATGCCGCCAGGAAATCACCAATGAGACGATCGATCTGAGCGACGAGCTGCTAAACGCGTAATCCGCCAAGCAGCAGTTCCTTCAAATGCTCAGTCATGAATTACGGACGCCGCTGAATGCCATTATGGGGTTCAGCACGATGATTGCCACCGCAGCCGACGATGCTGTCGTTCCAAAGTACAGGACCTATGCCGACGATATCGGTCAGACGGATGACCATCTTTTGACGCTGATCGACGGCATGCTGGACTGGACACGCCTGGAATGCGGAGAGCTTGGTATTGAGGACAGCGTCGTGACGGTGCCCGACTTGATAGAAAAGGCGGTCGCGCTGCTCCCGTCTGCAGATTCGCGCATCAATGTTCTGCCGATGGAAAAGTTGCCGGAACTGCGCTGCGATCCGCGATACGTGGTGCAGGTATTGGCGCATGTCAGCAATAATGCGGTAACGTTTGCGCCCGAAGGCGAGCAGGTAACCGTATGCGCCGACGTAAATGATCAGCAAAATCTGATCGTGCGTGTGACGGACCGGGGACCTGGCATAAACAACGAAATCCGGACACGGGCATTCGGCGTGTTTGAAAAATTCGATCCCTCAGGCACGAAGTTTGCCGAAGGTATAGGCTTGGGACTGCTGATCAGCCGCAAGCTGATGGAGGTCCATGGCGGCAGCATCGATTTTGCCGATAATCAGGATTCCGGCGCGACGGTCGTCCTCGCCTTTCCCGCGCACCGTACAGTGATCTGATTATCTGCTGACCTGATCGCTGCCAGCCGCGGAGCTAGATCACGCCGTCTTTGGTATAGGCGCTGATTTCTGCATCCGAATAGCCGTAGCGCTGCAGAATATCGATCGTGTGTTCGCCGTATTCCGGCGCGGCGGTGACATCATCGACATCATGACGGTTCGGTGTCCGCATCAGATGGATGGGCTGGGCGATAATTTCGAATTCCCCCAAAGCCTCCGAAGATACCTTTTTGGCGATACCCGTATGCTTGACCTGCGGGTCGTCAAACACTTCATCCAGCGTATAGATCGGCCCGCACGGGACGCGCGCTTCATTCAGAAGATCGATCCAGTAGGCGCTGGTCCGGGTGACCGTCACCTTTTCAATCTCTGCGATCAGCGCGGGACGATTGGCGTAACGGTCGTCGAACGTGGCAAAGCGCGGATCGTCGACCAGTGCGTCGAGCCCGGCGGTCGTGCAGAACCGTTCCCACATCTCCGGCATCGGCGCTATATTGATAAAGCTGTCGCTGGTGCGGAAAGCGCCCATAGGCGCAATCGACGGATGATGGTTGCCTGCCTGCGGCGGAACACGCTTTTCGACGGTCCAGCTTGCCGCCTGAAAATCCAGCAGGAAGATCATCGCTTCGACCAACGATGTCTGGACCCACTGGCCTTCACCCGACCGTTCGCGCTCCAGCAGCGCCAGAGAGATACCATTGGCACACAGGATGCCCGCCGTCATATCGCTGAGCGCCGCGCCCGACCGCATTGGCCCGGATCCCGGTTCTCCCGTGACCATCATGTGGCCGCCCATGCCCTGGGCGATCTGGTCGAGGCAGGGCCGTTCGGCATAGGGGCCGTCTTGGCCGAAGCCCGAAATGCTGCCCAAAATGATGCGCGGATTGATTTTTTTCAGGGTCTCGTAGTCGACGCCCAGGCGGTTTTTCACACCGGGGCGCATGTTTTCGACCACAACGTCGGCCTCCGCCGCCATCTTGTAGAAAATCGCGCGCCCTTCCTCTGACTTCAGGTCCAGCGTCATCGATTTCTTGTTGCGGTGCAGGTTCTGAAAGTCCGCGCCGCCGCGGCGGCCGAGATCAGCGCTGCCGGGCGCGCCGGGGGTTTCGATCTTGACCACGTCGGCGCCCCAGTCTGCCAGCTGGCGGACAGCGGTGGGGCCGGAACGCGCGCGCGTGAGATCAAGTACGTTAATATGAGAGAGAACTTGTGCGTTGGCGGCGTCGGTCATCGGAGGACTTCCAGGTTGGGAATGTGTAATTCCAAGGTTTATCGGATAAACATGAGAACATGAATGCTTTGTTGCGCCCGCTACTAAATTTCCTGGAAGTGCGAGGCCTGCTGCGATGAGCGAGGCTACGGCGCGTGATGCCTATTCATGGCGCATACAGGGGCCGATCTATGGGACTGCCTTTTTCACCGGCAATCTTTTCCCCATCAGCCATGTCGTAGTACCGCTATGGGCCGCGATAGAGCTCGATGCGTCGCTGTTCATGGTCGGGATTATAATTGCCAGCAGGCAGTTGCTGCCCGTCACCATGTCGATCCACGGCGGTGCTTTGCTGGACAGGTTCGGGCCGCGCATTGTGATCATGGTGCTGGGTGTGTTGGGGGCGGCGTCGACAGCCCTTGTGCCGTTTTTCCCGGTTATCTGGGCGACGATCCTGTTTCAGATCATCATCGGATTCTGTGAGACGACAAACTGGATCGGTGTCCAGAGCGCGGTCGGCACCCTGATGAAAGGAAATGCCATCTATGCCGGGCGGATGACGGCATCGGCCCGCATCGGCGGGTTTTTTGGCCCGGTGCTTGTCGGCGTTGCGTACGAGACGGGTGGGCCGGTCGGCGGGTTTCTGTGTTTTGGCGCCTGGGCGCTGTGCGGTGCCATTGGCGCGACGTTCCTGCCCCGCCATGACGGTGGGGCCAATGGTGGTGTTGCCGATAGCGCAGTATCGTCGCCGGGTGAAACAACATCCGAGAGCGCTTCTTCAGACCCACCCAATGAGGAACGCAAGGACGTGCTTCCCAGCCTGTCCGATTATCGAGAAGCCTTCAGGCTGCTGGTGATACCTGCTGTTGCGCTGGTGATCGCAGCGACGTTTATGCGCCAGACCGGCTCCGGCGTGCAGGCCTCGTTCTACGGTGTGTGGTTGACGGAGCTCGGCTATACCGCCGGCGCCATCGGATTGCTGATCGGTATCGGCAATGCTGTATCGGCACTGGCGGCGCTCAGCATCGGGCCATTGACCCGCCGGATTGCCGATTGCTGGCTGCTGATACTGGCGGTCGGCGCCGCCATTATCGGGGTGGCGGCAACACCGCTGTTTGACGAATGGATCTTCTTGGCGCTCGCGATCGGCGTTCGCGGCGCCGGGCAGGGGCTCAACCTGCCGCTCATGATGTCCATTGCGTCGCGCGCCGTCGCGCCGAGACTGCAGGGGCGTGCCGCCGCGTTGCGAATTTCGTTCAACCGGCTCGGCGGAATGTTGTTTCCGGTCATCATGGGGGCGCTCGCCGAATTTATCGGGCTGGAATATGCTTTTTATGCCATCGGCGCGATCGGGATCATGCTGATCTGCGGGTTGTCGGTCTGGGTCTATCGGACCAGGGATCAGTTTGCCCGTTGAGGCGGTCGCTTGCATTGGGAGCGGACTGTCGGATATTTTTGCAATTTTGAAAACAGACACTGTGCGCATTGACGCACGCATTACAATAACCCGCTGGGATATATAAGAAATATAGGACGAACAATCACGCGTGCCGAGTTGGCATGTTTATTGCATTGATGTTGGCAAGGTCGGCGTAATGTAACCTTACGCGTAAAGGACGACGATTATGTTTAGTAAATTTTTCCACTTCGGCGGTGTCGTACCGGCCGCAGCGGTCTTGAGTGTCGGCGGTTTAAGCGCCCCGGCCCATACCGTGGTTTCATTCGACCAGAACGTTACCAGCAATGCGATATTCGGCAGCGGAAACGCGAATGGCGGCTTTACGGTCGATCGAAGCAATGGCGTCGAACTGGGCCTGCGGTGCAAGGTACGTTTCAATGCGTCGAACGCACCGGAAAACACCTTCAACAGTAACGACGACGGCACCTACAGTTTTGCCGCTGGTCAGCCGGCGGGCGGTGGTTTCGGTTTCCTACCGGGGTCTCCGTCGACCGCGACCTAGAACTTCGAATGGTCGATCAACTCGAACTTCGATAATTCGACCGGGTTGTTCCTCGACGGTCTCAGCTATGAGCTGGGCATCGATTTCGATGCCGGTGTCGGCACGAATTTTCAGTCCTTCGACCCGATCAATCAGTCGGATGCAGATCATTCGATCGGTGACAATTCGACCGGTCAGGGTGCCGGTGAAGAATCGAACGGCGCCAATTACCCGACGCTGATCGGTTCCAACAATCTCGCCCAGAATTCGTGGAATATGGATTTTTTCGATAGCGGGGCTTTCCCGTTCGATGCCAATGTAGACGGGCTTTACGACATCTATCTGCTGGCACGTGATGGCCAGGGCGGTGAAGTATCGCGCGTCGATATCCAGGTCATCGTCGGCAACGGAGCCGTCGAAGTCGCGGAACCGGGCATATTCGCAGTTTTCGGCCTCGGCCTTGCGGGGCTCGCCCTTATGCGGCGGCGCTAGCGGGCCTGAAGGCTCGTAACTGACGATTATCGTCATAAATGATGTGCAAAAGGCGGTCCCGTCGGGCCGCCTTTTTTCTCATCCGGGGCAGGCGAGCCCTTAGGATAAGAGCACATTTTTCAAAGAGAGAGCAGTCATGGTTGAAGTTAAACAGAAAGAACTGGTCGGCCGGCGCGCGCGCGAAGTACGCTCCACCTGCAAGGCAGGCGGTGTTGTCTGCAAAGTCACGACGGGTGAAGGCCACACCATCGTCACCGACGAACTCGCAGAGCGCGGCGGCACGAATACCGGCGCCGCACCGCTGTATCACCTCGCGGCCTCGCTGGCGGCCTGCCAGACGGTCCAGATTCACAAGGTCGTCGAAGCCATGCGTTTCGAGCACGGTGATATCAACATCGATTGTTCGGCGACGACCGATCTGATTGAAGGCATGGAAGGCAACGCGAACGGCGTGATGCATTTCTGTGAAGCTGAACTGATCATCGATATCGAGACCAACGAAAGCGAAAAGAAAATTGAGCGGCTAAAAAAGCTGTCCGAGGATCGTTGCCCGGTTGGCCGCCTGTTTATCGAGGCCGGTTATCCGCCGAAGATGGCCTGGAATGTCCTGCCGATGAAGGTCTAGCAAATTGAAGCCGGCTGGGTGTGGGGCAGACCCCGTGCAGACTCCGTCTAGCCGGCTTTCATCATCTTGGCGGCGAGCGCGTAGCCGCCACTTGCGCCATCCAGAAAATGAAGGTGGTCGTCGGTTTCGATCGACGGCACGATACAGGTCATGATCGCCGCATCCTGCTCGTAAATCCCGTAACGGATCGTGCCGTCGGCCTTGGCGGCCTCCAGCATGGTCTTCGCGCGGGCCAGGGTTTGCGGAGTGCAATCCACCGTCATGCGCAACACGTCATCGAATTTACGAAAATCGGTGTTAAGCCCGGTCATCCGGCGATAGTGCGCCGGGTCGAAATTTTTAGTCTTCCAACCGGTCTTGAACAGAATCCAGCCAATCGCTGAAACCAGCGCGATTTTGAATTTCTCTTTGCGCCGCTTGCCATCCGACGCGGCGGCCCGTGCTTCCAGCTCCAGGCCTTTCGGCGGCCAGCCGAAATCCGGACCTTGCTCGGGAATGGGATGACTGCCGCGCCCGTCGGCGTCGAACAATCCGATTATCTGGCCGACAAGCAGGTCATACGCCCCGGCCACGGCCCCGGCCCCGTCCGCAGGACCGATGATTAGCGACAGGATACAGCCCAGCGTGTTGTCGATCGGCTTCCATCGGCATGACAGGCCTGTCAGGTCTGGGCGCGCGCCCGGTGCGGCGGCATCGACCGCAAACCGGTCCTGTTTCATTTCCGCTACCGCCCACTCCACGCCATGGCCTGTAAACATGGCAAAGGCCACCGCGGGCGAGGTCCCGAGGCGCGCGACACGCACGTCATGCCCGGCCGACTGGATGTCGGCCACCGACACCATAGCGGCGCGGAGCGTCAGGTTGAGGTCTTCCTCGACCCAGCGTGCAGTGCGCGCCAGGGCGTCTGCCGCTTTGTCGCGGTATTCGGCGGGAACGGCAAAGCTCACGCCGTCTCCGCCGAACACGAACGGAAAATTCTGGTGGCCGAGTGCATTGATAACCGCAGAAATAGAGGCTGCCCCGGCCATGTTGACCGATTTGTATTTGCCGCCCTCGATTGCTTTTGTGGAATCGACGACGTCGGTAAGGCCGATAAACCAGTCATCCGGCATGTGCCGATAGACGCTATCGTCGACGACTTTTGAGAAATCGTCGAATACGGGAATGTCCGTATAGAATCTTGTGGCGGAAGCGTTCATCTCGATATCCCTTCGGGACAATACATCAGACTAACTACGCATCGCTGAGCTTGACGGGGCATACTACCGCGGCGTTACAGCTTACCCAGCGCGTGCAAGACGTTTTCGGGCGTCACCGGAATGGTTGTCACATCGCCGCCACCGGCCGGCCGGATTGCATCGTTTACCGCGCTCAGGACCGTCTGCGGAACCCCCGCCATCCCGCTTTCGCCGGCGCCTTTTGCGCCAAGGGTGGTCTTGGACGTTGGCGTGACCACGTGCTCGACCACGATATCCGGCATCTCGAAAGACATCGGCACCATGTAATCTGCCATGGTCGCATTCTGAAGCTGGCCTGCGTCGTCATAGATACAATGCTCGTACAGCGCGTCGCCAAGCCCGTGAACCACGGACCCGCGCTGTTGTTCAGCGACGAGTTGCGGGTTGATTACACGCCCGCAGTCTTCGACGAGCCAGTAGTTCAGGACTTTGACAAATCCGGTATCGGTATCGACCTCCACATAGGCGGCGTGGGCCGCATTGGTGAAGATATAATCGCGTACGCGGAAGCGCTCGGTCGCGACCAGAACCGGGTGGTAGTCATCCGGCAGTTCGTAGGAGCGCAGGAACGCGATGTTGCCCAGCTCCGCCAGCGTAATGCGTTCGCTGCCGCCCTCTGTATCGACCACGACGCCATCGCGGATATCCAGCGTCGACGCCTCGGTCTGGAGCAGGATTCCGGCGAGTTCCAGCAATTGTCCGCGCAGCGTCAGCCCCGCTTTCCATGAAGCTTCGCCGCCAATTCCGGCACCGCGCGAGCCGTAGGTACCGCCGCCATAGGGCATCACGTCGGTGTCGCCGGTAATCACACGGATATCATCAAAAGACATGCCGATGGCGGAGGCGACGATCTGGGCGACCATGGTCTCGGTGCCCTGGCCCTGCTCGGTCACACCGATCTGGCAGGTGACGCCGCCGGCCGGTTCGAACCGGATGGTACAGCCGTCCACGGCGGAGATCGGCACCTTCGCCGGGCCGTAGATCAGCGCGCCGGGGTTGGTGCCCTTGATAAAGGACGCAAACCCGATCCCGCGATGGACGCCGCGTTCTTTTGCTTCCGCCTGATCGCGCATCAATGCTTCGAGATCAATGGTTTCTTCGAGCTTCGTCAGACAGGCCTGATGCGACAGATCGTGGAGCGGTATGCCGCCGGGAGAGTTCGCGGGATAGCCGTCATCGGGAATGAAATTGCGCCGCCGGATTTCCAGACGGTCGATACCAATTTCACCGGCTACTTTTTCTAGCAAGCTGTCACAGGCGACGATGCCCATAGGGTGGCCGACCGCACGGTATTGCGAAATTGGCACCATGTTCTGAAATACCACGGTGGTTTTGCCCCGAAAGCCGCCGACACGATACGGGCCGCCCGCAATGTTCAGGACCTGGTTGCCCTCGACGATGCTTGTCCGCGGATAGGCCGAAAACGGTCCGCCGCCGACCAGATCGTCGATCTCGAAGGCGAGAATGCGCCCGTCCGCGTCGACGCCCATTTTCGCCTGTAGGCGATGATGCCGGGCATGAATATCCGACACGAAAGATTCGATCCGGTCGGCACGCCAGCGGATCGGCCGACCGAGCATAATCGACAGCACGGCGGTCGCGAACTCGTCGCCATAAAGATGGCTTTTGATGCCGTAGGAGCCGCCGCAATCCTGGGTCAGTACGCGGATGTCGCGTTCCGGGATATCCAGATGCTTTGAATACAGCGTCTGGATCATGTGCGGCGCCTGACCGCCGTAATAGATACTCAGCCTTTTTTCGGATGGATCGTAGGACGAAATAACAGCCCGGGGCTCCAGCGTTACGCCGGTATGACGGCCGAAATGATAGGTCTGTTCGACCACATGCGCGGCCGCGGCGAACCCGGCATCAGGCTCCCCGGTCTCGACGCTGCGCTCATACATCCTGTTGTCGCCGAACTCGGCATGGATTACCGGTGTGTCCGCGTCCAGCGCGGTTTCCATACGTGTGACAGCGGGAAGCTCGCGCCAGTCGACGGCGACGAGATCGGCCGCATCCTCGGCAATCGACCGGGTCTCGGCAACGATGGCGCAAACGGGCTCACCCTGCCAGCGCGCACGATCGACGGCGAGCGCGTATTGCGGCACGGTCTTGAGAGCGGGCTGATTTTCCATCACCCCCAGCCACGGTGTCATCCGCTCAGCGATTTCCGTCCCAGTCACCACGGCAATGACACCGGGAACGGCAGCGGCTGCGCTGACGTCGATATCGGCTATGTCAGCATGAGCATAGGGGCTGCGGACATACGCCACATCCACAAGCCGCGGCAGCACAAGATCGTCGACATAGGTGCCGCGTCCCTCTACTGCGCGCCTAGCCATCAGCCGGGCAGGGGATTTTCCGATTTCGGTTCCGGGAGCTGCGGGATCAGGAGGCGGGTTCAGGTCCGTCAACTATCCATCAAACTAGGTAGGTAGAGGGCTAGACCCGGGAATATTATCAGTAATACCAATACGATCAGGGCACAGCATATATACGGCGCTGCCGCTCTCGCAACCTGCCACAAAGTTGTTCCTTTTGGAGCAACGGCAACCATTACGAATAGCAAAAGTCCGAATGGAGGAGTCGTCAGACTGATTTCCAGCGCCAAAAGCATTATCAATGCAAACCAGATCAGATCAAACTGGAAAGTCTCAGCAAGAGGAAAAAAGATTGGCACCGTTAACAGCATCATGGAAACCTGATCCATGAACATTCCTAATACTAGAAGCACGCCAAACATGATCAGTAGTACGATGAGGGGCGTTAAGTCGACTTTAGTGGCCCATTCAATTAGACCGGCGCTCGCTCCGGTAAATGCCAAAAGTTGGCTGAACGTCGTCGATGCCAGGATGATGAGCAGGACCATTGCAGTCACTCGCAGTGCGCCGGCGAATGATTTTACAAGGACATCCCACGTTAGGACCCTGAAAAGCACAGCTAAAATAAGAACTCCGAACGCCCCGAACCCAGCAGCTTCGGTTGGTGTCGCCACGCCTAAAAGGATCAGGCCGATTACACAAAAGACGATGAAGCCCATAGGTAAAACGTTGACGATGAGAGAACAGATTATTTCTTTTGCAGTAGACGGTTCAACGGCATATTCAGGGGCAGCTTCCGGGTCGAGCTTAACCTGAACATAAATCAGGATAG
>CAJIYX010000125.1 GCA_905181725.1 Alphaproteobacteria bacterium UBA830
CGGTGCACCGATCAGCCGTGAGACCGAATGGCGTTCCATGTATTCCGACATATCGAAGCGGGTCAGTTCCACGCCAAGCGTGTTGGCGAGCTGACGGGCGACTTCGGTTTTACCGACACCGGTCGGACCAGAGAACAGATAGCTGCCGATCGGCTTATCGGGCTCACGCAGACCGGCGCGGGCCAGCTTGATGGCCGATGCCAGGGCATCAATGGCACTGTCCTGGCCGAAAACGACACGTTTGAGATCATCACCCAGCGTCTTGAGCGATTCCTTATCGGAGCGCGAGACACTTTTCGGGGGGATGCGGGCGATCTTGGCAACCACAGCCTCAACGTCCTTGACCGTGATCAGTTTCTTGCGCCGGGTTTCGGGCACCAGCATCTGGGCCGCACCGACCTCGTCGATCACATCGATCGCCTTATCGGGCAATTTGCGGTCATTGATATACTTAGCCGCAAGTTCCACCGCCGAGCGCAGCGCCGCAGCGGTATAGCGGACCCGGTGATGCTTTTCATAATAGGGTTTCAGGCCGCGCAGGATTTTGACCGTGTCCTCGACGCTCGGTTCCGGCACGTCGATCTTCTGGAACCGACGCACAAGTGCGCGGTCTTTTTCGAAATACGACCGGTATTCCTTATAGGTGGTCGAGCCGATGCATTTCAGCGTGCCGCCCTGCAGTGCAGGCTTCAGCAGGTTCGATGCATCCATCGACCCGCCGCTGGTCGCACCTGCGCCAATGACAGTATGGATTTCATCGATAAACAGAATCCCATCGTCATGCTGTTCGAGTTCAGTGACAACTGCTTTCAGGCGTTCTTCGAAATCGCCGCGATAGCGCGTGCCGGCCAGCAGCGCGCCCATGTCGAGCGAGAAGATCGTCGCCGTCTTCAGCACATCGGGCACTTCGCCATCCTGGATACGCTTCGCCAGGCCTTCAGCGATGGCCGTTTTGCCGACACCCGAATCGCCGACATAGAGCGGGTTGTTCTTGGTTCGGCGGCACAGCACCTGGATGGTGCGTTCGATTTCCGCCTCGCGACCGATCAGTGGATCGATTTTGCCTTCGGCAGCCTTCTGGTTGAGGTTCACGCAATAGGTATCGAGCGCTTCGCCTGCGCTCTTGGCTTCTTCTTCGTCGCCGCCCTCTTCATCGGCGCCGTGGAGCGACCGGTTTTCAGACCGGCCAGGCACTTTGGCAATGCCGTGGCTGATGTAATTGACCGCGTCGAAACGCGACATGTCCTGTTCCTGCAGATAATAGACCGCATGGCTTTCGCGCTCGGAGAACATGGCCACAAGTACATTGGCCCCGGTGACTTCCTGGCGGCCGGATGACTGCACGTGGATCGCCGCACGCTGCACGACGCGCTGGAAGCTCGCCGTCGGCTTGGGGTCTTCCTCGTCTTCGACCACGAGGTTCGACAGATCGTCGTCAAGATACCCTTTAAGGTCGTCTGAAAGTTTGTTGATATCGACGCCACACGCCTTGAGAACAGCGATCGCATCCTGATCCTCAGTCAACGCCATCAACAGATGTTCGAGCGTGGCATATTCGTGCTTACGGTCATTCGCCTGTGCCAGAGCGCGGTGCAGACTTTTTTCGAGATTGCGTGAAAGCATTCGGTCAGGCCTTTTCCAGAGTACATTGCAGCGGATGCTGGTGTTGCCGGGCAAGATCCATAACCTGCTGGACCTTGGTCTCGGCGACTTCGTAGGTGAAGACGCCGCAGACGCCGACACCCTTTTGGTGAACGTGGAGCATGATTTGCGTCGATTCTTCCTGCGATTTGCTGAAGAATCTTTCGAGCACCAGAATGACGAATTCCATCGGCGTAAAGTCGTCATTCAGCATGATGACTTTGTACATTGACGGTTTTTTGGTCTTGGGCTTTGTGCGGGTAACTACGCCGGTTTCGGAATCCCCGTCCCCGTTATTGGCCCTGTTATTGCCTTTATCGTCGTCCCCGTCCCTATCAGCCATCTGGATGGGGGAAAGGCGGAATTCGAACAGGCAGAAATCGCGTGCCGCCGCCATGGGGGTAACCGAACCTTCGTTATGTCCAAAATTGGTCATCATTTATCGTCCGTATGGGACCACGCTGCGGCGCTCAACGCAACAGGGCCGCAGTGGAATTTATTGTTGCAAAACATAGCTAAAACAGCCCCCTGGCGCCAACGATCCGGTTCGCGCCGAGCTGAATTACGAACACCTCGTCGGACGGATTATTATTTCCCTGGTGCCGCGTCGGATCGTCGTCCCGCTGGTTGACCGGCACGGCTTTACGGAGAGCAATACTCGTGCGGTCATTGGCCATCAACACCGCCGGGAAACGAAGCGCCTTGAAACGGTCGGCCGGATACATCCACGCATTGGCATGGAAACGTCCGTTGATGCAGCCGGTAACAACCCAGTAAAACTCGTTCGACGGCAGACGAAGACCGGCAGGTTTAAAGGTTTGAAAACGGTCCGAATCAAGCGCCTTGAGCAGGTTGGCCATGGTTTGGGGATCAAGGATCGATTCGGCCCTTTTGCCCTGCCACGGCGACAGGACATTCTGAAACCGGACACCCTGTGTCAGATCGCCGGTGCCCCGCGCCCAGGCAGACATGGTCGCGCCTCGGCCGCCGGGAAGCGCGAACAGGTCAAAGGACCGAACCTGCTTGTCGTAGATACCGTTATAAACGAACCGCAGCCGCGTTGATGCGCCAGGCGCGCAGCTGTCGCGCAGCCCTTCAGCACCGACATAGTCGAACCATGACAGGTTGCGCGACACGGGATCCCCCGCCGGGCCAGTATATTCACAGGCACCGAGCGCCAGAAGCGCGGCCACGGATGCGATGGTTCCAAGTCTCATGTCACGGTCCCGATTAATTCGATTTCGTCGTGTAAGTCTCTGCTCTTTATACGCCGCTTATCCACCCCGCGGATGCGCGGATATCCAGTATATGGCGGTCGCCCGGTATATGGTGTTCAACTTTTGTTAACCAAACCTTTAAACCGACAGTTCATATTGGACAGGACTCGGCGGCTTCGATAGGTTCCGTATCCATTGTTTGATGAGGAACAACAAGATGTTGGGCCTCCAAAGCGTTACATTTCGGCTATCGGTGTCGCAGACGGATATATTTAAAAATATAATGCGGTACCGATCTGGGGGCAGCCAGTCAGGTCACGTTTTACGTTCGGAAACGGGGGAACGTTTGTTTCGGCTGCTGATTCTACTGATTGTCGGGTTTGTTGTCGTTATAGTCAGCACAGATCACGCCTCTGCGCGCTACGCCGCAATCGTGGTTGAGGCCAAGACCGGCCGCATACTGCATTCTACAAATGCCGAAACCAAAAACTACCCGGCCTCGCTGACCAAGATCATGACGCTGTTCATGACCTTCGAGGCGCTCAAAGCCGGCAAACTGAAGCTCAAACAAACACTGAAGGTCTCACGCGTTGCCGAAGGGCGCTCGCCGTCCAAGCTGGGACTGCGCCGGGGCGAGACAATTACCGTCGACAGCGCCATCAAGGCGCTGGTGACCAAATCTGCCAATGACGTCGCCACCGTGCTGGCCGAAAGCATGGGCGGCACCGAACGGAAGTTCGCCGTTTTGATGACCAAGCGCGCCCGCGCGCTGGGGATGAAAGATACAACGTTCAAGAATGCTTCGGGGCTTCCCAATCGCGGCCAACTCAGCACCGCGCGCGATATGGCGATCCTGGCGCGGGCCGTCCTGTACGGTCACCCAAAAATGTATCGACATTTCTCGCGCAAAAGCTTCACCTATAAGGGTCGCACCTATAAATCCCATAACCGGCTGATGTCTCGTTACAAGGGCATGGACGGTATCAAGACAGGGTATATCCGGGCCTCCGGGTTCAATCTTGTCGCGTCCGCCCGGCGTGGCGGCAAGCGGGTCATCGCGGTCGTCTTCGGCGGCAAGACGTCAAAGACCCGTGACCGGCAGGTCGCAAAGCTTCTCGACCGGGGATTCGCCTCGCTTCAGACGGTTTTCGCGAAATCGGGCAAACAGAAAAACCTGCCTGCGTCCAATGTACGCGCTCAGTACCGCGCGGTCGGCAAGGTCAAGAAAACCGCCCGCGCCGCGCCGCGTCCACCGGAGCTGAACCCGGCATCAGGCCGGATCCGAAGCTGGGCGATCCAGGTCGGCGCCTATAACCGATACGGGCCGGCCCATCTTGCTGTAACTCGCGCAGCACGCGCCGTGCCCAGCCTTCTTGGCAACAAGTTCCGGATCGTCCGCCACCAGAGCAAAACCCGCCGTGGCCTGCCGATTTATAAGGCCCGCCTACTAGTGCCGTCCAAATCCAATGCGCGGAATTCATGCCGGGCGCTGAAACGACGCAAGATCGACTGCATGGTGATCTGGATGGGGCCACGCTCCTAGACGCTCGAGCGCCTACCGCGAGCGCGCCGGAACCTAGCGATCAGACCAGACGACCCGATCATATTCCTGTGTCAGATTCCTTTGTCGAATTCCCACAAAAAGCCCGCCTGTGACGCCGCTCCCAATGCAGAATAGATCATGACCGTCCCGTCGGGATGGCAATGCCACGACCCCACAAATACAGCTGTGGCGTCTCCCTAGAAGGCGGGCGGTTCGATCCCGCTGAGGCGGACCTGTGCGGCCAGTGCGGCCTTGAGCCGCCGCAACCCTTCCTCGGTTGCGGCCTCACAGCGCGCGACCAGAACATCCTGGGTATTGGACGACCGCAGCAGCCACCAGCCGTCATCGGTCA
>CAJIYX010000126.1 GCA_905181725.1 Alphaproteobacteria bacterium UBA830
CGGCCTGGTCCAGCACCTCTGATTCCACTTCGCCCCGGTCACGTCTTGAATGTTCGTCGGCACAAAACTGTGCCCGTTCGGCGGCGATTTCGAGCCGGGCCATGATTTCCTTGATATCGAGATCGCCGTCATTGACGGGCGCTTCATCGGCCTCCTCAACCTGGGCTGTCCTGACCGCTGCGGCGGCCTGATCGGCGGGCTGATCTACGGCCTGATCGACGGCCTGATCGACGGCCTGATCGACGGGCAGAGATACTTCCTCACCGCGCGCCACCGCTATCGCATCGAAAACGAGCTTCGGGAATTCCGCAGCCGCTTCGGTTTTCTTAAACAGCTCTTCCGCGAGCAGGAATTTTTCACCGATCTCCCCGAAACGCCCCGCGGCCTGCGCTTCCTCTGCGGTTGCAGACGGGGCCCCTGCTCAAGAGCGGGTGCGGGTGCAGGCGCACTTACCGCGGCAGCTTCTTCGTCAGCCGGCGCCTCGTCGACATAGCGGCTGACGATGTCCGACGCCGCAGCACTGGCCCGATAGAACGGGTCCTGCGTGATTTCATCGGCTAATTTTTCCACGAGATCCACCAACTGGCAGACCAGCGCATTCAGCGACACATTCGAATCCTCTAGCCCGGTAATTCGCGACTGACAGTCGTCGAGCTCGGCGGTTAGGGCCTCAAACTTGGTTTCCAGCTCGTCAAGAATCCGGCTGAGCGATTTATTCTCGCTCCGCGGCAACTCCTCCGAATGGTGAAATTTGTCAACCACGTTTCCGACGCGCTCATTGAGATTTTCGAAATTTGTCATCAGTTTTCCCCGCTGGTTGGTCATCGTTTTCTGATACCATTGGAGCGCCGGCGTGCTTAACTAAGCGTTAAAGACGCACAGAAATTAAAAAAGTTTTAAAAAAGTTCCGCTGTCCCGGGGAACCCCCTGCAATATCAAGATTTTGCGATCGCCTTTGGCATTGTTAGAAGCGCCAGAAACGTCACAACTGGCCCGACCGCCATCACAAACATCGCAATTCCCCAGGCAGCGGCCGTACCGCTGCCACCGGCCGCATCGAGCGCAACCCCATAAGCAAGCGGCCCCAGAATACCGCCCGAGAACCCGATAAACGCCTGTACCGCCAGCGTGCTGCCGCGCCGCTTTGGATCGGAGACGGAAATCGTACCTGCGGTCGTTGATGAACTGCGACCATAGGAGAACATCCCGAAGGCGATACACAACGCCAGCGAAAGCGCATAGCTGTCACCGCCTGTGAACCCGATGGCAATACAGAGCGTGCCGGAGACGACGGCTACCCCCATCAGAATGCGGCGACGGTCATGCCTGACCGTCATCTCACCGATGAACATCGCGGCGGGCACACCGATGAGGGCAACGACGGTCGCCCACACAGCCGGACTCCAGCCGGTTTCCCCGGCGGGCAGGCGCGATTGCAGAAACAGGAAGAACGTCACAAGCCATACCCGGCTGGCAAACACCTCCCAGGCAACGCCGAGCGACGCCACCACATAGGCCATCACGGCCCGGTCTCGAAACACCGGCCTGAAATCCAGCGCGGCGCCGGGCGGGCGCGTCGCCGCGTTCGGCTGTTTGGCCGGCAGGACGGCCGCAACGATAGCAAAGGCACAGGCCCCACCCGCCCCCGCAATCGCAAAGGCCCAGCGCCAGTCGAACAGGTCGGCCATCACACCGGCGACCAGGATCGACAGACCCGAGCCAAGCGCAAAAACGGATGAATAATACGTCGCCCCCCGCTCCTGCGGCTTGCCGGTGGGAAGCTGGTCGGTCATTGCCTTCATGCCCGGCATGAACGTGCCCGCAAGACCAATCCCGGTAAGGACACGGAACAGAACCCCGCTCCACAACCCGTCCGCCATAAAGCCGAACCCGAAATTCCCGATCACGCCGAGCGCCGCACAGGTCAGGTAGATGCGCTTCGGATCAATGCGGTCGGTATAGGCCGTCAGCACCGGCACCGTGACGATATAACCGGCGAACAGCGCGCCGCCGAGCCAGCCCGCCTGGGTGTTCGAGAGCTGCCACTCCTGGATGATTTCGCCGAGCACCGCGGCAGGCGCCATGAAGCCCAGCAATGTGAGCACCAGTGCGACGCAAAAAGAGAAAACAAGCAGAACGGGAGATTTCAAACGACTGACACCACAATTTTACCGACAGCCTGATTTGATTCCATGCAGGCATGCGCCGCCTGGATATCGTTAAACCCGAACACCCGGACGAGGGGCAGACGATACCGACCGTCGGCGAGCCCGTCGAGATAGCCCTGCAACGCGGCTGTCTGCATCGGTGTCGATGAACTGGAAAAATAGGTAAACTTGGTGGTCGATGGGATGACCGCACCCGGCGCGAAATCGGCAATCGCCCATTCGCCGCCGAGCAGCCCTGCCATGCACAGCGTGCCGCCGATGCGCATGCAACCAAAGGAATCCGCGATCACCTTCGTGCCAACCAGGTCGAGCATTGCATCCACGCCATCGGGCACGATACCCCGCACAGTGGGCGCGATATTCCCGTCATCAATGACCACATGATCGACACCGAATTCCCGCAACCGGCGCGCCTTGGCGGGATCGCGCGTCGTCGACAGCACCGTCAGCCCCTTGGCCCTGGCGTAGTCGGCCGCCACCAGCCCGACAGCAGACGACCCACCGCGGATCAGCAGGCTCTGTCCGGCCTCAATCCCGAGCGACAGCTCGAGCGCCCCCCAGGCTGTGTGAAAAACCTCCGGTACTGCTGCAAGCTGGGTCCAGTCCAGCGTCGTCTCGACCGCGTGGACATGCGCCGCCGGCACAGATGTGAATTCCGCATATCCGCCGTCATAGGCACGGCCCATGCCGCCGGTGGTGGCGATGACGGTCTGGCCCGGCTCAAAATCGGTATCGGGTGCAGCCTCGACGATGCCCGCACATTCGATCCCCAGCACCCGGGGGAACTCGACCGACGGCGAATGCCCGAGCCGCGTATACAGCTCGCCCCGGTTCAATCCGAACGCCATGACGCGGATCAGCACCCGCGCGGGTGCCAGTTCCGGGCGGGGCCAGTCGTCGTGAATTTCCAGCACTTCGGGACCGCCCGGGCGGTCGATCACAATGACGCGCATCGTCTCGGTCATCGACCGAGAAAATTCTTCAGATCGACCTCGCCGTCATACGGCGGCAAGGTGCGTTCGAACCGGGCGCGGCTTTCGGGATGCTGCAGTGGCGGTTTGGTGGCATCGATCCCCCACTTGGTAAACAGCACGTCGCGCGGGCTGTCGCCGGAGCGGCGCGCGGTGGGGTCGACCGGGTGTCCCTTGGCATTGGGGATGATGAACGTATCGGCGGCGGCATCCACCCGGGTCGTAATCGACCAGACGAGATCTTCGGCCGAGGTCGCATCGATATCGTCATCGATGGCAATCGCCAGCTTGCAGTTCGGCCAGCGTTCGCCGAGCACTGCGGTCAGCACATTGCGCACCTCGCCCTCGGTCTTCGGCGTCATCTGAACCACGCAGGTCAGCGTGCCGCCCCAGGGCACGTAGATCACCTCCTGCACGTCGTAGCCCATGCCCTTTAACCGCGCCAGCAGCAGGCCCTCATGGGGCAGCGAGATCAGCGGCTGGTGATCCGAATAGAGCAGCGTGTTGTGCTGGCGCAGGATCGGGTCCTTGCGCATAGTGATGGTCTCGGCCTCGAAGACCGGCTGCTGGGTCACGCCCGGCACGTAGTAAAGCGCCTGTGATGGACCGGGCCCGTCGTCGCGGCGTTCATGCGGCAGCACGTAGCCTTCGATGACCAGTTCGGCATGGGCAGGCACTTCGAGCGGGATGGATTCACACGGCACCAACTCGACGCGCTCCTCGATCAGATTGCCGACCAGTTCAAGCTCACCAAACTTGTCCAGGTGATCCGGCACGCTGTAGCTCGCCATGATCTCATAGGCCGGATGGGTGCCGACAACGCAGGCCATCGGCATCGGCTCATTGCGGGCTTCCCACATCTCATAGATCGCACGCTGATGCGGCGAGGACGCGATCAGCATCGTGCCACGCCGCGCTTCAAAAGGTGAGATCCGCGTGAATGAAAAATTGACCGCCCCGCCATCGGGCTCACGGCAGATATTCATGACAACTATACCCGGGCCCGGGTCACGCTCGCCGTGTTGAAAACCGGGAATATTGCGCAGATCGACCTCGTCACCCCTCAGGATGATTTCCTTGTGGGGCGCATCGTTCACCAGCAGCGGCTCGCGCGGCGGCATGGCGAGGCGTTCGGCAAGCACGCTGGTGACCTTGTCGGGCGTGGTTTCCAGCACGGCGGCCTGCGCTTCGCGATCACGGAAAAACAGATCGGCGACCCGCCAGCCCGAAAAACCTTCGATATTATCGAACACCACAGGCCGGTTGGCCTGCACGATCAGCGTGCTTAAGTGGTCGAGTTTGACGGGTTTGGGCACACGCAGGATGAGGTCTTCGTTGGCGTCGATAAAGCTGCGCAGATCCTTTGGCATCACGTCCCCCGGAGTTTTTCGGCCTCTCGAATGATCCGCACCGTTTCAGACCAGAGTCCCAGCGTATCGATTTCCGATAACGGCGCCCAGCGCGCGTCCGACACGTCATCGTCGGCCACCGGTTCGCCCGCGACCCATTCGGCGGCAAATTCAACCAGCGTGTAGTGAAACTGGATACGGCCCTCGTCGTCTTTAGTGACGCTGTCGACCACGTCAATCAGGCCGATCAGGCGGGCATCGATACTGGTTTCTTCCTTGAGCTCGCGCAGCGCGGTCACACGCGTTGTCTCGGCCAGTTCCTGGCCGCCGCCGGGGATCGACCATTCCCATTTGATCGGCGGCTTGGCGCGTTTGACCAGCAGCACCTGGTCGTCCTTGAAACAGACAATGCCGACGCCGCAGAACGGCCGGTCCGGATATTCCCGGGAACTCATCGGAGGTGGCTCATCTCAGGAGGCTCGTATGTGGGCGAGAGGCTCATGGCAGGCCGTCTCCACGGCGGCGCGGCCACAGGAAATACGCCAGTCCGGCGATCTCGATACAGATGAAGACGATCAGGGCAGCCTGATGTCCATCGGCGCTATAAAACCCTGCTTTTGGCGCGGCGTAGGAGCCAATGATCACGCCCGCAACCCACTGCACCGCAAAGGCGGCGATAAAGGTGAGCATGTTCTGTGCTGTGTTCACGCGCCCGGTCAGATTCTGCGGGAAGTGCTGGTTGAGCACGGCATAAGCCAGCGTGGACGACGAGCCGAAATAGCCCCAGACCAGACACAGGATGGCGGGATATGCCGTCCAGGCGGAGGCAAACATCATCTGAATGACGATCGAGACAACGATCCCGACCACCGCCGGTACAACGGTTGGTATGCCAAGTCTTTGCAGTCGTTCCGCCAGCAACCCGATCGAAAGCACGCCGGCGAACATGCCGACATTGAACATCAGCATCGCTTCCGCGACCCCGCTCCGGTCGAGCCCGGCGACATCGCGCAGCCAGGGCGCCGCCCACAGCGCCTGGTACGACAGGAACACCCCGTTATGCAGAAACACCATGAAGGACAGACGCCAGAAAAACGCGCTGCCATAGACCTGTTTAAGGTCCGAGACCTGCGCTGAGAACGCCGATTGCCCCGCAACCGCCACTCGCGCGGTGTGGGTTTTCTCCGGCACGAGTGTGTAGATCAGCACCGCCGACACAACAGAGATCCCGGAAAGCCACCAGAACACCGTGCGCCAGTCGACGGTCTGGATAAGAATTTCAAGCGGGACCGTCGTCGATAGCGCCCCGAACGTGCCGAAGGCGAAAATGATGCCGTTGACCAGCGGGATTTTTTCTTTCGGGAACCACAGGACATTGGCCTTGAGGGCCGCCATGAGACACCCTGAAACGCCAATCCCGATCAGCCCGCGTCCGATCGCGAGCGTAATGGCATCATTGCCAAAGGCGAAAAGCGATGCACCCAACGCTGCCACGATCAGAAGAGCCGCCTGCACTTTCCGGGGACCGTAGCGATCGAGAATGATGCCGAGCGGCAGCTGCACCAGGGCGAAGGTAAAGAAATAGGCGCTGGTCATCAGGCCGAGATCGCCCGGTGTCAGCCCGACATCCGCGACAAGCTGCGGCGAGATAATCGCGTTCACCGTCCGGAACAGATAGGACATGTAGTAGCCGATGCCGAATGGCAGCAGCACCGTCATAAACAGAATGCCGGCGGATTTTGTGACGGGGGGCGCGGCGTTATCAGCCATCGGTGCGTGCCTTGCGGGCCGGACGGATGAAGTTGAGATAACACAGCACCTGTAGCGCGATCATGATCGACAGGGCCGTCGCATGCGCCGTCTTCGTATAGCCGCCATCCGGGTTGGCCGGAAATGCCTCAATCACGCCGCCGATCCCCCATTGGCAAATGAACGCAAACACAAACACCATGAAGTTCATCGCCGTAATCGACCGCCCCGTCAATGCGACGGGGAAATGTTTGGTCTGGGCGGAATAGGCGAGGAACGTCGCTGCCGCCAGCAGCCCGAACAGAAACCAGATCGCGCCCAACCCGACCGTCACGCCGAATGCCAGCAAAACCTGAAGACCAATCAGTATCAGCATGCTGCCGCCGAAAACATGCACCGGCTGCACCCGTGTCCGCCGGAGCCCGTCCGCAATGATACCGGTGAGCAGGAGGCCTGCGAGAAACCCGAGCTGGATGATGAACAGGTAATTTGCCCGTTCGGTCTGATCGAATTCCGCAACATCGCGAAGCCACGGATCAGCCCACAGGGTCTGGTAAACGAGAAACGCCGTATGCGAGATCGCAAAAAGTAGGGCGATCCGCCAGAAATACGGATCGCGCGCGATGTGGGCATATCCCTTCAACTGCGCAGCGAAGCTTTCTTCTGTCTGGGTCGCGCCCGGTTTTTCCGGCACCACCACCAGGATCAAAAGCGACACGAGCACCGTGAGGACGGCGAGTCCGGCAAAAATGTCACGCCAGCTGGCGACATGCAGCAGAATTTCAATCGGGCGGGTCGCCGAAATGGCACCGATCGCACCGCAGGCCCCGATCAGGTTGTTCATCAGGGGAATACGGTCCGCCGGAAACCACAGCGCGTTGGCCTTGAACGCCCCCATCAGCGCCGCCGAAACACCGAATCCGATCAAGGCGCGCGCGACGAGCAACAACTCGAAACTCTCGGCAATCGCGAACAGCGCGGCGCCGGCAGCGGCAACCAGC
>CAJIYX010000127.1 GCA_905181725.1 Alphaproteobacteria bacterium UBA830
GTAATCACATCTGTAATATTTATGAAATACAGAAAAAAATATGATAATATTATAAAAACGCAATAATGTTATAAAACAATACTATAAAACTATGGTGATGTTTCGGGTTTGGTTTGTTCTCGCATCACCCGATATTACCTATTTTTGATAAACACCCTACGACACCTGACTGCGGTGCGTTTTGTATATTTGATACATCCCTACCCTATTTCCAAGTGGTGCGTCTGTGGGGCACCTCTATGATCGTTTATCAGGGCATTCATAGGTAGAATAACCAGACCTGATGTAATCAAATGAACCACCGGATTGTCGGTGATTTACTGGGTATATTGATTATTGTTTTATAAGTTTCTTTTCAACAAATCTAACTTGGAAGTTTGAATACACAGGTTGGTATTCTCTACCAAACCTTTCATCCCTCACCCTCTTCTTTTTGACGATGGAATGGGCGTGTGCGTTGCGGAACCTCTTACCCCTTGCAGTGGTGTAATCGTTCTCGTTCAACCAATCTGCAACTTGTTGATAGTTCAACCCCCCATCAAGTTTGTTTGTAATCAGGTCATAGAGGTGATGTTGGTAATCGTTGTAATGATTTGTTCCCCAAAGATGGTCTGCACGAACCACCACCTTGAAGGTTATGAAGACATCTATATTTTGTGAGGATAAATACCCCCGTTGAAAATCACTCCACAGTCACCGATTTCGCGAGATTCCGCGGCTGATCCACATCCGCGCCCTTCAGCACCGCGACATGATAGGCCAGCAGCTGGATCGGCAGCGTGTACAGGATCGGTGCGACGAACGGGTCAACCGTTGGCAGCTCAATGGTGGCTGCCGCCATGTCGCCCAGCTTCGCGATACCCGCGGCGTCCGACAGGAAGATCACCCGCCCGCCGCGGGCAATAACCTCCTGCATGTTTGACGCCGTCTTGTCGAACAGCTCATCCGACGGCGCGATCACGATAACCGGCACATGCTCGTCGATCAGGGCAATCGGGCCATGCTTCATCTCGCCGGCGGCATAGCCTTCGGCGTGAATGTAGGAAATTTCTTTCAGCTTGAGCGCCCCTTCGAGTGCAATCGGATAGCCGGTACCGCGACCGAGATACAGCACGTCCCGGGCGTCGACCACTCCATGGGCCAGTTTCTCAATCGCCTCGTCATGGTTCAGCACCTCGTTCACGCGCGACGGGATTTCTGTCAGCGCGTGGCACAGGGCTGCTTCGCGGGTGCGGTCGATCTTGCCGCGGACCGCCGCAAGCCCGATGGCAAAGCAGGCCAGCGTCGTCAGTTGGGTGGTGAATGATTTGGTCGAGGCGACGCCGATTTCTGGCCCCGCCTGGGTGCGCAGAACCACATCGGATTCGCGTGCCATAGAGCTTTCGGCCACGTTCACAACTGACACTATATGCTGGCCCTTTGCCTTGGCATAGCGAAGCGCCGCCAGGGTGTCCGCCGTCTCCCCCGACTGGGAAATAAACAGCGACAGCCCGCCCTGTTGCGTCTCGATGTTCCGGTAGCGGAATTCGGACGCGATATCAATCTCGGCCGGAATACCGGCAATGGTCTCGAACCAGTAGCGCGCCACCAGGCCGGCATGGAATGACGTGCCGCAGGCGACAATGGTGATGCGCGGAATCTTGGTTAGATCGAACGGCATTTCCGGCAGCGTGATGACTTCGTTCCACGGGTTCAGGAACGTCTGCAACGTATCGCCGATCACGGCGGGCTGCTCGTAGATTTCCTTGAGCATGAAATGTGGAAAATTACCCTTGCCGATCATCGCGCCGGAGGTCGATGTCTGCTGGACCGTCCGCTCGATCACAGCATCGGTCTCGTCATGGATGACGGCGCCTGCCGACGAGATCTCGGCCCAGTCGCCTTCTTCCAGATAGCAGATCTGCTGGGTCAGCGGCGCCAGCGCCAGCGCGTCCGAACCGATATACATTTCGCCTTCGCCATAACCGATCGCCAGCGGGCTGCCGCGCCGGGCGGCAATCATCAACCCGTCATGCCCGGCGAACAAAATGGCCAGCGCAAACGCGCCTTCAAGACGTTTCAGCGCGGCGGCGACCGCTTCGGCGGGTGATTTGCCGTCTTCGAGATAACTGCTGATCAGGTGGACGACGGCCTCTGTATCGGTTTCCGAATGGAATACCCGGCCCGCTTCGCTCAGCTCCTGGCGCAGTTCCTGAAAATTCTCAATGATGCCGTTATGCACCAGTACAACGCGTTTATCTGCATGGGGATGGGCGTTGGTCTCCGTCGGCAGCCCGTGCGTGGCCCAGCGCGTGTGACCGATGCCGATAGTACCGGGAAGCGGCTGCGTATCGATCAGCGCATTCAGATTCTTGATCTTGCCCTCGGCACGACGGCGGTCGATGGCGCCGTCAACAAGGGTTGCGATGCCGGCGGAATCATATCCCCGGTATTCAAGCCGCTTGAGCCCGTCGAGCAACAGGGGCGCTGCGTCTGCCTTGCCGACAATGCCGATAATGCCGCACATGTTCTGGTCCGTTCTACGCTGAGGTTATTTTACGCTTCTACTTTTTGGCCTTCGCCTGCTTTTTCGACTTGGCTGCGTCTTTTTCCGCCTTGCGCCGCGTCCGGAACGCGCTGGCCCAGCCGCCCATATTTCTCTGACGGCCCCGTGCCACCGCAAGCGCCTCCGCCTCGACATCGGTCGTGATCACCGATCCTGCACCGACCGTCGCGCCGTCACCGATTTTGACGGGTGCGACCAGCGAAGAATTGGATCCGATAAAGGCGTCGGCGCCAATATCGGTCAGCTCCTTGAAGAAGCCGTCGTAATTACAGGTGATCGTGCCGGCGCCGATATTCGCCCGCGGGCCGATCCGCGCATCGCCGATATAGGTAAGGTGATTGACCTTCGCGCCTTCTTCGACTAGCGCCTGCTTGATTTCAACAAAATTACCGACATGAACGTTGCGTTCCAGCTTCGCACCGGGGCGCAATCGGGCGAACGGGCCGATCGTCGATCCCGAGGCGACCTCGGCCTGGTCGATATGGCAGAACGCCTTGATTTCCACATTATCGGCGATGGTCACACCTGTGCCGAAAAACACGTTGGGGCCGATGATGACATCGTAGCCGATCTGCGTGTCCGCCGAAAGCCAGACGGTTTCCGGGTCGGTCATGGTGACACCGCCGGCCATGGCACGGCTGCGCAGGCGCGCCTGCATCGCTGCTTCCGCCTCGGCGAGCTGCGCGCGGCTGTTGACGCCCATAACCTCGACCGGATCGACGGCCTCGACCACGGCGCAGCGCAGGCCGCGCTCCCGCGCAAGGGCCACGATATCGGTCAGATAATATTCGCCGTTCGCGTTGTCATTCTCGACTGTATCGAGCAACGCAAACAAATGATTGCCGTCTATCGCCATGATGCCGGCATTGCACAGCCCGATTTCGCGCTGGGCATCGCTGGCATCCTTGAATTCGACGATGGCTTCAAGCCCGCCATCGGCTGCCGTCACCAGGCGGCCGTACTCCGCGGGATCATCGGGGCGGAAACCGAGCACAACGACGCCTAGGTTCTCTGCCGTGCGGCGGGTGGTCAGCATGTCCTGCATGGTCTCGGCTGTCAGAAGCGGTGTATCGCCGAACAGTACCAGCACGTCACCGGTGAAATCTTCCATCTGTTCGCGGGCGGCAAGCACCGCATGTCCCGTGCCGAGCGCTTCGGTCTGTATGGCGGTGTCTGCCGGTGCGACGGCCTCGACCAGAGAGGTCATGCCCGGTGCGACCACGACGACCGTGCGTTCGGGCGAAATCGCCGAGAGCGCATCCAGAAGGTGAGAAACCA
>CAJIYX010000128.1 GCA_905181725.1 Alphaproteobacteria bacterium UBA830
CAACGGCATCGCCGCGATCGGTCGGGTTCGTGCCAACAATCTTGAGATCTTTTTTCTCGTACGGAATCTTGGTCGCAAAAGGTGAAGGTGCTCTTCCCATAGGTCAGTTCCCTCTCATTTCGGCGGCGGCATCCTGTACCGCCTCGATGATTTTGTGATAACCGGTGCAACGGCAGAGATTGCCTGCCAGCCAGTAGCGGATTTCTTCTTCGGTCGGGTCCGGGTTTTCTTCCAGCAGCGCTTTCGACGCGATCAGCAGGCCCGGCGTGCAGATGCCGCATTGCAGTGCGACATGGTCGATGAACTTCCGCTGCAGGGGATGCAGATCTTCGCCCGTAGCCATGCCTTCGATGGTCTCGACGGATTTACCGTTGGCCTCAATGCCCAGAACCAGGCAGGAGCAGACCAGTACATCATCCAGCATCACGCTGCAGGCGCCGCAATCGCCGGTGCCGCAGCCTTCCTTGGTGCCGGTCATATCCAGTTCGTCCCGCAGGACGTCCAGCAGTGTCTGCGTCGGATCGCAGAGAACCTCCATCTGGTCGCCGTTGACGGTGGTGTTTACATATTGTTTAGCCATCAGGATTTCGCCCTTTCCAGCGCGATTGCGGCGGCGCGCTGTGCCAGCACGCCGGCAACTTCGGTTCTGAATTCAACGGTGCCACGTTTGTCGTCGATCGGGGTTGCAGCCGCACTCGCGGCGGCGGCCAGTACCTCCATCGCGGCATCGTCGACCGTCGTGCCGATCAGCGCCTTGGCGGCGGCATCCACAATCAGCGCCCGTGCCGCGACCGCACCCAGCGACACGATGGCATCGGTGCAGATACCGGCATCGTCCAAAGCCAGGTTGACGGCACAGCCAACGACGGCAATGTCCATTTCGGTCCGCGGGGTGAAGCGCAGATAGGCATCTCCCGACCGTGCCGGGCGTTTGGGCAGCTGAAACGAGACGACGAACTCGCCGGCTTCCAGCGATGTCTTGCCGGGGGCGATCCCGATGTCTTCGACGGGAACCTCGCGCGTGCCGTTCGGACCGACGACAGTCGCCACAGCCTTAGCGGTGATCATCGGCGGGACACTGTCGGCCGCCGGCGAGGCATTGCACACATTGCCGCCCACGGTCGCGCGGCCGCGCACCTGGACCGAGCCGAGCAGGCGAACACCATCCATGATACCGGGCCAGGCGGCATTGAAGCCGGGGTGGTCCATCAGTTCCTTGCCGGTAACGGCGGCGCCAAAGCGCCAGGCACCGTCTTCATTGGTGACTTCGCGCATCTCGGCGATTTTCTTGATATCGACGATAACGTCGGGCTCGATCATGTCGGCGTGGATCTGAACAAGTACGTCCGTTCCGCCCGCCAGCACCTTTACCTGTCCGCTCTCGCCCGCCAGCAGGCCGACGGCCGCGTCCAGCGTCTCAGGCGCCTCGTAACTCATATCAGTCAATTTGCTTCACCGTCCGTTTGTTCGGAATGATCCTAACAACTTATAACACGTCATCCGGGCGCAGGTCATCAACGGGCGCATAAAAGCACGCCGGGTGGCCGGCCCTGTTCCGCTACGTTTTAGGTGACCTTGCGTTTTCGCGGACTAAACCCGTCAGAAGGGGCGCCACGCGGCTTGCCGCTCTTTTTCTTGAAGTTCGATTTACCGGCCTTATAGGGCTTCTTGCTCTTCAGTGTCGGGCGTTCTGCTGCACCGGCGCCGGAACGGTCGGGGCGCTCATCTCCCCCCGCTTCGGCACGGGCTTTGCGGGCATACTTTCCGGGGTTTTTGCCCTTTGGCGCCCCGGAAGGCGGCTTGCCATGCGCAGGCTTACCGGGTCTGCCTCTGTATCCGTCGGCGCGGTTTTCGCCCCCGGAATCGCCTCTGGAATCACTCCGGGAATCGCCGCTGGTTTCAGCCTTGGCTTTGCTACTTTTTTCAGCAGGCTTCTCCCAATCGCGTTTGCCGGGCCGGGCGCCGGCACCGCCATCATCGTCGTCCCGTTTAGCGCGGGGTTTATCCCAGGGCTTATCATCCCCGGAATAGGCCGGCGCATCGGTTGCCGGCCGGCGCGGCCTATCGTCACGATCGCCACGGTCAGAACGACCGCGCGGGCCGGACTTGGAATCGCCAAAGCGCTTCTTCTTGGCGAAGGATTCGCGTTTCTCTTTGATCTCCGGCGGCGGACCATCGAGCCGTTTCACAACGATGCCTTTTTCGATCACCCCGTCGGGGCCTAGCGATGCAACGAATTTATCGACGCTGCCGGGGGCAATTTCAACGTGGGACTCGCTGTTGTAGACCTTGATCGCGCCGATCCCGCCTTTGTCGACATTGCCAACCCGGTATAGCATCGGCAGCAGCCAACGGGGCTCCGCCGTCTCTTTGTGGCCGACCGACAGCGAAAACCAGATGCCGCCTTCGAAATCATCGCGCCGCGGACGGCTGCGTTCCCGATCGCCATCCCGTGCTGGCCGGTCATTCTGCCGGTCATATCGGCCACCACCACTACGATCATCGCGCCCGCCCGTCGGTGCGTTATCGTGCAGGTCTTCCGGTGCCGACTGTCCCGCGCGGTACTGACGGACGAAGGCGGCCGCGACCTGGTCGGCCGAATGCCGGGCCAGGATCTCGGTCACAAAGGCTTTCTCGTCGTCCCGGATCGCGTCGACCAGAACCGGATCTTCGAGCAGACGGGCATCATCCCGCTCGATGACTTCCTCGACCGAGGGCGGATTGGCCCATTCGGCATCGATATGCGCGTCATAGAACAACCTTTCGGTCCGTTTGCGCCGGTTATGCGGCACGATCAGAACGCTGGTGCCCTTGCGCCCCGCCCTACCCGTCCGCCCGCTGCGATGCAGCAGACCCTGGCTGTTTTCCGGAAGATCCGCATGGATAACCAGTCCGAGATTGGGCAGATCGAGCCCTCGTGCCGCGACGTCGGTCGCGATACACACCCGTGCCCGGCCGTCCCGCATGGCCTGCAGGGCGTGGGTCCGCTGGGCCTGGCTCAGCTCACCAGACAGCGCCACGACCGAAAACCCGCGATTGGTGAACCGGCTGGTCATCCGGTTGACGCCCATCCGCGTCGCACAGAACACAATGGCGCTTTTGGCTTCGTAATAGCGCAGCACATTGATGATCGCGTTTTCCCGCTCGTGACTGGCGACGGTCAGCGCGCGGTACTCAATATCGACATGCTGCTCCTGTTCGGCGGAGGTTTTCACGCGAACGGCGTTGTTCTGATATTTCTTTGCAAGGTTCGCGATCATCCGCGGCACGGTCGCCGAGAACATCATCGTCCGGCGTTCGGGCGGGGCGGCATCCAGGATGAATTCAAGATCTTCGCGGAAACCGAGATCGAGCATCTCATCGGCTTCATCGAGCACGACGGCCTGCAGGCTGCGCATATCGAGCGAGCGGCGTTCGATATGATCGCGCAGACGGCCCGGTGTGCCGACGACAATATGAACGCCACGCCCGAGAATCTGACGTTCGGTGCGCATATCCATGCCACCGACGCAGGACGCAAAAGCAGCCCCGGTCTCTGCATACAGCCATTCGAGCTCGCGCTTGACCTGAAGCGCCAGTTCGCGCGTCGGCGCGACAATCAGCGCCCGCGGTGCGTTCGTGTGATGAAACCGCTCGGCCTCACCCAACAGGGTGTGCGCCAGTGCCAGACCGAATGCGACGGTCTTGCCGGAGCCGGTCTGGGCCGATACCAGCATATCGGCATCCTTCAGCTCGGGGGCCAGAACTTCCTGCTGTACGGGGGTTAGGGTCTCGTAATTGCGGTTGGTCAACGCTGCGCCAAGCGCCGGCACGACACCTTCGAAGTCAGTCATCTCTTTGTCTTTCGGAATACGGGTCTCGTGGGTCCGGTTATCGGGTCGGTCATGGTTCGGGACACACTGAACCGCCCTGAAATACAAAGCGGTCTGTCGTATTTGGCGGTTTTGTAACCTCTACTGGCGGGAATGCAAGGATTATAAGCCTTTACTATAAATGTGAAACAAGCCGGTCAGTATCAATGGAAAATGGGCCGCCGGTAATCTGACGCACCGATTGAGTGTCCGCCGCGGTTGTGCCCCGCGGGGTGCGTTGTTACAAATCGGGAAATTTGAAGGAAACGGGTGATGAACAAGGTATACGGCTCCGCCGCAGAAGCGCTGGACGGCGTTTTGGCAGACGGTATGACGATCGCGGCCGGCGGCTTCGGCCTGTGCGGCATTCCCGAACTGCTGATCGCCGCCATCCGCGATGCGGGTACGAAGAACCTGACCGTCGCGTCGAACAATGCCGGGGTCGACGATTTCGGCCTGGGTCTGTTGCTGGAGACCAAGCAGGTCAAAAAAATGATCTCGTCCTATGTCGGCGAAAATGCCGAATTCATGCGCCAGTATCTGGCCGGTGAGCTTGAGCTTGAATTCAACCCGCAGGGCACTCTCGCCGAACGCATGCGGGCAGGCGGCGCGGGCATTCCGGGCTTCTACACCAAGACCGGTGTGGGAACCGTGATTGCCGATGGCAAGGAAGAGAAAGAGTTCGACGGCGAGCAGTACATTCTGGAGCGTGGCCTGGTGGCCGACCTGTCCATCGTCAAGGCCTGGAAGGGTGACCAACAAGGCAACCTGATGTACCGCAAGACCGCCCGGAATTTTAACCCACCGGCGGCGACCTGCGGCAAGATCTGCATCGCCGAAGTCGAAGAAATCGTCCCGACCGGCTCGATGGACCCCGACCTGATCCACACACCGGGCATCTATGTCACCCGGCTGATCCAGGGCGATCATGAAAAGCGCATCGAACAGCGTACCGTCAGAGCGGCTTAAGGGAAGGATCAGAGATATGTGGGATCGCAATCAGATGGCCGAACGCGCAGCGCAAGAACTGCGGGACGGCTGGTACGTGAACCTCGGCATCGGTATTCCGACGCTGGTGAGTAATTATATTCCCGAAGGCGTCGACGTGACGCTGCAATCCGAAAACGGGATGCTGGGCATCGGCCCCTTCCCGACCGAGGACGAGATCGACGCGGATCTCATCAATGCGGGCAAGCAGACCGTCACGGCAATGGATCGCACATCCTATTTCGGCAGCGACCAGTCCTTCGCGATGATCCGCGGCGGCAAGATCGATATGGCCATCCTCGGCGCGATGGAAGTCGCCGAGAACGGTGATCTTGCCAATTGGATGATTCCGGGCAAGCTGGTCAAAGGCATGGGCGGCGCGATGGATCTCGTCGCCGGCGTCCGCCGCGTCATCGTTGTCATGGATCACGCCAGCAAGGCCGGTGAGTCCAAGCTGCTGAAAGAATGCACGCTGCCGCTGACCGGGCGCGCCGTGGTCGACCGCATCATCACCAATCTTGGTGTTTTTGATGTTGTTGAAGGCGGGCTGAAGCTGGTCGAGCTCGCCGACGGTGTCACAGAAGACGAAATGAAAGCCGCGACTGAAGCAACGCTGGTCTGATCTCTATAAGGGGTCGCTCAGGGTCCTCTTACAGATTGTTCCCTGAAACCTGGCGAATAAGCGCCGCCGCGTCCGCTGGAAGCGCATCACCGCGCCAGGCGACATGGTGATCCGGCCGGATCAGCGCGAAGCCACACTGATACAAATCACGCGCTGCCTGTTCGGAGATATCGATGATGTCGAGCGGTACATTCTGTGCCGAAGCCGCGGCTCCGAATGAGGCCGTATTGGTATCTGCCATCCCGAACTTCAGCAGCGTGAACCATTTCCCGAACCGATCGTGAATCGACGCGCCGTCATCCAGCCACACATGCGGAGCCCGTCCGCCGGGGCAGGCGCTCGGGACATAATCGACGGCAGAATCCGGCGGCGGGTTCGTGCCGTCGGCGACGATCAGGGGTGATGCGTCATAGCGTGCGCCAAGCTGAATGCCGAGTGAGGCGAATTCTTCCGTAAAGCCCGACAGATGCCGGCCCAGTTCGGCACGGGCACGCACGCCCTCCTCGGTGTCCTGCTCAAGCGCTTCCGGCACCTCGATCGTGGCTACATCGCTCGCCAGTTTGCGCGATGACTGCGTATTCCTGATACCGATTGGCCGACGCTCCGTCTCATATGTCGACAGTACCGCCTCGGGCGCAAAGCCATGATGAACCGCCGCAAACTTCCAGCCGAGATTGACCGCATCCTCGATGCCGGTATTCATGCCGAACCCGCCGGTCGGCGTAAACAGGTGCACGGCATCTCCCGCGAGCATCACCCGGTCATCGCCGTATCGGTCAGCGACCAGCGCGTTGCCCGCGGTCCATTCCCGGACTGAGATAATCTCGATGTCGATCTCTGCGCCCATGGCATTGCGAATATCGCGGATGATGTCCGCCTCATCCGGTTCCCCAGATTCCGGGTACCTGGTCAGAACAACGAACTTGCCCTTAGCGTCGAGGGTAACGATGCACATCCTGCCATCACCGTTGACGGTCCAGTACTGCCATACGCGATCCACCTTCATCACATCGTAGATGCCCGGCGCGTCGATATAGACCGACAGCATGCGACCGATAAAGAACGCGACCTCGTCGCCGCCTTCGCCCCGGTAGGGTATTTCTAGCGCGCGGCGGGTATAGCCCTGCGCACCGTCACACCCGGCGAGCCACCGGCTGGCGATCGTTTCGGTCTCGCCGGTTTCGGCGTTCCGGATGGTCGACAGGACGCCGTCATCCTGCAGATCGAAGGCAATCAGCTCCCAGCCGAACCGTAGACCGATCTCGGGTAGCGTTTCAGCATGGGCAAAAAGTTCGGTCTCGACATAAAACTGCGATGAGCGATGGATCGGTTCCGGCGTCAGGAACGACATATCGCGCGCGGCAATACGGCGCTTCTTCTCTGTCGAGGACGGCATCGGAATACGTGCAAATTCGTGTCCGGTGAACCGGGTCAGATAGATCACATCCGTGGTCAGATCCTGCGGCAACCCGACCGCGCGCACCCTGTCGGCAATCCCGAGACGCCGGTAATGCTCCATCGTTCGCGCGTTATGGGTATTGCCCTGCGGGTGAACGGCCGTCGTCGGCTCGGTATTGACCAGAATACTGCGCACGCCCCGCCCCGCGAGCTCCATCGCCAGCACAAGGCCAACCGGCCCACCGCCGGAAATTAGAACCGGTGTCGTATCCTGTGTCATTCATCGTCCCAGTTGTGCATGACTTTTAGCCCACGGCTACATCAGCGAATACAGTTCGACCACCGAAAGCCAGAGAAAATATTCACTCAGGAAGGCCGATATCGACGATCGGGATGGCAGCGGGATCGATTGATTTGAAGCGCGCCGTCGTCATCTGGGTTCTCTGGGTGCGCGGATCAACATGCAGGAAAGAGCCGTGGAAACAACTGTGAGGGCTTTATGCCGTATTATCGTCCCCGGCGTAATAGTCCACGATATCACCATCGGTCGTCACGCCCAAGCCGTTGAGGCTCCGGTTCACATAACAGACAATCTGGTTAGCTTCGAGGACCTGGCATCATCTATACCGGCTTCGCGCACGGGGACGATATCGCTCTCCTGCATTTTCGCCGGCGACGGGGTCAGTTTTTCGGCATATTGCAGCAGCGCCAGTTCCCCGCCGACAAAAGCATCCTGCGGGCGGTGGGCATGCAATTCTTTTTCGATTGTGTCGGCTCGCGCCGCATCGCTGATCAGGTGGCGCGCATTGGCCGAGTGATTCGCCAGCGAATATTCGCAATCATTGAGGATCGAGACGTAGGACCCGATGGTTTCCTGAAGCCAGATCGGCAGCGTATTGGCAGGATCGAGCGGTACAGGGTTATGTGGCCCCGCATCGTGTTCGGCCGCAGCGAATGCACGCACAGCACATTATCCACCGTGCCATGGGGGGTGCCGCGCGAGATCCAGCTCCTCGCGAATATGGCCATCCGCTGCCGCGTCGAAAACCATCTCGTTCCAAGCCGACATCAAATACGTTCCTCAGATTTTTGGCGACCCGCGACGAAGCGCAGACAATCCGCTATTCAGCAGCAACCGGTTTGGGGGGCAGGTCAGGGATTTCGGCCTCATAGAACTGATCCATGTCATGCACGAGTTCCTGCTCTGTCAGCGCGTCGGTAAACTTTGAGCGGACGAATTCGCTTTCATCGGCATAGTCGATCTGATCGCCGCCGATACGGGACGAAATCCAGGATTTCGGCACACCCTGCGCGTTGCGCACAGCCACCCCTTCGTATTTGAACGCGAGATAGCGCGACGGCGTTGGCCCGGTGTTGAAATGCTGATGCCACCACATATTCGGCGGCACGATCATGGTGCCGACTTCCCACGGATAGTAACGCGGCTCTTCTCCATCCGGCCACATCAGCGAATAGCCTTCACCCGACAGGATGATGACATGCGCGCCGGGGCCATGCCGGTGACCCTTCTTGTAGGTCCCGATCGGGAACTGCGAAATATGTGCGTTCATCGAACTCTTGGCGAAGTTGAAACGGATATGCCCGCCGCCGGCGCCGCGTTCTTTCGCGGTAATCAGCGGCAGATTGACGGCGTCCGGCACGAAGTTCGTGACCAGCTTGAAACCCTCGGTCTCGGACTTCGCGGCGAAATAGTCGGGCTCTCCGTTGAAGCGCCCCTTGAAATCATAGGCAGTGTTGAAGACGAACTCAGGTTCTTCATACACGTTGAACATCGGCGGGCCGTTGGTGACGGCGACAAAGCGGGCCGGCTCCTTCCCCGATGCATTGAAATGCTGGTGCCAGCAATTGAGCGGGATCGCGAATAGCGCGCCGGGGCCCCATTCGAAGGTGATCCGCTCACCCTTGTCGTTCCAGACGCTGGTCGAGCCACGGCCCGACAGGATCATGATCATTTCTTCAAACAGCATGCGCTGCGGCGCCAGTTTCTTGCCGGGATCGATCTCGCAGACATAGCAATCGTTCGTCGTGCGTGAGGCGTCATGATTGAGATAAACACCCTTGCCTTCGCGACGTGCCCACGGTTTTAGATCGACCGTGTAGAGGTTCTTCACATAGACGGAATCAATGATATCGAGGCCCTGATCGCGCACCCAACAGACGTAAGGTGTTTCCTTTTCGGAGGCAAATTTCTTCGCCATTTCATCCGATACGATTGCACTTTTCGTGTTGTCGTCCGTCATCGATCCCGATCCTTGTTCTTATGGTTCAAACCCGCACGCAAACTGGGTGGGGCGGTTGTTATCTGACTCGTTTTTAAACTCATTTGACCGTCCCTGCCAAGACCGGCAAAAGCACGATCCGCTCCTGGCCCACTTCGGGCCCGCCCCAGGGATTATCGTTACCGACCGCGCGTCACTGCTCGTCGTTGAGATCGTGGCTGAGACCGTGGCTATGACCGAGCGGATCATCAGGCGTATCGCCGTCCACATGGACGTGGCTTTGGCTTTGGCTTTGGCTTTGGCTTTGGCTTTGGCTATGACCCTGATCACCCTGATCACCATGATGGTGATGATGGCTATCCCCGTGCCCGTCGCCATGATCGTGCGCATGGCCGTGTTCATGATCCAGTCTCTGGCCCGAACGCGGGTCGTCCGAGAACACCAGCGACTTGATCGTCACCGGCACCGTCCGCGACGGCAACCGGATCTTGCCAAGGTCGATATAGTCGAAATCCCAGAGCACTACCCCGTCGATCACCAGAACACCGACAGGCACATCCAGTTCGTCTTTGAGGATATACCCCAGTGACTGCGCGATATCTCCGTCGAGCACGATATACAGCGGCTTCCCGGCGGCGATCATATCGTCGAGGCCGAGCACCAGGCCCTGCGCAAACGCATGCATGCGCTCATAGGCCGGCAGACCCTTCCAGTGGAACGACAGCGCTATTTCGCGGTCGTCATTATCGACCTCGAACGCGCGGCGATGGGTTTTAACGGCCTGGGCGACATCTTCCGCCACGATCTCCTCGGGGCAGTCATAGGGTGGCTGGATGACCTGCAGGTTCCGGCGCGGCAGCAATTCCGCAGGATCGGAAATGAAGCAGGTATTACCCGATAGCTGGACCGAATATTCCGACGCACCAAGGGCTGTCGCGCGGATGCATTCACCTGCCGGCAATGTCGGCCACGGCAGGGCATCAGCTTCGAGCCGGCGCGCAATCGCATGGCCGAGGCGCCGCCCCAGATCGCAAAAATCGTTCTCCTCACGACGATACACGTATTCCGCAACGCCACCGGAGAACATAACACCGTCAATGCGTCCCCAGTCGAGAATCGGATCGGTGAGATAGAAGTTTTCGAGGTCCTGCGGGATCGGGCGCGTCACCAGCGCATCTATCAGCGTCGCCGCCATGCCGTCGGCGACCGCATCAAGATCTTCAGACGTCACTTTGTCACCGAGGGACCAGTCGAAACCGGCGCGGGCCGCGTGCGTGCGGCCGGCGGGATCAAGCCTGACAATCACACCGTCCTCGTCAACGACCTGAAGACGCCCGCCGATATGAACCGCTGCCGTTACCTTGACCTGACCCTTTTCGAGGATCGCCAATTTTGCCGTCCCGCCACCGATATCGACATTCAGAATGCGTTTGTCGCCATCCTGCGACGCGGCGGCAGCACCGGAGCCGAACGCCGCCAGCATGCTTTCCATGTGATGGCCGGCCGTCGCACAGACAAAATCGCCGCCCTTCTGCGACACGGTCGCCGCAATCGCCTGCGAATTCTCCCGGCGCAGGGCCTCGCCGGTCAGGATCACGGCACCGGTATCAATATCGTCTGGGCTGAGACCTGCCGCTTCATAGGCATCGTCCAGAATTTTTCCCAGTTCAACATCTGAAATCCGGGTTTCGCTCTCATACGGCGTCAGGACAACGGGAGACTGGAAAAGCGTCTCTCGCTTGACCACAAAATAGCGGCTGGACATGTCTTCGGCCATACGGCGCAGGTGTAGTCGCGAAAAGATCACCTGGGTGCCGGACGATCCGACATCGATGCCGACACTGTTCAGACGAACGTTATCGGCAATCCACAGCGGGTTCTCTTCGAGCGGGCCGTCGAAGTCGGAATCGTGGTCATGATCGGCATCCGGCCCGTGTTCGTGGAAAAATACGTCGCCGTATTCGTGATCTTCCAACGTGTGACCGAGGGGCGGTCCTTTGGGTTCCGGGGGCGTTGCCTCCTCGCCTGTCGATGTTTCGACATCCGTATTTTTCTTGTCGTCTCTCTGGTCCATGGGCCCTCCGCCGGTTCATGCTGTAATGACCGAGACCTATACAGACCAAATTCCACGGCGTCAGCCCTTGAACGTCCGGCACCACCTAATGGCCAGCCGACAGCCACCCGACTACTAAAAGACTCAGGCCGCGACCTCCCATTGGGCGATGGTCACCGAGTGCATTTCGT
>CAJIYX010000129.1 GCA_905181725.1 Alphaproteobacteria bacterium UBA830
GGCACGAATATCTGGCGTTCTGTGAACGGTTCTATTTTGCCGTCCCCCCAGGGTTTCCGGTGGAAATGATGCCGGAAGATTGCGGCCTGATCGTCGCCGATCCCTATGCCGCCGCGGTGCGGCGCGAGAGCCTGACGCGCAAGCTGAATACCAACCGCAAGCGCCGCCAGCTTATCCGCTTCGCGCTGGCCGCCACCAACCGTCTGAGCAATCTCGGCTGAGGCGCCCCAATGACGATTGTATGCATGTCTTTTATCTGAGATAGTCCAGCTATAACGTGTGGAAAAACAACACAAATAAAGAAACAAAACTAAACGAACAGGGCCATAGTTATGATGCGGGTTGGCGCAGTCATAGTGATGTGATTGCTTGCGGTTGGCTGCACGGTACCCAAAACGACTAAATTACCGCTCGTGGTCAGTGCGAGTGCGATGTCGGAAATGCGGGCAACGCATTCGGTTTTGCAAAAACGGAATTTTGCATCGCTAAACTGCCGGAAATCCGGCTACCTAAAACGCACCGCGCCCTATTACCAGTGCATGCGCGCGCTGATTGCCCGCGATGCTCAGCGCACGCGGGAACGCGCGGACAGCTATTTTCAACAGGCCGCGCAGAAACACGGCGTCTGCATGGAGCGATCGACCTATCGCGTCTCCCGCTGTCTTGAAATTTAGTCTCTAAATTTAATTCGGGCTTCTACTCTTCCCAGACCCGGCCACGCCTGGGGATAAACGCCGGGACACGACGCCGGTCTTCGACATATGCATCGCCGTATCGATCGGCCAGTCGCCGCTCTTCATACAACGTACCAATCAGCAGATAGACACTGCCCCACACGGCAGTTGCCAGCGCAAATTCAGTCTGTGCATGACCCCAGAGCACCAGAAAAAGACCGCTATACAGCGGGTGGCGGACATAGCGGAGCAATCCACCCGTCTTAAGGTCTTCGTCCGGTTCATCGCCAGGCGACCGGATTTGCGTCGTCCCGAGGAACCGGCCCCGGTCATACCCCATCAACGCGATCGCGATGATCCCGAGCCCCAGAAGCGTCGCGCCATCGCCGATCAGGGCTGCTACGTCGAACGGCGGCGCAGCGGACAGCCAGATCCGCCCCAGCCACCAGACGATACAGAGATGCACTAGCGCGAAACCGTTATAGGCAAGCCGGTGATAGCGCCCGAACGCCAGACGGTTCTTGACGCTGCCTGCGGCCAGCACGGAATGCAGCAGGCCGAAGGATGCCCAGGCCACTCCGTAAAATATATGTTCAATAACGATAGGGTTGTCTCCCCGTCAGGGTGCGTTCATCCGGGCGATGGTCGCCGTGGTACTGAACCCCTCGACGATCTCTGCCAGGACAACCCTGCCGCCATAGGACTGCACCAGATCGGCACCGATAACCGTCTCGATCGTGTAATCGGCGCCCTTTATCAGAATATCAGGGCGCACCTCGTGCAGCAAAGCCTCCGGCGTGTCCTCGTCAAAGATCACAACCAGATCCACGGTCTCCAGCGATGACAACACCGCGGCACGCGCGGCCTCGTTCTGCATGGGACGGTTTTCGCCTTTAAGCCGCTTCACAGACGCATCGGAATTCAACCCGACTACCAGCCGGTCACAGGCCGACCGCGCCGACGCCAGAAGCGAAACATGCCCGGGGTGCAGGAGATCGAAGCAGCCATTGGTGAAACCGACTTTCTCGCCACGGGCTTTCCACATCCGTATCCGGTCGAGCGCCGCGTCCAGGCGCAGCGGCGGCTGCGGGCCGCTACGGCCTGTCATGTCGTTCAGTTCTTCGAGCAGATCGTCGGCATATACCACCGCCGTACCGATCTTGCCGACGACAACACCCGCCGCCACGTTGGCAAGCTGGGCTGCCTCAAGCGCCGGCACGCCCGCCGCAATCCCGGCCGCCAGCAAGGCAAGAACCGTATCGCCCGCGCCCGAAACATCGAACACCTCGCGCGCCCGCGACGGGAAATGATCTGCGCTATCGGCTGTGATCAGCGACATGCCCTGCGCGCCGCGGGTTACCAGCATGGCCCCAATATTCGCACCCGCCAGCAAACCACGGGCGGCATCGACAATAGCTTCCTCCGATGACAGCTCGCCTTCTGCGGCTTCGCCGAGCTCTTTCAGGTTCGGCGTAATCAGGCTAGCCCCGGCATAGCGCGTAAAATCGCGCGATTTCGGATCAACGATCACCGGCTTCCCGGCGGCGGTTGCCGCCGCGATCAGTCTCGCCACCAGACCGTCGGTCACCGTACCCTTGCCATAGTCGGAAAGGATCAGCGCACCAGCATCTTTGAGCGCATTCTCCGCCGCGCGGAATACCGCATCGGCCACATCGTCGGTAATCGGCGTCGTGACCTCCCGGTCGGCGCGAAGCAGTTGCTGGCCACCGGCGACATAGCGAATTTTGCTGGTCGTCGGCCGGTCTTTTTCGGCAATCAGCGTCCGCGTCACACCCGCAAGATCACGCAGCAGCACATCGACGTCACGGGCAATGTCATCGTCGCCAATCACGCTGACAAACGTGACGGACGCCCCCACAGACACCAGGTTGCGCACGACATTGCCGGCACCGCCGAGCATCGCGGTCTCGTTCGTCACGCGGCATACCGGGATCGGCGCTTCGGGAGACACACGACTGACATCGCCATATACGAAGCGATCGAGCATGACATCGCCGACGCAGACCACCTTTGCCGTTGGAAGGTCGCCAATGCGCGCGGCGAGGGCAGCGTGATCGGGCGCCGTCATCAGGCGCATTTCCGTTCGAGAATATCGCACAGCATCTGACCGAGCATGATGTGCATTTCCTGTATGCGTGCCGTCGTTTCCGACGGGACAATCAGTAGGGGATCGGCAAGCCCGACCAGCTTCCCGCCGTCTTTCCCGCTCAGCGCGGCCGGGACGACCTCCATGTCGCGGGCGGTTTCCAGCGCCAGCGTTACATTGGGACTTTGCCCGGATGTCGTAATGCCGATTGCGACGTCTCCCGGTTTGCACAATGCTTCAACCTGGCGCGCAAAGATAGTCTCGTAGCCGAAGTCGTTCGCCGCGGCCGTCAGCAGCGATGTGTCGGTGGTGAAGGCAATCGCCGGCAGTGCGCGCCGGTTTACCTTGTAACGACAGACCAGCTCGGTCGCGAGATGCTGCGCGTCGCCGGCACTGCCGCCATTGCCGAAGAACACCAGCTTGTTGCCGGCATTCACAGCAGCT
>CAJIYX010000130.1 GCA_905181725.1 Alphaproteobacteria bacterium UBA830
GAGAACGCTTGGCATTCCCATACGATATTAATATTTGGGTCTGACCACCGCTGCACGGCTTGACGAGGAAGAAGCGCCCACCTAATTTGTTCGTACACATATAATTAACTGGATCAGGTTCCATGGCCACAAACGTTGCCTCCACCGAAGACGGAGGGCGGAAAGCTCTCGACTCGGTTGTCATCAGGTTCGCCGGCGATTCAGGCGACGGCATGCAGCTCACCGGTACTCAATTCACGCAATCCACCGCCCTGATGGGCAACGATCTCGCGACCTTCCCGGATTTCCCAGCGGAGATCCGCGCGCCGGCCGGAACCACGTTCGGCGTCTCGGCGTTCCAGATCAACTTTGCGTCGTTCGACATCCAGACGCCGGGCGACGACCCGGACGTGCTGGTGGCGATGAACCCCGCGGCGCTCAAAGTACATCTGAAAGATGTGCCTAGGGGCGGCACCGTGATCCTGAACTCGGATGCGTTCTCCGAGCGCAACATCGCGCGCGCAGGCTACACCGAGAACCCGCTCGAAGACGGCACGCTGGACAACCACATCCTCATCGCGATTGAGATCAACAAGCTGACCAATGCCGCCGTTGCAGATTGCGATGTGTCGTCGAAGGAGGCCACGCGCTGCAAAAACTTCTGGGCGCTCGGGCTGATGTGCTGGATGTACGACCGCGACCGTGAGCCGACCGTGGAATGGGTCAACCAGCGCTTCGGCAAACTGCCGAATATCGCGGCCGCCAATATCGCCGCGATGAACGCGGGCCATGCCTACGGCGAGACGGTCGAACTGCCGTCCGGCGTCGAGTCCTATATCGTACCGCGCGCCAAAGTCGCGCCCGGTACCTACCGCGCCATAACGGGAACCGAAGCTGCCGCATGGGGCCTTATCACGGGCGCGAAGAAAGCCGGGCTGGAACTGTTCCTCGGTTCCTACCCCATCACGCCGGCCTCTGCCCTGCTGCATACGCTGACAAACCTGAAGCCCTATGGCGTCACCACGTTCCAGGCGGAAGACGAAATTGCCGCGGTGTGCTCGGCCATCGGCGCGTCCTACGCCGGCAAGCTCGGCCTAACATCGTCGTCCGGTCCGGGTATCGCCCTCAAGACCGAAGCCATTGGCCTGGCGCTGGTGACCGAACTGCCGCTGGTGATCGTCAATGTTCAGCGCGGTGGACCGTCCACCGGACTGCCGACCAAGACCGAGCAGTCCGATCTGTTCCAGGCCGTTTGGGGTCGCAATGGGGACACACCGCTGCCGGTCGTCGCCTCGGCTACGCCGGGTGACTGCTTCGAGACCGCGATCGAGGCCGTTCGCCTTGCGGTCAAATACATGACACCGGTGATCTTCCTCAGCGACGGTTATCTCGCCAATGCGGCCGAGCCATGGGAAATTCCGGACGCCGACGATGTCGAGCCGTTCCCGGTCGAGTTCCGCACCGATCCCGAAGGGTTCCATCCCTATCTGCGGGACGAGAAAACTTTCGCACGGAACTGGGCCATTCCCGGCACGCCGGGCCTGATGCATCGCCTCGGCGGCATCGAGAAGGATTATGATTCCGGTCATATCTCCTATGACAGCGATAACCATCACCGGATGACCAAGGTCCGTGCCGCTAAGATCGACGGCATCGCCAATGATATCCCGGCACAGGCGGTCGCTAGCGGCGAAGACAGCGGCAAGCTCGCCGTTGTCGGCTGGGGCTCGACGTTCGGTGCGATCAATCAGGCCGTCGGCCGCTGCGTCAAAGACGGTCTCAGCGTCTCGCACATCCATATTCGCCACGTCTGGCCGTTCCCGGCCAATCTGGAAGAGCTGCTGTCGAAGTTCGACCGCATCATCGTGCCGGAAATGAATAACGGCCAGATGGTCAACGTGCTGCGCGCCAAGTTCCTGGTCGATGCCGAAAGCATTACGCAAATCACGGGTCAGCCCTTCAAGGTATCGACCCTCGAACGCGAAATCCGCTCGCGGATAGAAGGATAAACCGATGAATATCGAAGCTCCTGTCGAAGCGCTCAAGCCCAACGATTACGCGTCGGATCAGGAAATCCGCTGGTGCCCCGGTTGTGGCGATTACGCCATCATCAAGGGTGTGCACCGCACGCTCGCCGAACTGCAAATTCCGCTGGAAAAGCTGGTCTTTTTCTCCGGCATCGGCTGCGCGGCGCGCTTCCCCTACTACATGGCGTCCTACGGCTTCCATACGATCCATGGCCGCGCGCCGGCACTTGCCACCGGCGCGAAGCTCGCCAATCCCGATCTCGACATCTGGGTCGTGATGGGGGACGGCGATGCGCTGTCGATCGGCGGAAATCACACGATGCATGCCATTCGCCGCAACGTCGATCTCAACCTGCTGCTGTTCAATAACGAGATTTACGGCCTGACCAAGGGTCAGTACTCGCCGACCAGCCAGCTCGGCACACGGTCGCCGTCAACCCCGCAGGGCTCGGTCGATGCCCCGCTGACGGCGCTCAGCCTGGCGCTCGGCGCCGGTGCCCGGTTCGTCGCCCGCACGTTCGACACCAACCTGAAACAGATGCCCGGTGTGCTCAAGGCCGCACACGCCCATAAGGGCGCCTCGCTGGTCGAGATCATCCAGAACTGCATCGTCTATAATGACGGCGTGTTCGACGGCTGGACTGGCAAGAAGGTGGTTAAAGACAATTCGATCTCGGTCGAACATGGCGAGCCGCTGATATTCGGCGCGGACAGCGATAAGGGCCTCGCCAAAAGCGAAGACGGTTTCGGCATTCAGGCCGTGACCATCGGCGAGAACGGCGTGACCGAGGCCGATATCCTGGTCCATGACCAGACCAACAAGATCCTCGCCATGATGCTGGCCGACATGAAACAGCCGGAATTCCCGGTGGCACTCGGCGTGCTCTACAACAACCCCGCCAAGGCATTTGACGAAGCGGTGCACGAGCAGCTCGCCGAAGTCAAAACCGCAAACCCAGCAGGCAGCCTGAACGACATGCTGCGCAAGGGCCGCACCTGGACGGTGGAAGAAGGAGCGTAAGCTGCCGACCTTTACCGCCTGAGACGGCAGACATTTAAATCCGGCGGGACCATGGTTCCGCCGGGTTTTTAGTTTAAACTCAGTTTTTGATCTGGCTTACGTAACGGCGCTTTCCCCGCCTGCACGCCGGAAACCTGCCGGCGGCGCGTTGAAATGGCGTTTAAACACCCGCCCGAACGACGCCTCCGACTTGTACCCCGTGCGTTCGGCGACATCGATGATCGGCAGGTCGGATTCCAGCAACCGGCGCCGCGCGAGCTGCATGCGCCAGTCGGTCAGGTAAGCAAGCAGTGGGTCGGCGACGAGCGCGTTGAAACGGGTGGCAAAGACGGTTCGAGACATGCCGGCGATGCGGGCGAGCCCTTCAACGGTCCACGGCTCGGCGGGCTCGGTGTGAATTGCCTCGAGCGCGCGGCATAACGCCCGACATGTTCGGGGACGCGTTCTCGAACCGACGCGAAGCTGACGGTTAGTAGTTCTGCGGTACAGGCTTTTACCGAGGGTTTCCCCCCGAGGGGCCTTTTGTGGTGCCCGATTCCGGCGCATAAACAGGCAATGAATACTCCTTCCGCATACGCGTTTGGTTATCGGAACGCCGCGTGACGTCCGATACGTCGCCAAAATCCGCTTCACCAAATCCACCCGGACTATTGCCTGTTGCGCTGCTGTTTCTGATCGGCGCGCTCTGGGGCAGCTTCTTCGTGTTGATAAAAGTTGCCATCACCGACGGGGTACGCCCGGTAAGCTACCTGTTCTGGTTCACGCTGCTGGCGGGAAGCTGGCTGTTTCTTGCAGGCATCCTCCGCGGCAGGCGCCCCCGGTTCGCCCGCGCCGACCTGCCCTATTACCTGAAGCTCGGTCTCGTGCGGTTCACGCTGGCCAACATGATCCTGTACACGGTTCAGGGAAAACTCGCGGTCGGCCTGATGGCGGTCATCATGACCTTCGTGCCGATATTCACCTATCTGATGAGCCTGTTTATCCGGCTGGAAAAGTTTCTGTGGCTGCGCGCCACCGGCATCCTGATGGGGTTTGGTGGCGTGCTGCTGATCGTGCTGCCGAAATCGAGCCTGCCCGACCAGTCGCTGGCGATCTGGGTGCTGATCGGCTTCGGCGCACCGCTGCTTCATGCAATTGCCTATGTGGCGCTGTCGGAGAAATCACGTCCGAAGAATGTCGATTCAATCACGCTGTCCAGCGGCACGCTGTTTGCCGCGGCGCTCTTCGCCCTGCCGCTAACGCTGGTCTTGGGTGAGTTCCAGACACCGGGCTGGCCGCTGACCATCGGCGAGCAGGCATTGCTCGCACATTCCGTACTGGCGGCAGTGAATTTCTATGCGATTTTCGAACTCATCCGGATCGCCGGGCCGACCTATATGACCCAGGCCAATTTCCTGTCCGTCGGGTTCGGCGTCGCCTTCGGGGTCGCCCTGTTGGGTGAAACCCACAGCCTGTTCTTCTGGGCCGCCATCGGGCTGGTCCTGGCCGGTGTCGGGATGGTCAATCTGCGGCGGTCCTGACCCAGCCAAATACCGCGAATTCATCACCTAAGTGTAGGAATTTTTTACGCTTTTCTCCAACTGCACGGGCGCATGCAATCGTATGTCTTCGATAATGCTCACTTCCCATAACTTGCATGATTGTTGCATTAAAAAAGCCCAGGATATTCTGCCCGGTATGCTCAGTACACAAAAGGTAGGACATGTTTCACCAGATCAGTTTCTCCGGCCATCGGGTTGCCAAGAAAGCCGCCATCGCCACCGGCGCGCTGATGGCCCTCGCAGCGGTTTCCGTCACCGGCGCCCAGGCTACGCCGATTACCTTCGTTTATGAAGGCACCATCGCCGTCACAACCGGTGATGCGGCGTTCGATGCGTTTCTGGGCCAGATAGCAAGATTCGAATTTACGGTCGACCCAGCCGCGACTGACGATTTTCCGGGCGATACCAGTTTGGGTGCCTACGGTGACGGCGCCGCCACCATTTCGGTGACGGTCGGCGGCTACTCGGCGACCGGTATCAACGCATTTATCGGCATCCGGGGCGAAAACATCAGTGTCGGCGACTAGTACAGATTTGAGGCGCAGGTCTTCTTGGAAGAGATTTCCGGTGCCGATATCGGTGGGATGCAACTCGAAATTGCTGAGCTCCTTATCGAATAGACTGCAGGAGGATCATCAGCGATAACCGACGATTCTTTGCTGCTGACCCAGCCGAATCCGACGGATTTTCCCATCAGCTTTTTCTCCCTATTCTTTTCAGACGGCAACGGCGGAACCGGGAGTTTGGAAACCGGCGATCTTACGATCGCGTCGACAGCCGTGCCCGAACCCGGCACGCTCGCGGTCCTCGGGCTCGGCCTTATCGGTCTCGGTTATGCCCGGCGGCGCCGCAACGCCTGATCGGTCTCAATCTCGAAAAATTCAAACGGCGGTCCTCACGGGCCGCCGTTTTTCTTTTCCGCTGAACACACCAGTGTCATCCCGGCACAACGCCGGGGCGACAAATGGGACTGATGAAAGATTGAGGGAAGGCCCTTGACGCTTCCTCCGGCTATAGCCCCCGCGCGGCCATCGCTGCCGCCCGGTCCGCGTCGGACATGAACGGCAAATGGTGATCTTCCTTCGACAGCGACGGCACGTCGTCATCGAGACACACCCAAGAGCGGCAGTAATCGTCGGTTGCCCAGATCTCGCCGGTAGCGGTGCCGATAACGATCATCATGCCGCCATACCACAGATGCATGCTCATCGCCTCGAATGCGCCGATCACCGGGTTGGGGAAGCCTGCATTGGGCTCGGTCCAGCTGTCGCCCTGATCGCGGCTTTGCAGGATCGTTGAATCGGCGATGCCGTCCCTGAACCATTCGGTCGGGTTGAGGTGCGAACCGCCCATCCAGATCGTTTTGTGATCGGACGGATCGAGAAACAGAAATTCCGGATAACCCATGCGTTCGCCGCGGTGATGCACGTTGACGAAGCTCTCGCCGCCATCGCGGGTGCGGAACAACCCTTCCCCGGTCGCGAGATACATCAGGTCCGGATCGTACGGGTGGATCATCAGACGGTGGACTTCGTGCCAAAGCGTATCTTCCGCGCTGGCATAGGCGTTAAGCTCGGTCCAGGTCGCACCGTCATCCGTGGTTTTCAGCAGTGCCCCCTGCTCCACCAAGACGAAAAACGTTTCCGGTTCGGTCGGGTGAAACACGAGGTTTTTTAGATGCGGGTGATGCGGCGGCGGGATAAAGGTCCACGCATCCGCCCCCGGCACGGCGCGCAAGGCGGATATTTCCGACCAGGTCTCGCCAAGATCATCGCTGCGATACAGGGCTGCAGGCGACGCGCCGGCGAACAGCGTCACGACACCATTATGTTCGCGCGCCGCCAGCGAATAGAAATGATCGTGTGCGAGCCCCTCGGTCAACCGGCGCCAATTACTGCCGTCCTCGCTGACCCAGAGCCCGCCATCGGCATGACAGCCCGCGAAAAATCTTTCCGAGCCTTCCTCATGGAGCAAAGCGCCGACATGTAGCCCTTTCAGACCCCGCGCGGTCTCTGCCCACGGCTTGCCGCGCAGCCTGCGGTCCAGCGTCACGACCCCGTCAACGGTGCCGACAAACATCCGTGTCACGGTGCCGGTGCCAAAGCTCGTATTCTGCCCGTTCGGCGACAGATAGGTGATGTTGTCGGTCATCGCGCTGTCCTGCATTTTTTCAATGGTACCACAGACACATTGTTGCGGTAGAGCGCGGGCACGGTAGACACTATTGTTTGTCTTCCGTCACGGGAAAAGAAACGCCATGCAGGGCAGTATAGACCGGATACTCACAACCCATGTCGGCAGCCTGCCACGGACGCTGCCCGTGCTGGACGCGATGAAGGCGCGCTTTGACAGCGACACATTTGATGACGAAGCCTATCAGGCAGAGATCATCTCGGGGGTGAACGAAATCGTCAAACGCCAGGCGGATCTCGGGATCGATATCGTGACCGATGGCGAAATGTCGAAACCGGATTTCATGAGCTACGTCGAAGAACGCATCGAGGGCTTCGAGGCCCGCCGAATGAAAAATACCGGCTGTATACCGCTGAGGTCGAAGCGTATCCGGAATATTACG